>NZ_JBAHWD010000049.1:0-50729 GCF_037044575.1 Nonomuraea sp. LPB2021202275-12-8 | reverse complement strand
AACCCACGTCACAACGTGATCCCAGCGCAGCGCCCGAGCCTCCTCGGTTCGGACGCCTGGGGTGAGGCTGATCACCACGTAGGCGTGGAGTTCGGACGGCTCGGGCTTACGGTAGTAGGCCACCTGGCTTCCATGCGGCGTGAGGATGGGCCAAGAGGGTGGGGCGGAGAACATCGCGTCTGTCAGGCGAATCAGCTGGCCGCCTCGCAGTCGCAGCCGCCAGGGGCCGACGGGGCCTTCATCGGGGTGCGTTCCTATCGGGGAGCTATCCACCACGTAGCGGGCGAAGACTTTCTTCGTGGTGGCCGTGTCTGCAGCGCCCAGCGTCGGTCGCGCCTGTGTGATCATCAGTACCGCCACCGTGGTGGATGCGACGACCCATCGCAAACCCGGCGCCATCGCGAGCCCTCTTGATCGACCTGTGGTATGCCCGATTATCACGGGAACCGCACGCGACGACCAGCCACTCAACCTGGATTGGGTAGAATGCGGTCCCCCGACAAACAGTCACGACCACAAAAGACCAGTTCAGACACTCACTGAGGACGAGCTACACCCATCGAGGCTGCCGACGAGCAGGGTTGGACTCTGCGGGGGAGCTGTCCACATGTTCCGTTCAGTCCCGAGAACCGCGACGCCGTACAATCGCGTCGCTGATCTGCCGTGCCGCTTCGAGCTCGGGCGCCACCCAGCGCAGGCCGGTGTCCCCCACCTCCGCTGGCTCGGCAATTACCTGCGGCAACGGCCCCTCATCCACACCGGACCGCCACGTTGCCGGGTCTGGCCGCTCCGGCAGATGCCGGAACCGATCGTTCTGCGCCTCATCCCTCATGTTGGACATGACGACCGCAACCCCGCCGAAGTTCCTCGCCAAAGCATGGCTTCTCCCACACATGCCCCCAGGCCCAGGCTAGCGGGGCATCCTGCGCCTTCCCGGGCGGCCCGGCCTGTCGCCAGGTACCGGGTACGAAGCAGGACCTGCCAGCGAGCCGCGAACGCTGAAGGGGCAGCGACCTGCGGGCTCGACAGGCTGGGGAAACTTTCAGTGCGCCGCACGCCGCAGACTGCGTGCGATCCAGGGCGGACAGTTAGCGTCTGTCTCGGCCTCAGCGGCCGTGAACCAGGCGAACCCGGCCACCTCGTGCGGCAAGGCGGCCACGGGCTCGGCGTGAGCAGGCATCCGCCCCCGGAACACCACATTGATCACCGGGTCGCCATCGTCGGTCACGAAGAACCCGCTCTCCACGTAGGCGAGTTCGACTCCGGTCATGTCGACGCCGATCTCCTCTGCCACCTCCCGGCGCGCAGTCTCCTCCAGGACGTCGACTCCAGCACCGTCGGTCTCGACCTTTCCGCCGACGCCGGCGAGCACACCAGCAGCATGAGTTTCCCCGCTACCGCGCTGGATGAGCAGCCAGCGGCCATCCCGCTCCAAGAAGACCTCAACGTTCACGACAAAGGCCGGTCGGCCCCCTTGAGTCAGGCAGGCCGCCAAGCCAGGTGTGGGAGTGCTCATGTTCATGAACTTAACGGAAGGCCATGATGACCTGATCGCCACGCGGACCGGAAGCACTACGCCAGTATCGGACGCGCCCGCGGACGCGCGCCCTCCGCCTGGCGTCACTCCTCATGATCGATTGTAGGGTGAGGCGTTCGCTCCCGTCCCCTCCGAACCCCAGGAAGCGTCCCGTGTTACGTCGTCACCGTTCAGTCCTTCCCGCCCTGCTCGTGACCGGTCTGTACGGCGCCGCGCTGACGGTCGCCGCCCTCGTCGCCCTGATCTCTGGCGACCTCGGCCCGTTGTGGTGGCTGACGCTGTTCGCGACCGTGACCGAAGGCGTTGCGGCGACAGGGCAGAATCTGCTCCTCCTGGTCCTGGCCGGGCTGTCCTGGACATGGGGGATCTGGCAGATCCTGCGCGGGCCGCCGGCGGGGCCGCCGCCCCAGCAGGACCGGAGCACGCGGCGGTTGCGCTTGGCGCTCTACGTCGCGACGGCTACGACGTGGCTGCTCCACGTCACCGCGTCGTTGACCTGGGCAACTGCGACGGTGATCGACTCTGCGGTGATGTGGGTGGTCGTGCTGCTGTTCATGCGGGTGCTGGGAGGCGACCGGCAGTACACGCGGGGCGCGGGGGTGCTGGGGTACGGCGGTTTCACCGTCATCGGCGTACTCGACCTCGTCGGCTGGCCCGACCCGGGTGTGTTGGAGATGATCTGCGGCCTGGCTTGGCCCTGAGTGAGGCAGGAATAAAGACAGTGCTCGGACTAACTGCTACCGCCACCATCAGTGCCGCGGCTTCGCATTGTTCTCAGGACGACGTTTCCTCGTCCTTGTGAGAGTGCCAGATGGGATTCACCTGTGGGCGGTAACGCTGGATCGTTGTCTTTGTCTCGGCGTATATTGCGCTCCCGGCAGAACAAGGCTAGTTCGCTTGGCATATTGCTGTGAGTGGCGATCAAGGCTTACGAGCTCGGATGCTAAGGGCCTTTGGATCTGTCGGCGCTGGACGTCGAGCGGATCAGGTGCCTGCGCCCGGGTCCTGATCGCAGCGTTGCGGCGGTGGTCGCTTGATCTCCGGTCGAGTGGTGCGCGGTCACCCGTGCCCCTGGGCGCCCTCACCTTTCCGAGGATGACGGGTGGTACTGCCAGACGAATTCCAGCCACGGCGGGGCCACCGCCGTGAAGTGTCCCCAACTGCCCGGTTCCGCACCGGGGTAGTCGCTTCGGACTTCAGATAGGAGCTTCAGCAGGAAGCCTTCCTGAATCAGGCTGTTGACGATCCGGCTGAGTGTCTGCCTGTATTCCCTGGGTTCGCGGATGCGGTGGCCGGCCGACTCCCGGTCGTAGACCCAGTCCTGGTCGGGATAGCTGGTCGCGGCCTCGTCGGTGTAGGGCTGCTTCAGCGTGTAGCCCTCCCCGTTCCACGAGTCGTGGGTGAGCCCGGAGAAGAACGGGTTGGCGCACATCAGGTAGTAGTAGCCGCCTCGTTCGACGACTCGCGCGACCTCGCGGAAAACGATCCGGGAGTCCGGGACGAAGGTCAGCGAGTATGGATGCCAGACCAGATCGAACGAGGAGTCGTCGAGGGCCGACAGGTCCCGCATGTCTCCTTGGATGGTGCGGACGCCGACGCCGTAGTGCTCAGCGGCCAAGCGGTCCCGCTCCAGCTGCCCGGAGGAGATGTCGAGAACCGTCACGTCGGCTCCGAGCAGAGCGAAGGCCGCGGACTGCTGCCCGCCTCCTCCCGCCAGGCAGAGCACCTTTCGGCCCGCCAGGTCGCCGGGGATGCCCAGCCTGTCGAGGCCCAGATAAGCCCGAGCCTTCTCGGCGTCCAGGTCGAGCATGGGACGGGTGAACAACGCGTCCGCCCCCACAAGGGCTTCCCAGCGTTTCTCGTTGTAGTGGTAGACCTCGTCCCGCACAGCGGACAAGCTATCTGTGGTCCGGTGGCTGATGCGAACGATTTGGCGGGCCTTGCTCGTCCGCCGTCCCCTTCACCAGTTCAGCGGCGCCGGCCTCGCCAGCAGCGATAAAGGCGACCCGCCTGGCATCATGCCTCCATGTTGCAAGTTTGTCCCAACGGCGCCCGCGACCAGAGTGCGTGTCCAAGCGTGCCGATCTCGCCAGCCGAACTGGCCGCGGCGGTCAGGGAGGCCGTCGCGGCGGGTGCGACAGACGTCCACCTCCACCCGAAGACCCCCGAGGGTGCCGACACCCTGGATCCGGACTGTGTGGCCGCCGCGGTCACCGCAGTACGCGAGGCCGTTCCCGGCGTACCGGTCGGGGTCACCACGGGCGCGTGGGCGATGCCGGATCCCCGCCGGCGCGTCAAGCTCATTCGTTCCTGGCCCGTACTGCCCGACCACGCCTCGGTCAACTGGCACGAGGAGGGGGCGGAGGCTGTGGCCGAGGCTTTGCTGGAGCGTGGTGTGGGAATCGAGGCCGGCATCTTCTCGGGGACGCGGGCGGCGAGCAGGTTCCTGGCCTCGCCGCTCGTGGACTGCGTGCTGCGGGTGCTCGCGGAGGTGACCGACACCGCTCCGCGCACGGCATTGGCTGCCGCGCGTCTGCTGCTGGGTGAACTCGGTGACGCGCTGCGGGCGCCGATCCTGCTGCACGCCGAGGATGGAGCGGCGTGGCCCGTATTCGGCTTGGCGGCCGAGCTCGGGCTCGACGCGCGCATCGGACTGGAGGACGTGCTGGAGCTGCCCGACGGAACGCCGGCAACGACCAACGCCGAGTTGGTCCGCGCGGCCCACGCCATACTCAGCGCATCTCACTGAGTTTCGGCTGAGCCGGCCGATCGTGCAGCTCATGGCGGGGCCCGCCTGCGGGATCTCGATCCGGAAGGGACGCGCCAGAGGTTATTTCCCATGACTCGCTCCTGTCGTCGTCGTGGGTACGGAATGCCGGCGAGGCCTTGCCGGGAGGAAGAAGCCGATCGCGAAGGCCAGGGCGGTGAGGGCGAGAGCGAGCTGGGTGGCGGTGCGGGCGGCGGCCAGGGAGTCGCGTTTGTGGGTGTCGACCGCGGCCGCTGCGATCGCCTTGGTGATCGCGGGGGTGGCTGGGCGGTCGGCGGTGCGGCAACTCGCGGGGACGGCGTCGGGAGTTGTGGCGTTCTCGGTGTCGTGCACGCAGGTGCGCAGACTGGTGACGATCTGCTCCCGTGTGGTGGCGGGGACGCCTGCGGTCGTCAGTTCGGCGCGGAGGCGCGGTGCGGCGGCGGTGTCGAAGTTGTGCAGGGCCGCCGCGCCGATCACGCCGAAGAAGGTCGTGGCGATGATCGCGACACCGAGGGAAGCGCCGAGTTGCTGAAGGGACTCCAGGATTCCGGAGGCGGATCCCACCTGATGGTCGTCGATGTCGCCCAGGATGATCTCGAACAGCAGGGCGAAGATCATGCCCATGCCGGCGCCGAAGGCCAGCAGCGGCACGGCCAGATCCCAGCCACCCAAGCCGATCCCGGCGAGCGAGAGCGCCACGAGAACCCCGGCCAGGCCGGCGGCCATCACGACGAGCCCCACGTGCAGGATCCGGCGGCCGAGCCTGGGCGTGAGGGTGCTGCCCACAAGGGAGCCGGCGAAGGACCCGATGGCCCACGAGGACATGGCCAGGCTGGCGCCGAGCGGGGTGAAGCCCAGGCCGAGTTGCAGGAACAGACCGATGGCCAGGGTGATGCCGGCGATCGCGCCGAAGAACACGATGACGAAGACGACGCCGGAGGTGTAGGACCGCTTGGCGAACACCGCCAGATCGACCAGCGGGGTGTGGCCGGCGTGCGTACGTCGGATCTGGTACCAGGCGAAGATCGCGAGCACTGGTGTCGCGCCCGCCAGCATGGCCACGGACCAGGTCGGCCAGCCCAGTTCGCGGCCCTGCATCAGCGGGAAGACGAGCATGAACATCGCGGCGCCACCAAGCACCACGCCGGGCAGGTCCAGACGTGACCGGCGGGCCGTGGCCGGGCGGGTCGGCAGCGCCCGCCCACCCGCGATCAGGGCGAAGGCGGCCAAGGGCAGGTTGATGCCGAAAATCATGCGCCAACCCGTCCCGAACAGGTCTGCGTCGATGAGCAGGCCGGCGACGACCGGCCCGAGGATCGTGGACAACCCGATCACCGGGCCGAGTGCGGCGAACGCCTGGCCGGCCTGCTGGGGTGGGAACAGGTCGCGGATCAGCCCGAAGCTCTGCGGGATCATCACCGCGGCGAACAGTCCCTGCACGATGCGGGCGGCGATCAGGACTTGCGGCGACCACGCCAGCGCGCAGGCGAGCGAGGCGGCGGCGAATCCCGCCACCCCGATCAGCGCCATGCGTCGGCGACCGAACATGTCGCCCAGCCGCCCTCCGGTCAGCAGGCCGACCGCCATGGCCAAGGTGTAGGCGGCGGCGCTCCACTGCAGCTCGGCGTACGTGCCGGCCAGGTCGGCGCGGATCGCGGGTGCGGCCACGCTGATCACGGTCGAGTCGAGCAAGTTCATGATCATGGCGGCCAGCACAGCGGCCAATCCGAGCCACTTCCGGGGGACAGGAGTCTGACCGGTGCCGGGCGGGGCCGAGGATGAGCCGGGGGGCACGGCCATGGAGAGTTCTCCCAGAAATGGTGCGGATCAGCGGAAGAACGCGCGGACGTCTTCGACGAGGAGGTCAAGCAGTCCGAGGGCGAGGGAGGCGCCGCCGCGGCCGAACTCGGTCCAGCGCAGGTCCTTGTTCAGCGAAGGCCGCCGAAGAACTCGCGCACGTCGGAGATGAGTAGTTCGGGCTGTTCCAGCGCCAGGTAGGCCCCGCCACGGTCGAACTCCGTCCAGCGGGCGACGTTCGCCTCCTGCTCGGCCAAGCTGCGCACCGTCACGTCACCGGCCGCCACCGCGAAGGCGGCCGGGACCGTGACCTTGGGCTTCGGCCCCCACGCCTTCGGGTCCTCGGAGACGTCGCGGTAGCTCTGCGAGATCGAGCCCTGGGTGCCGGTGAACCACTGGGCGCTGACCTCGGTCAGGATGCGGTCGAGGGAGAAGGCGTCCTCGGGCAGCTCGGCGTCGCCGTCCGTCCATTCCTTGAACTTCTCCACAATCCAGGCGGCCTGGCCTACGGGGGAGTCGTGCAGGCCGTGCGAGATGGTCTGGGGGCGGGTGGTCATGATGATGTTGAAGCCCATTCCGTCCTGCATGAACCTCTGCATGAGGCCCAGCCGCCGCTGCTCGTCCTTGTCCAGCTCGGGCAGCTCACCGGATGGGATCGTGACGTAGGCGTTGACGTGGATGCCGGCGAGGCGCTGGGGAACCTGGCGGCCGAGCTCCATGGACAGGTTGGCGCCGCCGCCGCCACCGTGCGCGCCGTACCGCTCGTATCCGAGGCGGGACATCAGCCCGTCGAACAGCGCGGCGGTGCGTGGGACGGTCCAGCCGACACTGGCCAGCGGCGTGGAGAAGCCGAAGCCGGGCATGGTCGGGGCCACGACGTGGAAGTGGCGGGACAGGGGCGTGAGCACGTCCAGCAGGCCGATGACGCCGCCCGGGTTGTCGTGCATGAGCAGCAGCGGCAGCGCGTCCTCACGTTCGGCGCGGATGTGCCGGAAGTGCAGGGTCTGGCCGTCGATCTCGGTCCTGTACTGCGGCCACTGGTTGAGCTCGGCCTCCGCCTTGCGCCAGTCAAAGTCGTTGGCCCAGTAGTCGGCCAGCCCCCTGAGGTAGTCGACCGGCACGCCGCGCTCCCATCCGGCGCCGGGCAGCTCGGTCGACCAGCGGGTGCGGAGCAGGCGTTCGCGCAGGTCATCCAGGGCTTCCTGTGGGATCTCTATCTGGAAAGGTGTCATGCGTGCGAAACTAGGGCGTTGTTGGGAGAGGGCGCATGAGTCATCTCATAGGTAATAGCCTGCGACCTGTGCTGTGGGGGCGCGACGGCGAGCAGGCCACCGTGCACCAGCTGCTGGCCGAGGCCCGCGAGGGCGCCAGTAGCGTGCTGGTGCTGCGCGGCGATCCCGGCATCGGCAAGTCCTCGCTCCTCGACTACGCCGCTTCGGCCGCGGACGGGATGCGCGTGCTGCGCGGCGCCGGGGTGGAGTCGGAGGCGGAGCTGCCCTTTGCCGGCCTGCACCTGCTGCTGCACCCCGTCCTCGACCGGCTGTCGCACCTGCCGCAGCCGCAGGCGGACGCGCTGCGCGGTGCCTTCGGTCTCGGGCCTGCCGCGGGAGACCGCTTCCTCGTCGGCCTCGGCGTGCTGTCCCTGCTGTCGGAGCTGGCCGAGGAGGGCTGCCTGCTCTGCCTGGTCGACGACGCCCACTGGCTCGACCACGCCTCCGCCGACGCGCTGCTCATCGCCGCCAGGCGGCTGGACGCTGACGGTGTCGCCCTCCTCTTCGCCGCCCGCGACCCGGGCTTCCCCGCGCCGGGACTGCCCGAGTACCGGCTCGGCGGCCTGCTGCCCGCCGACGCCGCCAAGCTGCTCGACGCCACCGCGGGCGAGCTGCCGGTCGGGCTGCGCCACCGTGTGCTCGCCGAAGCCGACGGCAACCCGCTGGCCCTCATCGAGCTGCCCAAGTCCCTCGGCCTGCACCCGCTGACCGGGCGGCTGCAGGAGGCCTTCGAGCATCGGGCCAACGCGCTGCCCACCTCCGCCAGGACGCTGCTGACCGTCGCCGCGATCGACGGCACCGGTGAGCTCGACACCGTGCTGGCCGCCGGGCGCGAGCTGGGCGCCTCGGCCGACGACCTGGAGACGATCAGGGAGAGCGGGCTGGTCGCCGTCGAGGGTCAACGCCTCGACTTCCGCCATCCGCTCGTGCGGGCAGCCGTTCAAGGAGCCGCCGGGAAAGAGGTACGGCTGGCCGTACACGCCGCCCTGGCCAGGGCCCTGCACGATCCGCGTGACGCTGACCGGCGGGCCTGGCACCAGGCGGCCGCCGCGACCGCACCCGACGAGAAGCTCGCCGACGAGCTGGAGAGCTCGGCGCGGCGCGCGGCCGAGCGCGGCGGCGGAGCGGCCGCCGCGGTCGCCTACCAGCGGGCCGCCGAACTCAGCGTCGAGCCGGAGGACCGCGCCAGGCGGCTCACGCTGGCCGCCGAGGCGGCCGAGTACGGCGGGTGCTTCGATCACGCGCGTGCCATCGCCGAGCACGCCGGCGGCCCGAACACCGACCCGACGCTGACTTCCCGGCTCATCCGCGTGCGGGCCTGCTCGGACTACGGGATGGGGCTGCTGCCGAGCGCCCACGCGCTGCTGTCCATGGGAGTGGACCACATCGCGGAGGAGGATCCGCAGGCTGCGGCCTGGCTGCTGCTCGACGCCTCCTCGCTCATCTGGCTCGACGGCGACCGGGACATGGCCGCGCGGACCGCGCGGCAGCTCGCCGGCCTGCGGCTGCGGGAAGGCGACCCGGCGACACCCGTCTATCTGCTGTGCCGGTGGTTCGCCGCGCTCGCGTTACGACGGCCCCCCGAAGGGCTGCCGCCGCTGCCCGAGGTCGTGGCCGCCGCCCGCGAGCTGGCCGGGCTCGACCGGCGCGGCCTCCTCCTGGTCGGCGCGCTGGGCCTGGCCGAGCCCGACCGCCACACCCACGACCTGGCCACCAGGGCCGCCGCCGCGGTCCGCGTGGAGAGCCGGGTGGGCCTGCTGCCACAGGCGCTGACGTATCTCGCGAGCATTCAGCTCGCGCTCGGCTGGCACGCCGATGTCCGCGCCCACGCCGGAGAGGCGGTGCGGATCGCGCGCGACACCGCCCAGCCCCAGTGGGCGACGCAGGCCGGCGCGCTCCTGGCCCACCTGGGCGCGATCGAGGGCGACGAGGGCGCCTGCCAGGGCTTCGGCGACGCGCGGGCGCTGCTGGATCTCGGGCTCGGCCGCGCCGAGTCGGCGGTGCTCGCCTTCGAAGACCTCCTGTACGGCAGGGCCCGCAACCAGATCTCCGCCATGCGCGTCGTCCCCGACCTGGTGGAGGCGGCCGTGCGCTGCGGCACGCCGAGCCGGGCCACCGAGCCGCTGGCCAGGTTCATCGAATGGGCCGCCATCCTGGACCAGCTGTGGGCCCACGCGCTCGCCCACCGCTGCCGCGCCCTCATCGAGCCGGCCGACAGACACTTCACCGCCGCGCTCGCACTGCACACGAGCCCCTTCGAGCAGGCGCGCACCCAGCTGCTCTATGGCGAATGGCTGCGCCGCGCCCGCCGCCGCGTCGACGCCCGCCCGCCACTCACCTCGGCGTGGCAGACCTTCGACCGCCTCGGTGCCCACCCGTGGTCGGCGCGGGCCAGAGCCGAACTCGACGCCGCCGGATGGGCCACCCCGCGCTCCGGCGAGCGCAACCCGCTGGCCGCCCTCACCCCGCAGGAGGGCCAGATCGTGCAGTTGGCCGCGCAGGGGCTGACCAACAGGCAGATCGCCGCGCGGCTCTTCCTCAGCCCGCGGACCGTGGGCCAGCACCTCTACAAGGCCTTCCCCAAGTTGGGCGTCACCTCGCGGACCGAGCTGGCCGCCCTGTCCCATCCGGAAAGATGACAGGCCGGCAGCAAGGCCGATGCGTTCCCGGCTGCCACTCGCTCGCGAGTCTCATGCCGGTGCGGCTCCTTTTCCAGTGAGGTCAGGTCGCGTTCGGCATAGAGCCGGTGCTCCCATTCCTCGTTGAGGACGATGCGGAGACATTCCCTGAAGGGGAAGCTCTCCAGCTGGGGCCAGCCGGGTTCGGTCTGCGTCACCTCGGAGGCGAGTTGCTCGTCGGTGAGTGAGTCCATGACGTCGCGGACCATCAGCCCACGGCAGGTCCGTCGGGTGCCACGGCGAGCTGTTCCCGAGGATCATCCGGCCCACCCAGGCGGCGCAGGCGAAGTTGAGGTGCCGCAGGGTCTGGATGAAGGACCACTCGTCGTCGACGTTGCGGTGGAGTGCCGTTTCGGGGAATGTCCTCGCACGCGCGATGGTGCCCTCCCACAGACGCTCCAGGATCGCCCACGCCTCACGGAACCCGTCGGCGTCGCGGGGCGCATCCTGGCCCGCTCGGGCATGCGACGGTTCAGTTCGGCCTCGACGAGCGGTGCGATGTCGACGCCGTTCACGACGACGTTCCGCAGCTCGCCGCTGATCTCGACGTCGACCAGCTCGACGCCGCTCAGGCGGCTCCGGTCGAACAGCGCGCCGCGGATCTGCGCGCCGGTGAAGTCGACTGCCTGCAGGCGATTCATTATTGCCACAGGCCAGTGGGTACGTTCAGAGAAGGAATCGTGATCGTTGTCGACGGCTTCGTCCGCGGCCTGAAAAGAAATTTCGCGGCAGCTGTCACAAGCCCGGGGGCTGCCCGGTCTTAGCTGGCGACCCGTTGGCACATGGGTGCCACGGCGGACGGAAAGGGTTTGTCATGAAGATCGTAGTAATCGGCGGAACTGGCCTGATCGGCTCGAAGCTCGTGACGAAGCTCGGTGAGCACGGTCACGAGGCGGTGGCGGCGTCGCCGAACACCGGCGTCAACACCCTCACCGGCGAGGGGCTGGCCGAGGTGATGGAAGGCGCGCAAGTGGTGATCGACGTGTCGAACTCCCCCTCCTTCGAGGAGGCCGCCGTGATGGAGTTCTTCGAGACCTCCACCCGCAACCTGCTCGCCGCGGAGGCTGCGGCCGGCGTCGGCCACCACGTCGCGCTGTCGGTGGTGGGAACGGAGCGGCCGCCCGGGAACGCCTACTTCCGGGCGAAGATCGCCCAGGAGAAGCTGATCGAGGAATCGTCGATCCCGTTCTCGCTCGTGCACGCCACCCAGTTCTTCGAGTTCGTCCGGAGAATCGCCGACGACGCCACGGACGGCGACAAGGTGCGGATGGCGCCCGTGCTCTTCCAGCCCATGGCCGGCGACGACGTCGCACAGGCGGTCGGCCGGGTCGCGGTAGGGACGCCGTTGAACGGCAGAGTCGAGGTGGCAGGGCCCGAGCAGTCCAGGATGGACGAGTTCTTCCGCGACGCGCTGGCCTCCTGGGGCGACCCGCGAGAGGTGGTCACCGACCCGCACGCGACCTACTTCGGAGCCGAGGTGCTCGAGCGGTCGCTGGTGCCGGAGAACGGCGCGACCCTCGGCAAGATCCGCTACCGCGACTGGCAGAGCCAGGACGCCGCCGGAAAGTAGCGGCTCCCCGTCCCGGGCTCCATCGCTCTCAGGGCACGAAAGGTGAAGGCGAGCCGGAGCGGGTCGTCCAGGACGGCAACAACCGCGACGACATCCCGCTCCGGCCTGGCCGGCCGCTCACCGGGGTGAGTGCTTCACCCGCCTGTTCGCCTCCGGCCAGATCGCTGTGCGGCTGATCCACGCGGTCAGCCGGAGTGCCGGACATTCACCGAGTAACGCATGGAGGAAAGATGAGCTCTCCCAACGTTGAGAACGAATTCCTGTACGAGCTCAGGACCGAGGTCGAGGTCGAACTGACCGTGGCCGAGGCGAGTCACCCGGAAGAGGTCGCCGAACTTCCGGTCACCGAGTGGCTGTTCGATCCGACGGACGTCGAGCGCGAGGAGATCGGCCTGCGGGGTCTGCGCGACGCGGTCGAGGCGCTGGAGGACGGCTCCCGGCCCGGCGATCGTGGCGCGTGACGTGACCTGCTCGCCCCGCTAGGAGTCCTGGACGCGGGAGTATGTGAGCTCGAAGTCGAGGTTCCAGGTCACGCCGTCCCCCGACATCTCCCATCGACTTTCCACGGTGTCGCCGTCCGGGCTCAGCGTGCCGGTGAAGCGCTGGTTGAACCCGGGTGCGTCCCGCCACATCCTCCACTCGCCATCCGCGAAGGTCATGCGGTATGCCCGATGCACTCCGCGGGCGTCGGCGTACAGCACCGTGAACTCCTCGGCGGCGTCGTCCAGCCCGATCAGAGCCACGGTGGGGAACGGCGCGTTCTCCTGCCACCCCTGCGGCGCAGTGGCCGGCATCGCATCGATATCGGAGACCTGCCGAAGGAACGCGCCGTCGTCCTGCCAGGCGAACTCCGTCCACGCGCTGCCGACGCCGGGAACCTTCGGTCGCACCGTCCAGCGACCCACGAGCACGTCCAGCCGTACGAGGGCAGGGTGTCTGTCGCCCATCGCCATGTCCCTTCTCGTTGACGTTTTCCGAGCCTCCCACCGCGAAGCGGCCCGTCATTTCAAGGTGGGCGTGCACGGCCCGGTGCGGACCCACCGCTCGCTTAAGTAATCGAAGGCGACTCTAGAGAATTTCTCGCATGTTGCGTGGCGTGATGAAGGGCTGTCTCCGCATTCGGGCAGTAGAGTGCCAACATCGACACTCGGTAGTCGAGCAATCACCATACGACACGACTGCGAGCAGGGTCGATATAGCTTTTCGAAGCAGCCAAAGGGGACTCCTCCCCTCATACGAAAGGGGGACCACATGCCATCCCAGCTGCCCCTTCTGAGCGCCGCCGCCGCCATCCTCGCCGTTCTCTGGCTCACCTATTACGCGATCCGGCGACTCTCCGATGTCGCCCCGAAGACGATCGCGGCCGTCATCACCGCCCTGGCCGCCCTGCTCACCGCCACCGCCCATCTCCTCGGCCTGCTTGCCGCATAGCCGCAGCCGGCCAGGTGCACTGACGGCGGCGATCTCCTCGGCCCGGCCGAACCGGCCGACGTCGTTGGGCGCCAGGTCCTCGATCGCGTTGCGTTCGATCTCGTCCCATGTCTCGCCCCAGCCGCGGGCGGGCGCGAGGTCGGTGACGAGTCGCTGGACGGCGTCGACCAGGATGGCGCCGGGGGCGACGGTGTTGGAGGTGATCCCGGTACCCTTCAGTTCGCGGGCCAGGAACGACGCTCCGCCGCACGCCTAGCCGCGCCGGACGGATGCAGCCGCCGTGACGGTCTTCCCCAGCGGAAGGCCGAGTGTGGCGACGGTGTGGAGATACTGGGCGGGTAGCGTGCAAACGCTCGCATGGGTGCGGTACCGCACCTACCGTCGCAGGGTATGCGGACCGTGGATGTACTGGTCGTGGGTGCGGGCCTGGCCGGCCTGCGTACAGCCGACCTGCTCGCGCGCCAGGGACTGAAGGTGTTGGTGGTCGACCGCCGCAGGTCGCTGTCGACGGGCATCCGTACGACGGGGATCTTCGTACGGCGTACCCTCGACGACTTCGACCTGCCGGACCACCTGCTCGGGCCCGGCGTCCGGGACGTGCTGCTGTATCCGCCGTCGCGGCGGGCGCCGATCCGGCTCACCAGTGACCGTGACGAGTACCGCGTGGCCGACATGGCGGCCGTCTATGAGCACGCGCGCCGCGCGGCGGAGTCGTCAGGGGCACGGGTTCTCTTGGGCGTACGGTACGTCGACGCGTCGAGGGGGCTGGTGCGGTTCGCCGGGGCGGAGCCGGTGACGGCCCGGTTCATCGTCGGCGCGGACGGCGCCCGCTCCCGGGTGGCCCGGGATCTCGGCCTCGACGTCAACCGGCGCTTCCTGGTCGGTGCCGAGCTCGTCCACCCGGTCGCGTGGGGCGCAGTCACTCCGGCGTTCCACTGCGTGCTGGACCCCCGGATCGCTCCGGGGTACCTGGGGTGGGTCATCGACGACGGCCGGCATGCGCATGTCGGCGTCGCGGGATATCCGGAGGCGATGCGCACCGGCATCCGCCACCTGCTGGACGCGTTCGCCGCGGACGCGCCCGGCCGCGCGGCGCCGGCCGGTCCGGTCGAGCGTCGGGGTGGTCCGATCCCGGTCGGCGGCGTGCTGCGACGGTTGGCGTGCCCCGCCGGACTGCTCGTCGGAGACGCGGCAGGCGCGGTGTCGCCGCTGACGGCCGGCGGGTTGGACCCCTGCCTACGCATGTCCGAACTGGCCGCGGCGGTCGCCGCCGGGTACCTGCGTACCGGCGACCAGCGCATCTTGAGCCGGTACGACGGGGGCGCGCTGCGGACCCGGTTCCGGGGCCGGCTGCTGCTGCGCCGCGTTTTCGCCGGCATCCGATCTCCCGCCGCGGCGGAGGCGGCGGTGACCATGCTGCGCGGTCGTGCCGGTCGTGCTCTGGCGGCGCGCGTCCTGTTCGGCGACGGCTCGTTCCCCGATGTCCACGTACGGTTCGCGGACCCGGCGATCGACCACCCACGCCCATGACGCCGACCGGCTCGCCTGTGACCGAGCGGGCGCGCGGAAACCGCGTGTTCTGATCATCACCCTTGGAGACCGGTCCGCGACCCCGAGGTGATCCAGAGGTGCCACCCTCGGGTGTCATGCTCCGTACATCCCTGGTGGTGTTCTGCTTGCTCGTCCCGCTCGCCGGCTGCGCGGGTGAGCCTGTCCCGCCGGTGTCGTCCGCGCCCGCCGAGCCGGCACCCGCGGCTGCCTCGCAGGCGCCGCCTCAGCAGAGCGACCCTCCTGGCGCGCAACGGCTCCACGCCACCGAGTTACGGCCGGGCGACTGCCTGGAGCCGCTGCCCCAGACGTTCATGGTGACCGTCGTCCCCTGCGACGTGCCGCATTCGGCTGAGTTCGCGACCACGTATGTCCACCTCGTCGTTACGTGACACTGTCGTGAAAATTCGGCACAAGTCGGTTGTTGATATCTCTTGATCAAAAATTGCGATCACGATACCTTCCCGATGATCAAGGCACGACGCCTTCGTTCCACGTACCGCCAGGAAAGAGACAGCGGCTGATGCGCGACCAACCCCCTCGACCGGCCCCTGTGACACGGCGGGCCATGCTCCGCGCGTCGGGCGCGGCAGGCTCCACCCTGATCATCGGCATGGCCCTGCCCGCGTCCGCCGCCGCCGCCGAGGCGCTGTCGCCCCAGCAGCGGGAGATGGTGCTGCAGGTGGCCAAGGCCGGAGCGAGTTACCCGATCGAGGTCCCGAGCTTCGGCGAGCGCGGCACGGCGGGCAGCCGTGTCACCGCCTCCCGGCTGCGGAACGCCGAGGTCAGGCTGCAACCGGCCCGGCTGGCGACGGTTCGCACCGGGGCGGACCTGCTGATCTCCCAGGGACTCCTGGCCGTGCCACGTCCGGCGCTGCTCGCGGGCATCGGCCGGGCCGCCGCCACCGCGGCGCCCGCTGAGCGGCAGGCCCTGATCGCGGTGGCCGCCCTGGGCGCGGCCACCGTCTCCCGCCACCTCGACCCCGCCTCCGACAGCCCCGCGACCGTGTGGATCGGCGGACTGGCTCACCTGCACGACCGCGGCATGCAGCCCAGCGCCCTGCGGCCCTTGGAGACACGATGAAGTTCAACCAGGACACCGAGGTCCGGCTGCACCGGGGCAAGCGGAAGATCCTCGACAGTTTCGGCGCCGATCCCAACGTCACCGGGGCCGGCATCGGCTTCCGCCGCCGCGACGGGCAGTGGACCGATGAGCCCGTGGTCGTGGTCCTGGTCGCCAAGAAGCGCCCAGAGGCGCTCGTGTCCAACCGCCGCCTGCTGCCGAGAACCGTCGAGGTGGACGGGAGCCTCTGCGAGATCGACGTGATCGAGGCCGGCCCGTTCCGCATGGACCGCGTCACCGATCCCGCGCGGGAGGTGACGTCGGCGGTCGTGGAAGGGGTCAAGGGACGCATGCGGCCGCCCCGGCCGGGCTGCAGCATCTCCAACCCCCTGGACGGCGATGCCGCGGGGACGCTCGGGCTGTTCGTCCTCGACAAGACGGACGGCACGGTGTGTCTGCTGTCCAACAACCACGTGATGGCCCGCATGGGGAAGGGCGTCAAAGGCGAGAAGATCATCCAGCCGGGGATCGCCGACGGCGGGACGGTGGCGAAGGACACCATCGCCACGCTGAAGCGCTGGGTTCCCATCACCACGGCCGGGACGAAGATCGACGCCGCCATCGCCCAGCTCGTCGACCAGATGAACCTGTCCCTGCAGCCCGCTCTCGACCGCATGCCACCGCTGGGGGTCAAGCACCCGGCCGTCGGCATCTTCACCGGCGGTGACGACCACGGGACCGGCGTGATCACCAGGATGGACCTCGCGCTCACCGCTCTCAACGTGGTGCCCGCCGTTTCCGCCCCGGACGGCAGGGTGGTGGCCGCTCCTCCTGAGGCGGTGAAGACCCCCGAGCCGTTCATGAACATCGAGAAGGTGGGCAGGACCTCGGGCTACACCTCCAGCATGATCACCGCCATCGGCGTCGAGTCGGTCATCTTGACCCCCCTCGGGATGGTCCTCTACTCCGATCTCGCCCTCACCGATCGCTTCGGCCTCGCCGGCGACTCGGGGTCGGCGGTGTTCCACGGCGGCGACGGCGACACGCTGGTCGAGCCCGAGAATCAGAGTTCGTGTCCGCTCCTCGGGAGCGTCGGGAGTTATTACGGCCTGCCGCTGACCGGGGACAACGACCTCGCGGACGACCTCCGGGACAACTTCCTCGCCCAGAGCCTGCTCGGCAGGCTCCTGATCCGCATCCCCTACATCAACCAGCAGTCGGTGATCGACCGCCTGGAGGGAAAGCATGCCTCGGGGTCGGAGCTCTCCTACGCCTCGCAGTACTACGAGAAGTACCACGACTTCATGGCCACGGTCCTGGCCGACCCGAACTCGACCGCCGTCGTCACGCAGGAGAACCTCGACGACGCGGCCTTCGTCATCTACGGCCTGGCCCAGTCGGTGCTGACGCCGCCGGAGGCCCAGCTCGCCTACACCCTCCTTCAGAACGCGCTGCTGCCCACCCTGGGCATGAACCGCCGACAGGTCCTGGACTACATGAACGGCCACGACCTGTACCGGCTCGTCTACGACGAGATCGCCAAGGTGCCCACCATCGAGACGAACGGCCCCATCGAACTACCGCGATGACGACCACTGTCAGTGATCCCGTACCACCCGGTGCGGTGCCCGATCTCACCTCCCAGGTGACCGACCGGCTCCTCCGGCTGGCCGATGGCCTGCCGGAGCCGGTCCGGGCTCCGGTGCGCACGCTCGTCGCCGGGCCGGGCAAGTTCGTCCGGCCGCGGCTGCTGGCCGCCGGCGCGGGCTTCGGTACGGCCGACCCCGGCCGGCTGGTACGCCTGGGCGCCCTGGTGGAGCTGATCCACCTGGCCTCGCTCCTGCATGACGACGTCATCGACGAGGCGGAGACCCGCCGGGGAGCGCCGGCCGCGCACACGGCCGTCGGCACCGAACAGGCCATGCTCGCCGGGCTGGCCTGCTTCGCGCTGGTGGGCACGGAGGCCGCCGACCTCGGAGAGGGCGTCGCCGGGGCCGTGAGCACGGCCGTCGCCAGGCTCGCCTACGGAGAGCTGCTCGACGTCGAGCGTGCCTTCGACACCGCCTTCCCCATGCCCGCCTATCTGGAGCTCGTGCAGAGCAAGACCGCCGAGCTGTTCCGGCTCTGCTGCCTGCTCGGCGCCGCGGAGGTCCGGTCCGACCCGGGGGTGGCGGACGCGCTCGTCCGGTTCGGCGCGGCGCTCGGCGTCACGTTCCAGATCCTCGACGACTGCCTGGACCTGCGCCCGAACCACTCGGGCAAGCCGGTCGGCACCGATCACGCGCTGGGCCTGTTCGGCGCCCCCACCCTGTACGCGCTGCGAGCCGACAGCGGCGGAGAACTCGCCACGCTGCTGCTGTCGCCGTCGTTCGGCACCCGCGACATGCCTGAGGTCTACTCCCTCGTCGAGGCCCGTGGCGGGCTGGAGGCCGCGGCGCGGCTGGCCGCCGACTGGCACGACCAGGCGCTCGCCGCCCTGGACGAGCTGCCCGCCGGCGGGCCCCGCGACCACTTGGCCGCGCTCGCCGCCTCGCTTCTTCCGGCCCGCTCGTGACTGCGCTCGCAGCCGACGTGCTGATCGTCGGCGCGGGACCGGCCGGCGCGATCACCGCCGCCGAGCTGGCCCGGCACGGCCTGCGCGTCGTGCTCGCCGGAGAGGAGGCCGGGGAGGTGGACTACGAAGTCGTGCTCAGCGGCGCGGCCATGCGCGGCCTGGCATCCCTCGGCGCGCTGGAGGAGGTCGCCGCCCGCGTCGTCGACACCGTCGAGCTGCGGTTGGGGCAGGGCGGCGGACATGTGCTGCCCGAGGCCGTGAACGCCGCGTGCGACCGGCGCCGCCTGGTCGACGGACTCCGCCGGATCGCCATCGCGGCCGGAGCGACCTGGCTGCCGGGCACGGTAACGGATCCGGAACGGCGGGAAGGCGCCTGGCAAGCCTCCACCGGCGACACCACCGTTTCGGCACGCCACCTCGTGGTCGCGACCGGGGCTCCTTCAGACGGAACGCCACACGCCGCCGGCCTGCTGTGCGCGCAACCGTACAGCGGGGTGAACCTGACCGCGTCGATCGTGCTGGCCCTGCCCGCGCCGCGCACCATCGACCCGGCCGAGCGGCCGACGTGCGTGTGGGCGGTGCCGGGAGCCCGGGAGGGCACCTGCACGATCGGCGCCTCCAGGCTCGGCGCCGCCGACCCCGACGAACTCCTCGAAACCGCCCGGGCCGTCCTCGCCGAGGGGGATGAGCGCTTCGCCGGGGCCGCCCCCGCCGGTCCGCCGGTCACCGGAGTCCTCAACAGCGGTTTCGCCCCCGAGCACAGCGTCCTCGACGGGCGGCTCCTGGTCGGCGACGCGGCCGGACTGGTCAACCCCTTCACCGGCGAAGGGCTCAGCTACGCCGTGCAGAGCGCCTTGCTGGCCGCCCGCGCCATCGCCGCCCATCCGGACGACCCGGACGCGGCCGGCCGAGCGTACACGCGCCGGTTGTCCGCGACGTTCGTCGGATACTTCGAGACGGTGACGCACGCCGCCCGCCGCTACCATCTGGCCTGGCGGGTCCTCGTGGCCACGGCCGACGACGAGCGGCCCGTCTCGGCCAAGGTCCGGCGGGCCGTGCTGACGCCGGACGGGTTCTCCGGGCTGACGGCCGCCGACCTGATGCCGCTGCCCGCCCCTGACGTGGCGCTCCTCGGACCGTTCCTGCTCGCCTGCGACGAGGTCGCCGTCAACACCGTCCGCAGGGAGTGGCCGTTCATCGCTCGCCTGCTGATCGCCGGAGAGCACTCCCCGCACCAGCGGCTGCGCCCCGCCGCGCCGTTCTTCGCCGCCCTGCTGGCCGGCGGAAGGCCGCCCGACCCCGCCTTCGCCACCCTCGCCGCCGCGATCGAGCTCGCCACTCTCGGGGCGCTGGCCTTCCTCGGCCCGATGCCCCCGCGTGCGGCGCCGGGCAGGAGGGTGGACTGGGCCGTCGCCAGCACCGTGCTGGCCGGTGACTTCCTCCTCGCGCAGGCATCACGGCTGGTGGCGGCCTCGGCTCCGGAGGTGTCGTGGTCTTTCGCGGACTGGCTGGGCGAGCTCGCCGCGCTCCGGGCCACCAGGATCGACCCGGCCGGGCGGTCGCGGGCCGGGGAGGTGTTCGCCGCGTTGATGGAGTTCCCCTCCCGCATCGGGGCGCAGCTCGGCGGAGCATCACCCGAGACCGTCCGCGCGCTGCGGGACTTCGGCAACCACAGCGGACATGCCTTCCTGCACGCCGAAGAGGTCCTGGCGGTGCGCGGCGAGCGGACCCGGCTGGACGTCACACTGCCCGCCATGCTCACCGGGCGGCTCTCGGCCATCCCCGACATGCTGCCGGAGATCACCGGCGACCTCCTCGCCGGTGCCCCCGGCGCCCGATCGGCGGCCCTGGACCTGGCCGTGACCGCCTGCCGTGACGCCCATCGGGCGGCCCTGGGCGCCCTTCAGAACGTCGCGCACCCGGTGTCCGCGCGCATCCTGGAGAGCTTCGTCGCGACCGTGTGCGCCCCCAGCGCACCACCGTCGCCACCGTCGCCACCGTCTCAGTGATGCGGGCGACCGATTGCGTCCAGGTGGGTGCGGGCGGTCTCCGCGAACAGTTGGAGCTGCGTGTGGGAGGCGGTGCCGCCGAGCACGACGAACCTGTCCTTCGACATCGTGGCCACCTCCACCTCGCCGTCGTGGCGTGCGACGTTCTTGGGCCCGGGCACCGAGTCGACGCTGCCGATGGCGCCGCATTCCGCATAGAAGAACTTGAACGCCTCCATGGCGTCCACCCCGCTCACCACGACCTGCGTCGTCGTGGTCCCATCTGTCGCCGTGAAGGAGCGCCACCGGGTCGCGGCCTCCATCGGCGCGATGACCCGCTTTCCGCAGGGCACCAGGCCCGCGTCCAGGTCGCGCCAGGTTCCGTGCCCGGTGGCCGCGACCGTCCACGTGCGGCCGTCGTTCAGCTGGCCCGGCTCCAGGAGGAGCGAGGCGGGGCCGGCCCGCTCCGGCGCCGCTGTGCCACAGGCGGCGTAGAGCAGCGCCATGAGCGTCACGATCGTGCGGTTCATGTCTGGTCCTCCGGGGCGCCCGTCATCCTGATTACCGCCCGCCGGCCGCGGAGGTTCCCCGAAGATCGGCCACCTTCCCGGCGGTGATCAGGACCCCCGCCACGAAGGCGCCCAGCCCGCAGGCGAGCAGCCGGGCGCCCGGCTCGGCAGGTACGGGCGGCCAGCCTGCGACGAGCGGTGCCGTCGCCAGAGCCAGCAGTACGGCACGGCCGACCTTCGCGGCCGAGGCCGGACTGGTCTCGTCCAGGCATCCGCACGGCACCCCGCCCCTGCGCCGCAGCAGCACAGCCAGATAGGCGGCCAGCGCCAGATACCAGAGCGCCACGGCCGCGGCGGCGAACCGCAGCAGCCGGGCTTCTCCGGCCAGCCAACCGGCCAGCACGGCGGCGCCTGCCAAACCCTCGGCGGGGGCGGCCAGCGGCGCGAGCCGTACCAGGTAGGCGGGAAGCAGATCGTGTGCCCTGATCACCGAGGTCAGGTCGCCGCGGCGCACCGCGGCGACCACCAGCAGCACGGCGCCCGCGAGGGCGAAGCTGGCGGGCAGCATGTCGAAGACGGTCATCTATGTCCAAAGGAGCGCAAGCGACAGCAGGAACCCGGTGGCGCACAGGCGTCCCACCCATGCCGTCGAGGCCAGCAACTTCGTGTCCCACTGGCGCGGGGCGCCACTGAGCGCGCGGGAGAGAGGCATGAGCGTCCGGCCCACGCCGAAGCCCAGCCCAGCCAGCAGGCCGGGGCCGAGTCCTCCGGCCAGCACGATGACCAGGACGAGCAGCTGCGGCAGCGCGGTCGGGGTGAAGGTCCGTACACCCGTGCCCATCTCGAAGCCGAACTGCAGCGGCCCGGAGAAGCCGGCGCGAGGGATGACGTCCTGCGGCACGAGCCGGCGGTTCTGTGGCAGCGACAGCGGCCGCCCAGCCAGTTCGAAGACCATGATGACGGCGGTGATCGAGGCGAGCGTCCACAGACGCGCCACTTCAGGGATGATCGAGGCCAGTCCGCCGAGCGCCCCCGTGATGAGCCCGGCCAGGAGCGCGCCGAGCATGAGTCCGATGCTGAACACCGGCAACTTGCCTCGCCAGACCGACGAGGTCAGCAGGTCCGCTGAGTTGAGGCTTCAAACGGAGCCGGACAGCGAGAACCCGGCGGTCACCCCCATCAGCGTCCAGGCCAGCAGGGTGAACGACGGGGTCCACAGATGGTGGGCGGCCACCACCAGGGCCGTGCTCAGCATGATGCCGAGCGCGACCCGGGTGGCGGCGAAAGAGTCGCTCATCGGGTGATCAGGGGTTGGACCAGGAGCAGATGTAGAAGGTGGTACCGCCGCAGGTGGCGACGTGTCCGTCGGCGCAGCGGTAACGGGTGCCGCTGTGCGTCCAGCGCCAGGCGTTCCGGTCGGTCAGGCTGCCGGCGCCGCACGCCTTGATCGCGTAGCTGTTGTAGCAGGTGCCGGAGGAACGCAGGAACCAGCCGTCGCCGCCGCAGTAGCTCCTGGAGTAAGGGGCGCCGATGCAGATCTTGGTGTTGTTGTTGTAACCGGTGGAGCTGTCATAGCCGGCGCAGTTGGTGTATTCGTTGCCCACGACCGCGTGGGCGCTGTTGTTCCTGCCGGGCAGGGCGGACAGCACGTTCAGGGCCAGGGCGCCACCCAGCACGCCCATGGTCTTGAAGACGGTTCGGCGGGAGGGAGCCGTCCACGTCGGGCGGCGGCGCTCGCCGCTGTCCGGCTCGTCTTCCACGGAGGGCACCTCGGCCCAGTAGCGGTCCACATCGACTGTCATGCGTTTGACCTCTCTGAGGGGCTGACGGCGAGGTAGGCGTCGAGGTCGTCGTCGGAACCGACGACCCGGCGCCATTCCTCCGTACCGTCGGCGGAGTACCTGATCAGCGACGGGGTCGCGCCGACGGCGAGGGTGCCGACCAGGGCGGCGTCGATGACGGGCAGGACGTGGCTGTCCGCCGCCCATTCGGCGCAACGGTCGGCGGAGGCCAGCAGCACGGCGTGCCAGGGCAGACCGGCTTCGGCCACGGCGGAGAGGTGCTGGGCACGCTCCCGGCAGTTGGGGCAGTGCTCGGACACGACCAGGACGAAGGTGGGCAGGCCGTCGTCGGAACCGAACCTGGCCACCGTCCTGACGGCCGGTGCCGCCGGTGCGGCCGCCTGCGCGGTGAGCAGCTTGCCCTGCAGCTCGCGGACCATGTTCAGCAGTGAAGCGAAGGCGAAGAGCAGCAGCACCGTCCCCAGGAAGGACAGAACCGCCAGCGAGTCAAGGAACGCCCTCATCGCGCTAGCTCAGCCTGCATGAGATGGACTCCACGACGCTGATGAAGCGCGCGTCGTCCGGGCGGGCGGCGACGACGGTGGTCGCGGCGGTGTCGTTGACCATGAAGGCCGAGCGGGTCTGCACGGCGCCGGCCTCGTTCCGCTCGTCGACGCGCCACATCGAGCCGCCGCGCACGCGCTTGCCGGTGGAGCGCGGGATCGCCTCCGAGGCGTCCGCGATCGGCTTGACCTGGACGTTGCAGACCTGGTCGATGGTGTTGACCGCAAGCAGGTTGCCGAGCGTCAGGTTCGATCCCGCCCGGGGCAACATGGTCAGCCCCTCCGGCGTGTCCCGAATGTCGAACTTGGCCAAGATGTCCATGAAGTTTTCGAACGGGACACCCGTGCCGTTGAAGAAGGTGGCGACCTCGTTGTGCGGTCCCACCCACACCATGTTGGTCCCGCCGTTCTCCGGGTCCTCGAGCGACAGCATCCGGCCGCCGTTCCACTGCGCCTCACGCACGGTGTAGCGGGGCCAGTCGCCCAGCTGCTTGGCGACGAGCTCGGCGGACCCGGCCGGGGTGACCTGGAAGCGGATGCCGCCGGTGGGGCCGTGCGCCCAGATGAGATAGGCCCAGCCGCCGATGAAGGGCTGTGGGGTGTCGACGGTGAGACTCTGTCCGTTGGGTGCACGCACTTGCATTTCGTTGCCTTCCGCGAGGGGGGAGAAGGGCATGCCGAGTGGAGCCCGGGCGCGGGCTTTGCGCTGCGAGGGAGAGGCGTAGGTGCCGGACGCGGTCGCCAGGCACACCAAGATCGATCGGAATATCTCATGTGATCCACAGACGGTCAAGATCTTGCTCAAGTCGCAGATCGGGCCTCATACTCTCCGCAGCGGGCGCATCGGTCACAGGCGAATCCGTCGCCTCGGCACGCGGCTGGGCGTCGCCCTGATGCGGGGGGTCCCGTGTGAGCCGGCGCTATCTGCGATGGCGGTCGCGCTTGACTGGGTGTTCATCGCGCTCTCGTACGTCATGGTTGTCGGCTGCGCGGGCTGGGAGGGAAGGCTTCCGTGGCTGCTGTGGCGGCTGCTGCCGGTGTTCGGTTACGGGAGCGCCGTGGTGCTGCTGATCGCGGGACTACGGGCCCGTCGGCGGACGGCGTAGGCATCGGGTCCGCTGTCAGCGAATGGGCTCCGCTGTGAGTGAATCCGTCTGGGCGCCCGTGGTACGCGGGTGCTTGGGTGTCGGCATGGAGATCTTGGTTCTGGGCGGGACGGCATGGGTGGGCCGGGAGGTGTCGCGGCAGGCGCTTGAGCGCGGTCACCGGGTGACGTGCCTCGCTCGCGGCGAGAGTGGAGAGGTCGCGGACGGAGCGACGCTGGTGGCCGCCGACCGGCGCGATCCTTCGGCGTACGCACCACTGCTCGACCGCGACTGGGACGCGGTCGTCGAGGTGTCGTGGCAGCCGGGCTTCGTTCGTGAGGCGCTCGACGCGCTGGGCGGCAGGGCCGGGCACTGGACCTATGTCTCCTCCGTCAACGCCTACGCCTCCCATGCCACCCCGGACGCGGACGAGTCCGCGGCCCTGCTCGCTCCGACCGACAGGAGCGAGGTCGACCACGAGCTGTACGGCGAGGCGAAGGTCGCCTGCGAGCAGGCTTCGACGGCTGTCGTGGGGGACCGCCTCCTCATCGCGCGCGCCGGTCTCATCGGCGGTCCGGGCGATGACAGTGGACGTTCCGGCTACTGGGTGGCCCGTGCCGCACGTGATCCGCAGGGGCCGATGCTGGTTCCCGATGCGCCGGCCAGGTCGACCCAGGCAGTCGACGTGCGGGACCTCAGCGCCTGGCTGCTCGACACCGCGGAGACCGGGGGCGTCGGCACCTACGACGCTGTCGGTCCGGCCGTGCCGCTCGGGGAGTGGATCGAGCTGTCCCGCGCCGTCGGCGGGCACACCGGTCCGGTGGTCACCGCCGACTCGGCATGGCTGCTCGCCAACGGCGTGGCCGAGTACATGGGGGCCGAGTCGCTGCCGATGTGGCTGGTCGAGCCGGGCTGGGAGGGCTGGTCGGCCCGCAACGGGGGTGCGGCGCGCGGCGCGGGGCTCCGTCACCGGCCCCGGGCGGAGCTGCTGACCGACACGCTGCTCTGGGAGCGCGAGCAGGGGCTGGACCGGGCAAGACGCGCGGGCCTCAGCGCCCGGCGCGAGCGTGAGCTGCTCGACGCTCTCGGCTGAGGCTAGCCGGTGATGCGGTAGCCGATGCCGGGGGTGGTGGTGATGATGTCGGGGGCGCCGAGCTTGCGGCGTAGCCGGCTGATGGTGACGGTGACCGTGTTGGTGAGAGGGTCGGCGTACTCGTCCCAGACCTGTTCGAGGAGGTCCTCCGTGCTGAGGAAGGCGGGGGTGGCACGCAGGAGGGCTTCGAGGAGGGCGAATTCCTTGACCGACAGGTTGAGGTGACGGTTGTCGCGGGTGGCGACGCGGCGTACGGGGTCGAGTTCGATGCCTGCCGCGCGCAGGGTGCGCGGGCGGGCGGCGGGCTGCCTGCGGGCCAGGGCGTGGATGCGCAGGATGAGCTCGGGGAAGTGGAAGGGCTTGGCGAGGTAGTCGTCGGCGCCCAGGGCCAGGCCGCTGACCCGGTCGCCGGGCGTGCCGGCCGCGGTCAGCATCAGGACCATCACCCGGTGGTCGCGTTCGGTGATCATCCGGCAGAGGGTGTCGCCGTGGATTCCCGGCACGTCTCGGTCGAGCACGACCACGTCGTACGGATTGAGGTCGAGCTTGGCCGCGGCCTCCAGGCCGTCGTGCGCCACGTCCACGGCCATGCCCTGGTCGCGCAGGCCTTCGGCCAGGACGGCGGCCAGGGAGCGCGCGTCCTCCACCACCAGCACCCTCACACCGGCATCCTCTCCTGAGAGGCCGCCAGGGGAAGCGAGACGGCGACCCGGAGGCCGCCCTCCGGCCGGGCATCCAGGTCCAGGCTGCCGCCGTGGGCGGTGGCGATGGCGGCGACGATCGACAGTCCCAGCCCGGAGCCGGTGTCGGAGCCGGTCCGGTCCGCGCCGAGCCGTTGGAACGGCCGGCCCAGCCGCGCGACCTTCGCCTGGTCGAGAACACCCCCGCCGGTCTCCACGACGAGCAGCGCCGTCTCGGCGTCGGCCGTGGCGGTGATCCGGATCCAGCCGCGGTCGTGGTTGTGGACGATCGCGTTGTCGATCACGTTGTCGACCATCCGGGAGAGCAATGTCCCGCTTCCCCGCGTCCGGGCGTCGTCGCGGAGGTCGCCGTCGTGGACGGTGAGGTGCTTGCCGGCGATGTCGGCGGCTCTGGCGTCCAGGGCGGCCGACGCCAGCCGGCCGAGCGAGACCGTCCGCCGGTCGACCAGGGCGCCGTGCTGGGCACGGGCGAGCGCAAGGAAGCCCTCCAGGAGCCGGTCGATCTGGTCGAGCTCGGTGCGGAGCCGGTCGGCCAGGGCGACGGTCTGCGCCGGCACGGGGTCCGGTTTGGCGATGGCCACGTCCAGGGAGGCGCGCATGGTCGCCAGCGGGGTGCGCAGCTCGTGGGAGGCGTCGGCGATGAACCGGCGCTGCGCGGCGAAGGAGCCCGCCAGGCGTTCCAGCAGGTCGTCGATGGTGTCGGCGAGGTCCTTCACCTCGTCGGCGGGGCCCGGCACGGCCAGTCGCTCGTGCAGGTTGTCGGCGGAGATCCGGCGGGTCGCCACGGTGATCGTCCGCAGCGGGCGCAGCACCCGTCCCGCCATGACGCGGCCCAGGAGGGGGGAGAGCACGGCCACGATGGCGAGCGCGACCGCGGAGCCGATGAGGAACTGGCGTGACTGGGCCGCCTGCGCCTCCACCAGCTGGGCACGGAGCCCGGCGATGAGCTCCTGAGCGACCTGCGGCCGCATCGGCGGGTTCGGCGGGTTCCCCAGAGGCACGCTCTCGGTGACCCGTGTCCCGCTCATGCCGATGAGGTTGGTGATGATCAGCAGCCCGACCGCGGACGCGAGGAGCATGCCGCCGTACAGGACGGTGAAGCGCCACCGTACGGTGCGGATCGATGGCGCACGGCGTCGCGGCATCCTCATGGTTCCTCTCCCCGGTCCCTACTGGCCTCCAGGATGCCGTGCCGGACCTAACAGCGATGTGACAGCCTCCGTTCGGCCCGTGTTAGAGCCGTGTCCGTACAACCGGACGCATGCAAGCAACCATCGAAGTGTCCGGACTGCGCAAGCGGTTCGGCCGGACCCTGGCGCTGGACGGCATGTCCTTCACCGTCGAGCCGGGACGGGTCACCGGGTTCGTCGGGCCCAACGGCTCGGGGAAGTCCACCACCATGCGGGTGATCCTCGGCCTGGACGCGGCCGACGAGGGTCATGCGCTCGTCGGCGGGCGGTCGTACACCAGTCTGCGCACCCCTCTGTGCCACGTCGGCGCGCTGCTGGACGCGGCCGCGCTGCAGCCGAGCCGCAGCGCGCGCAACCATCTGCTGTGGCTGGCCCACTCCCAGGGCCTGGGCGCCGGGCGGGTGGACGAGGTGATCGAGCAGGTCGGGCTGTCGTCGGTGGCCCGCCGGAAGGCGGGCGGCTTCTCGCTCGGCATGCGTCAGCGGCTGGGGATCGCCGCGGCGCTGCTCGGCGACCCCGCGGTGCTCATGCTGGACGAGCCGGTCAACGGGCTCGACCCGGAGGGCATCGTGTGGATCCGCGGCTTCCTGCGCTCGCTGGCCGCCGAAGGACGCGCCGTGCTGGTCTCCAGCCATCTCATGAGCGAGCTGCAGGACGTCGCCGACCATCTCGTGGTGGTCGGCCGCGGCAGGGTGATCGCCGACACCAGCGTGGCGGCCATGCTCGCCGCCGCCTCGGGCGACCGGGTGACGCTGCACACGACGGCACGGGAGCGCGCGACGTCGGTGCTGACCCCCGCCGGCGCCGCCGTCACCGTCACCGAGCGCGACACGCTCATCGTCTCGGGGCTGCCGGCCGAGCGCGTCGTGGCCCTGCTCAGCGCCGCCGCGGTGCCGTTCTCCGAAGTGGCGGCCCACCGCGCGACGCTGGAGGAGGCGTACCTCGACATCACCAGGGACGCGGTCGAATTCCGCGGGGCGGCGCGATGAGCCGGGCCCGGCTGCTGCGTGCCGAGTGGACCAAGTTCAGGACGGTACGCGGCTGGGTGATCGCCATGGTGGCGGGAGCGCTGGTCATCGTGCTGCTCGGCCTGTCGTCCGCCTCAGGCAGCCATACCTCGTGCAGTGCCGGTCCCGTCGAGACCGCCTGTCCCGCGATTCCCGTGGGGCCGGGCGGCGAAGCCGTGGAGGACAGGCTCTACTTCGTGCACCGGTCGCTGGCCGGGAACGGGGCCATCACCGCCCGGATCACCTCCATGACCGGCCAGATCCGCAAGCCCGACGTCACCCCCGGGGTCCGGAACGTCGTCGCGGGGCTCGTGCCGTGGGCGAAGGCCGGCGTCATGGTCAAGCAGAGCACGAAGCAGGGGTCGGCCTACGCGGCGGTGATGGTCACCGGCGCGCACGGCGTGCGGATGCAGCACGACTTCACCCACGATGCGGCCGGTCGGCCGGGCGGCGTGTCGAAGGACTTCCCGCGCTGGCTGCGGCTGACCCGCTCCGGTGACACCCTCACCGGGTACGAGTCCGCCGACGGCACGAACTGGGCCAAGGTCGGCACCGCTCACCTTTCCGGGCTGCCGGCGACGGTGGAGATCGGGCTGTTCGCCGCTTCGCCGGGAGATCTGACGGTGACGCGGGCAGATCTCGGCGGGTCCATCGCGGCCGTGCGCTTCACCGAGGCCACAGCCGTCTTCGACCGCGTCGGCCTGGAAGGCGAGACGTCCGGCGGCCCCTGGCGCAACGACGACATAGGTGTGACGAAAGGGCCCGACGGGACCTTCCACCACCCGGGGCGCGCCAACGAGTCCGGCGGCACGTTCAGCGTCACCGGGGTCGGCGACATCGCGCCGTCCACCGACGGTCAGAGCATCGAGCGCACTCTCACGGGTGTGTTGGTCGGATTGGTCGTGCTGATCGTGGTGGCGGTCATGTTCGTCACCGCTGAATACCGGCGTGGGCTCATCCGCACCACTCTGATCGCCTCACCGAGCCGCGGGTGGATGCTGACGGCCAAGGCCCTCACGATCGCCGCGGTCACCTTCGTCGCCGGACTCGCCGCCAGCGTGCCCACGGTCACGTTCGGTGTCCGGATCCTGCGCGCCAACGGCAATCACGTCCTTCCGGTGTCCTGGCTCACCGAGGTGCGTGTCATCGCCGGCACGGCGGCGCTGCTCGCCCTCGCCGCGGTGCTCGCCGTCGCCCTCGGAGCCCTGTTCCGGCGCGGCGTCTGGGCGGTCATCACCGCCGTCGCGATGATCGTGGTCCCGTACGTCCTCGCGACGACCTCCGTCCTGCCCGAGACCGCGGCGCAATGGCTGCTGCGCGTCACCCCGGCCGCCGGATTCGCGATCCAGCAGAGCATTCCCGAGTACGCCCACGTGCTCGGCCACTACGCGCCGGTCGCCGGTTACCACCCGCTGGCGCCGTGGGCGGGCTTCGCCGTGCTGGCCGGATACGCCGCGCTCGCCCTGGGCCTGGCCGTTCTCCAGTTGCGCCGGAGGGACGCGTGAAACCGTATCTGCACGCGGAATGGACGAAGCTGCGCACGCTGCCGGGCACGGGCGGGCTCTTGCTCGCCCTCGTCGCGCTGACCGTCGCGGTGAGCGTCGCGGCAGCCGCCCTCGTGTCGTGCGCATCGGCCGGCTGCGGCTACGACCCCGCCAGGATCAGCCTCTTCGGCGTCCAGGCGGGCCAGGCCGTCGTCGCCGTCCTGGCCGTGCTGGCGATCAGCGGTGAGTTCGGCACCGGCATGATCCGCACCACCCTGACGGCGATGCCCGGACGGATCACCGTTCTGGCCGCCAAGGCCGTCGTCCTCACCGGGCTGACGCTGGCCGCGGGGGGCGTCGCCGTGCTCGGCTCCGCGCTGGCCGGGCGGCGCATCCTGCTGGACAACGGCTTCACCCCCGAGACGCTGGCCCTCACCGGCGGGCCGATGCTGCGCGCCGCCGCCGGCTCGGTGCTCTACCTCGCGCTGATCGCCCTGCTCAGCCTGGGCATCGCCGCCGCCGTGCGGGACTCCGCGACCGCCGTCGGGGTCGTGCTCGGTCTGCTCTATCTCTTCCCGGCCGTCATCCTCATGACTCCCGACGCGGACCTCGCCAGGTTCCTGTGGCAGATCTCTCCGATGAACGCCGGGCTCGCCATCCAGGCGACCACCCAGCTGTCCGGCCTGCCCCTCAGCCCATGGGCCGGCCTGGGCGTGCTGGCCGCATGGGCCACCGCGGCACTCCTGGGCGGCGGGCTGCTGCTGCGGGCACGCGCCGCATGAGGAGTTTTCCGTAAGTTGTCACGAAATCTGGCTATCTCTGTGATAAGGCAGGTCGTACACGCTCTCGTGCGACGCCTCGGGGCGGCGACGTCGGCGCGGCCGCTTCCTGGTACGTCGCCGCCGCGGACTCCGCCGACAAACTCCCCGTCCTGGTGGCGTACAACATCCCCGGCCGTGACGCCTGCGGCGGGCACTCCGGCGGCGGGGCCGGGAGCGAGGCGGAGTACAGGACGTGGATCTCCGAGCTCGCCTCCGGCATCGGCGACCGCCCGGCGGTCGTCGTCATCGAGCCCGACTCCCTCGGCGACTTCGCCTGCATGGACGACGCCGGGAACGCCGGCTGGGTCGCCGCCGGCACGATGGCGACGCGGCTGCGGAACGCGGGAGTCGGCAACATCCGCGGCTTCGCGGTGAACGTCTCCAACTACTATCCGACCGGCCAGTCGGCCACCTACGCCTCCTCGGTCAACGCCTCGCTCGGCGGTGGCGCGAAGTGGGTGATCGACACCAGCCGCAACGGCAACGGCTCCAACGGCGAGTGGTGCAACCCGGCCGGCCGCAAGCTCGGCACGACCGCCCAGCTCGGCGGTGACAACGGCACCGAGATGCTGCTGTGGGTGAAGATCCCCGGCGACTCCGACGGCCCCTGCGGCATCGCCCCGAGCACGCCCGCCGGCCCGTTCAGCCCGGCGATCGCCATCCGCCTGATCGACGGCACCTGACCTGGCCTCATCCGTGATCGACCCATCAGAGACCACAAGGCCCGTCCGGCCGATCGGGCGGGCCTTGGCTCTTCGAGGGCTTTCGATCTCCGGGCAGACCAATTCCGGGTACTCTGCCGGACGTGCGGCGATTGATCACTTCTCGTGGGGTATGGCTCGCGCTTTCGGCTGCCATCGCTGCAGTGACGATCGTCGTGATCGTGCGTTCGCGCCGGCGCCCGGCCGGGCCTCCGGTTCAGCGGGGCGAGGCGGCTTCCGACGCGGCGTCACCCAAGGCCGTCCCCGTGCCGCAGTGGCCTCCGGCTCCGATCCTCGGCACCCCCACCGCTGAGGATCTCCAGCGCTACGCCACCGAGCCCCCCTTCTTCGACCGGCCCGCGTTCACCAGGTTCTTCGAACGCGGCGAGCCGAGGGAGCCGCTGGATGCGGCCACCCGCCGCCGCCTGGCCCGCTGGGGCATGGCCGGGCTCGCGCTCGTCCTGCTGGCGGGCGGCACCCAGGTCTTGGAGTCCGCTGTCTTCTCCAAGGAAACGGCAGTGGAGGAACACCACTGGGAGATGGCCTGGCATCCGTACGCGTTCCAGGACGGCCCGTGCACGCAGGACGGTGTCTCCTGCCTGGTCGGCGAGACCGAGCAGGTCACCGTTCCGGACGCCGTGCACTTCCCCGAGCCCACCGGAGACGGGGAGCCGCAGGAGCCGGTCCCGGCCGGAGAGTCGCGTCCCGACGCCGACTGCCGGCCCGGCCGGGCCGAGCCGCGGGTGCGCAAGCTCGACGCGAAGGTGACCCGGGCGGTGGACCGGCAGTGGCGGCGGATCGAGGCGTGGCTGAAGACCAACGCGCCCAGGAGCCATCGCACGCTCGGCAAGCCCGGAAGCGCCGCGACCATCGCGGTGGCGGAGGCGCAGATGGGGCTGCGGTTCCCCGACGACCTGCGGGCGTCACTGCTGCGGCACGACGGGGCCGTCATGGCGCAGGACGCCTGGGGTTTCGGTTTTCTGGGCAACGCCAACCTGAGCGTCAGGGAGATCCGTGACACGTGGCGGAAGCTGTGCGGCATCGACGGTGACGACCAGGCGCCCCCCGATCCGCGAACGGAATGGTGGGACGGGCGAATGGTGCCCTTCGGCTCCGACGGAAGCGGCAACCACCTCGTGATCGACTCGGTGAGGCGTGACGTCGGCGGCACCGATCACGAGGGCAGTATGAGCTTCACGCCCGGGGACGAGCGGATCCGCTCGTACCACGCCCTGTTGAAGGCCACCGCCGACGCCATGGAAAGCGGCGGCTCCATCGGCTACTGGAAGCCCAGAGAGGTCGGCGGTGAGCTCGACTGGGAGGTTCTCTGATCGGAGAAGTGGCGAAGTCCCAGCTCGGCGCCCGGTGACGGCTGCCCGAGGGTCGTCGACGATGCCGCATGTCACACCAGGCGGGTTCCGCGGGTCTACTCGTACAGAGCGCCCCGCGAGGAAGGAACACGACCCGGTGGACGAGCGCGAATGGCTGACAGACCGTTTCGAGGAACATCGGACGCGCCTGCGAGCCGTTGCCTACCGGATGCTCGGCTCGGTGAGCGAGGCCGACGACGCCGTGCAGGACGCCTGGCTGCGCCTCAACCGCGCCGACACCAGCGGTGTGGACAACCTCGGAGCGTGGCTGACCACGGTGGTGGCACGCGTGTGCCTGAACGTGCTGCGCTCGCGTGAACACCGGCGCGAGGACCCCTTCGACGTGCGCGTGCCCGACCCGATCATCAGCCCCGAGGACGGAGACCCGGAGCACGAGGCACTGCTGGCCGACTCGGTCGGGCTGGCGCTGCTGGTGGTGCTCGAGACGCTGACGCCGGCCGAGCGGCTCGCGTTCGTCCTGCACGACATGTTCGCCGTGCCGTTCGAAGAGATCGCCCCGATGATCGAGCGGTCGCCGGCGGCGGCGAGGCAGCTCGCGAGTCGCGCCCGCCGTCGGGTGCGGGGGCAGGCCCCCGCACCCGACCCCGATCTCTCACGCCAGCGCAGGGTCGTCGACGCGTTCTTCGCCGCCGCTCGCGACGGCGACTTCGACGCGCTCGTCGCCGTGCTCCACCCAGACGTGGTGCTGCGCTCCGACGGCGGCGTCGCGCGGGCCCGCCACACGGTCGTGATCAACGGCGCCCGGACCGTGGCCGAGCAGGCGGTCACCTTCGGGCGGCTCTCGCCGTACGCACGGCCCGTGCTGATCAACGGCGCCGCCGGAGTGGTCGTCGCCGCACACGGCCGGCCGCTGTCCGTCATGGCCTTCACCGTCACGGATGGGAAGATCGTCGCCATCGACGTGCTGTCCGACCCCGACCGCCTGCACGACCTCGACGCGACGGCCTTCTTCGACTGACCGGCCAGTACGCGGTCACGTCGCCGTGGCAGCCGCAGGCATCCGCGCCCGCGGCTAGAGCCTGTACGGAGTTCGGATCTCTAGGCCCATGCAGACTCTGGCGACTTACCCTCAAGGGCGATCTCGGTGGGGCGTCGTTCTGTGGTTCACGCGGAATCGACCCAGTCGTCCACCAGGGCGCAGAGCTGTTCCAGGGCGGCCTCCACACGCTCACGGTCGCCCGTCGTGAGGAAGTCGATCTGCAGTCCCGTGTACGCCGAGTTGGCCAGCGTGGAGACCCGCAACGCGTCGGCCTCGGGCATGCCCCGCTCGCGCAAAAGCCCCGCCACGAAGTCTGACCGGTCCGCCAGCAGTCGGGGCACGTGACCGGCCAGCTTGCCCGCCGCGGCCAGGCCTTCGATCTCGTGGATCAGGCGGGCGACCGGCAGGTTCTCCTCCCGCGTCTGCCAGTCCCAGGTCCGCCGGATGATCGTCCCGACGCTGTCGGAGCCCGACCAGCCCGGCAGCGAATGAAGCCAGGCCCGGTGCCGCTCGTCCAGGCGTTCCATGGTCGCCGAGAGCAGGGCCTCCTTGTCGGCGAAGTGATGGGTCAGCACTCGCGTGGACTTGCCCAGGTGCTGGGCCAGCGGGCGCATCGACAACGTCGAGAGGCCGTGCCCGGCCAGGTAGTCGACGATCTGGTCGAGCAACTCCGCGCGGCGTTGCGGGTCGGCGGTCTTGGCCATCGCAATTTCCTTTGACGCCATTGAGGTGACGACTGTTACCCTATCTGGGAAACACTCGTTACCTTAATCAAGGGGATACCCATGCCTGTCGCCGTACGGCAGCGGCTGCCCACGTGGCTGCTCGCCCTGGCGTTCACCACGTTCGCCTTCGCCACGGACGACTACATAATCGCTGGAGTGCTGCCCGCGATTTCAGCGGACCTCGGCGTCAGCGAGGCCGCAGGCGGGCAGTTCGTCACCGTCTTCTCGATCGCGTTCGCACTGGCGGCGCCCGTGGCCTCCGTGGTGACCGCCACCTGGCCCCGGCGCGGGCTGCTCACCGGGGCGCTGGCGCTGTTCGTCGTTGCGAACTGGGTTGCGGCGTTCACGTCCTCGTACGCGCTGCTCATGGGCCTGCGGGTGCTGGCAGCCGTGGCGGCGGCGGCCGTCGTGCCCGCCGCGTACGCCATCGCGACCACCCTGGCCCCCGAAGGGCGGCAGGGGCGCTACCTGACGCTGGTGATGGGCGGGCTGACCGGATCGCTCGCACTCGGCGTGCCCATCGGCACCTGGGTGGGCGGCGCGTTCGGCTGGCAGGCCACGTTCGGGCTCGGCGGGGCGCTGGGGCTGGTCGCGCTGGTGGCGATCAGGAGGACGCTGCCGGAGACGCCGCCCGCGCCCGCCATGCCCATCCGGGACCGGCTGGCCCCGCTGGCCGGCCCTCGGGTGCTGCTGGGGCTGCTGGGGATCGTGGCGATCGTGCTGGGCAGCATGATGGTGCTGACCTACCTGGCGCCGCTCCTGCGCGACCTGGCCGGGGTGGGGTCCGTCGAGCTCGGATGGGTGTTCGTGCTGGCCGGCCTCGCCGGGTTCGCGGGCGGCCAGTTCGGCGGGCGGGCCGCCGACCGGTGGGGATCCGACCGAGCGTTGATCATCGGGGTCGTGGGGTTCGCGGCGGCGATGGCCGTCTTCAGCGCCTGTTGGTTCCTGCGTCCGGTCCCGTTGCTGGCGCTGCTGCCGCTGCTGGTGTTCTGGGCGGCCGTGTCCTGGTGGATCCCGCCGCCTGCGCAGACCCGGCTGCTCGCCCTGGCCGGCCCGGCGGGGCCGCAGGCGCTCGCGCTCAACAGCAGCGCGGTCTACGTCGGGGTGTCGGCCGGCGGCGCGGCCGGCGGACTCGTACTCGACGGGCACGGGAGCGGCTGGCTGCCCGCCGTGTCGGCCGGCGTCGAACTGGTCGCCCTCGCGCTCTTCTGGCTGGCTGGACGCGTCAAGTGAATGCCGCTTCCTCTCTGTCAGAAGATGTCTCGAATCCCTTCTAGAGCCTATACGGAAGATCTCTAGGCCGGCCGGAGGCTTCGGATCCATAAGACGGCTCCGCGTAGGTGCAGGCCGGCAGATAACTGTCGGGGGTCTTGTCGTACCGGAAGGCCAGCCCACGCCACTCCTTCATCCGGTTGATGCAGCGTTCTGCCGTGTTGCGCTGCTTGTAGAGATCGGCATCATGCGTGACCGGCCGGCCCCCGCCAGAGGCGCGCTTCTTGCGGTTGGCCGCCTGGTCGGCCTTCTCCGGGATGACCGCCTTAATCCGGCGTCGGCGCAGGTAGGCGCGGTTGCCGCGGGAGGAGTATGCCCTGTCGGCGGCCACCGCGCCCGGCCGGGTGCGCGGACGACCGATCGGCAGGCGGATCTTGATGCGCTCCAGCACGGCGCGGAACTGCGGGCTGTCACCGGCCTGACCAGGGGTGAGAACGAAGGACAGCGGACGACATCGACGGTCGGCCGACAGATGCACCTTGCTAGTCAACCCGCCCCGCGAGCGCCCCAGGCCGGCGGCCTTCAGCCTGAACCGGTGCCGGCGTCGTAGCCGCCTCCGTTCGTTCCCCTCTTCGTCCCTGTCGTCGCAGTCGTCGCTGTCCCCGGCCCCTGCGTCGCCGGGATCGCCCTCGCGGGCGTTTGCCCCTTTGACCCAGCCCCCTTTCCCGGCCGACGGCTTCTTCCAGCGCTGCGCTCAACTCATCGTCCAAGACCATCCCGGCGGCATGATGGTGGGCGCGGGCGGTGGTGGAGTCGACGCTGACCAGGTCGAGGTCGGCCTGCCCCCGGGCTGCGGCCTCGGCGATCATCGCCTGCATCAGCTGCTCTAACACACCGTTCAGTGCCCAGGAGCGGAACCGGTCGTAGGCGGTGGACCAGGGCCCGTACTCGGTCGGCAGGTCCCGCCACGGGCTGCCGGTACGAAACCGCCACATCATCGCGTTGAACAGCCTTCGCAGATCCGGGATCGGGCCCCGTTCACCCAGCGGTAAGTGAGGCTCGATCAAGGACCATTCCTCGTCGGTGAGGTCTCCCCGTGCCATGTTCGATGGCCTATCAGGACCGCTGGCCATGCCGCAAGCGATCCCTCTGATCTCAACTCCGTACAGGCTCTAGGAGCGTGCGTCAGTGTTCGCCGTCGTGTCGGTCCAGGCGATCTCGAAGTACCTGACGCGTTCGTCTTGTCCGGCCGGCCGCATGCCCGCTGCGATCATGACGTGCTGGGACGCGATGTTGTCGTGGTCTGTGTCGCCTTTCACGCAGGTGACGCCGCGTGCCCGCGCGAACAGCAGCAGTCCGCGGAGGGCGACGTCGTCGGCCCGCAGTTCGGGGGTGGAGTCCTGCTCGGGGTCGGCGAGCGGGCTCGCGGAGATGCCGCGCGGCGACAAGGGTAGGACTCCGGCAGGCGCCGGAACTCATCGCCCGCCGGTCACCGGCTCGCCGTAGCCGGCGCGGGGGCGGCGGGCTACTGGTGCGTGCCGGACGAGACCGTGACGACGACCTTGCCCGGGGCGTGACCCGCCTCCTGGTAGGCGACGGCCTCCGGGATCTCGTCGAAGGGGTAGGTCCGGTCGATGACCGGGGTGATCTTGCCGTCCTCGATGAACTCCGTCAGCGTGAGCAGATTCTGTCTGTTCTGCTTGCAGCCGACCACGTCCGCCAGGGACATCGTCTGGGACACGAACGGTGACAGGGCGAGCGCCGCGAACGTGTGACCGACGGGTTCGAACCATCGGCCTGCCTGTCCGCCGACGACGACGTAGGCGCCTTTGGGGGTCAGCGCGCGGCGGCAGGCCGATCCCGACCGGCTGCCCGCGATGTCCAGGAGGATGTCGTAGCGCTGTCCGGTGAGCAGGAAATCCTCTTTGGTGTAGTCGATGACCTCGTCCGCGCCGATCGATCGGACCAGGTCCACATTCCGGGTGCTGCAGACGCCGGTGACCTCGGCGCCGAACGCCTTGGCGAGCTGCACGGCGAACGTGCCGACCCCTCCGGAGGCGCCGTTGACGAGGACCTTCTTTCCCGGCCGGATCCGGCCCTGGTCGCGCAGGGCGATCAGGGCGGTGTTGGCGGCCAGCGGCACGGCCGCCGCCTGCTCGAACGTCAGGTTCTTCGGCTTCGGCGCCAGCTCGGCCGCCCGGACGCAGCCGTACTCGGCGAAGCCGCCCTGCTTGGACATCGCGAACACTTCGTCGCCGGGGCCGAACCCGGTCACGTCCTTGCCGACCGCCTCGACCTGTCCCGCCAGGTCGGCGCCCAGAATGGCGAACTTCGGCCGGCGTAACCCCGGGCCGCCGGGCATCAGCCGGGCGACGTAGGGCTGGCCGCGCATGTGGTGCCAGTCGTAGGGCTGGACGGAGGTGGCGCGCACTCGGACGAGCACCTCGTCGTCGGCGGGCACGGGCCGCTCGATCTCCGTGAGCGTCAAGCGGTCGGATGATCCGTACGAACGTAGGACGAACGCCTTCATCACAGGCTCCCCTCAGTCTTACGGCGTAAGACTCTCTTACGGCGTAAGGTAGTCTTACGCCGTAAGAGAGTCAAGAGGGGGTTTATCAATGCCTGGTCAGGCGGGGTCGCGCATCCTGTCGAGACCGTCGAGGATGATGTCGAGCCCGAACTCGAACTCGGTCTGGTCGTCGCACCACCCCAGCGTGGAGTCGGGGTCGTCGTGGGCGACTTCCAGCATCATGCCGACGAGGTGGGGGAGTTGCTCCGCCATGCTCTCGAGCAGGTCCGGCGACGCGTCGCCGGCTCCCTCGCCCGGATCGAACAGTTCCTGGGTGAAACCGATGGCCCGGCTCCCCAGGGCGTGCAGCGCGTGGTGGCCCAGGTCGTAGGAGAAGCCGCCGTCCCGCATCAGCCCGAGCAGGGCGTTGAAGTAGCGCACCACCTCCGGGCTCGTGGTGACGCGGGTCTCGAAGAGGCCGGGCGCCCAGGGGTGACGAAGCAGGACCTCGCGAGCGGACAGGATCCGGTGACGCACGGCCTTCTTCCAGTCGGCGCCCTTGGAGGGCAGGTCGATCCGGTCGACGACGTCGTTGATCTCGCCGGCGATGACGTCGACGATGCCGTCCAGGACCTCTTCCTTGTTGCCCACGTGGTAGTAGAGCGACATCGCCTCGGCTCCGAGCTCCTCGGCGATGCGGCGCATCGTGAGCGACCCGACGCCGTGCTCGTCGGCGATTTTGACCGCGGCCCGGAGCACTCGCTCCCGGCTCAGCGGGATGCGGGGCTCGGTCCTGGATTCGCGCTGGGTGGCCACTTTTCCTCCGCACGACATCGTACAAGGGCCGCTTCAGGGTCAGTAGCCGACGGTGAAGCGGCGCTGGAGGTGGCGCGGGAGCTCGGCCTCGTCGATGATCGCCACGGCCAGGTCCTCGGCGGAGATGTCGCCGGCGGCGTCGAGCAGCCGGTCGCCGCCGATCCGGAAGCGGCCGGTGCGTTCTCCCGGGGGGACCAGGCCGGACGAGGGGCTGAGATAGGTCCAGTTGCGGTTGGACAGCCGGTAGAGGTGCAGCGCCTCCCTGTGTGCGAGCACGACCTTCACATACTCCGCCGGGACGCCGAGCGACTCCGGCAACCCCTCGGCGAACCCTTCCGAGTCGACCACCTGCAATCCTGGCCGCACCTCCAGGCTGCCCGCTCCGCCGACCACGATGAGCCGGGTGGCGGGGTGCTGTTCGAGGGCGGTGAGCAGGGCTCGCGCTGCGGCCGGCAGGACGTCGGCGTTCGCGATCGCGCCGGCGATGCCGTCGCCGGCGTTGATGGCGTTGACCACCACGTCGAGCCCGCCGATGGCCGCCGCTGCGCTGCCGGCGTCGAGCACGTCGGCCACGGCCCACGTCACGTCACCCGGGTCCGCCGGGACGCGCGAGGCGTCGCGGGTGAACGCGGTCACCCGGTGTCCGCGCTCTGCCGCCTCGGTGACGATGCGCCGGCCGATCGTGCCGGAGGCGCCGAAGATCCCGATGTCCATCATGCCGCCTGTCTTGATTGGCGTTCAATTCCTGAACGCCGTGTAGAAGATGTACGGCAAAGAGTAATCCAACGCTGTACGATGTCAACCGTGAACAGCGTGGCGGTGAGCAGGCGGGAGCGGCTGAGGGCGCAGACCGCGCAGGAGATCAAGAGCATCGCGCTCGCGCTCATGGCCGGCGGCGGTCCTGACGCGATCTCGCTGCGTGCCATCGCCCGCGAGATGGGGATGACCGCGGGCGCGATCTACAGCTACTACGCCACCCGCGACGACCTGATCACCACGCTCATCGAGGACGTCTACACCTCGCTCGTGGACGCGGCGGAGGCCGCGCGCGACGCCGTGCCGGACGGCGATCCGGGCGGGCGGATCCTGGCCTGGGCCCAGGCCGTGCGCGAGTGGGCGCTGGCCAATCCCGAGGGCTTCCGGCTGATCTACGGCGATCCGGTGCCCGGCTATCAGCCCCCGGAGGGCGGCCCCGCGCAGGAGGCCGAGCACCGCGCCTGTGCCGGGCTCACCGGCCTCGTCGCGGCGGCCTGGCCGCGGGCGGGGAGCCTGCAGCCGGACGGCCGGGGTTACGCCTGGTCCGATTTCGATCCCGGCCTGGCCGCCCAGACCCAGCAGGAGTTTCCCGGGCTGCCGCCGGCCGCCGTCGCCCTGGCGCTGCGTGTGTGGGGGCGCATGCACGGGCTGGTGGCCCTGGAGATCTACGGCCACCTGCGCACGCTCGCGCACGACCCCGCCGCCCTCTACCGTGACGAGCTGACCGACCTGATCAGGTCGCTCGGGCTCACGGCCTGAAAAGCGTTATCCCCGATATGGGTGTGGTTGCTAAACTCGGCCGCGAGCCGAAATTCACCAGGGGATGACAGGTAATAGCCTCGTGCCAGCGGAATTTCCCCCCACCGGTCGACTCCTCGAGATCGCCTGCGACGAGTCGGGTTCGGAGGGGGAGAAGCTCATCGGTGGCAATACCGATGTCTTCGCCCACGCCAGCGTGCGGTTGAGCGCCGAATCGGCGGCGGAGTGCATCCGCGAGACGCGCAATAGGATTCGCTCTCCCGCGACCGAATACAAAGCGAATCATCTGCTCAGGGGCAAGCATCGGGCGGTTCTGGAGTGGCTGCTCGGGCCGTCGGGGCCGATTCTGGGAAACGCCCGCGTATATCTGATCGACAAGACCTTCTACGCCGTCGTCAAGGCCGTCGACCTGCTTGCTCAGGCGACCGCCGCCGAACGGCAGGCGATGGCCCTCACCCTGCATCGCGAGGGTCCACGTACGTACGGGCCCCAACGGTGGACGGCGTTCCTGGAGGCGTTCAACGACCTGATGCGGGGCAGGACGTCCGCCGACTCGTTCTTCCAACTGGTGGAGGACTTTCCTCCCGACGGGCGGGTGGGCGAGATCATGGGGCTGCTCGGGCAGGGCAGGGAGCGCGCCGGGAGTTTCCTGGCGCAGCTCTTCGACGGCCCGGGGCTGGATCCCCTCATCCCCGCGATCGCGCAGGCCGTCGTCCACTGGGGAGCGGGCGGGAAGGCGGTCTCGATCGTGCACGACGAGACCAACACGCTGACGGAGGAGCGGATCGCGCGGCTCAAGGAGACGTTCGCCCCGTCGGCTCCCGACGGTCCGCCGCGCGGGCGGCTGTCCGGCTTTCAGCTGGTGGACTCGCGGTTCGATCCCCGGGTGCAGGTCGCCGACTTCCTTGCCGGAGTGGCGCGGAAGATAGCTTCGGACGAGCTCAACGGCCGGGGTGACGCCGAGCTCGTCGCGTTGCTGCGGCCGTTCACGGACTCGTCGTCGGTCTGGGGTGACGGCCGGAGCTGGTCCCTGCTCGGACCCGAGGTCACCGTCAGGCTCGCGGGAATGTGACCCCAGATCGCCTTGGATAGGGTTACTATCTAAATACTAGATAGTGTCGCTATCCAAAGGAGAGTCATGTTCGTCGTCATCGGCACCCTCGCGGTCGCCCTGCTGGTTTTCCGGTTGCTGGGTGTGCTCGGCGTCCGCCGGTTCGCCACCTGGCGGGTCAGTGCCGCGCACGCGCTGGCCGCCATGCTCGTGGTCACCGCCAGCGCGCACTTCGTCCCCGCCGGAGTCACCTTCATGCCCAACCACGAGGACATGGTGCGCATGGTGCCGCCGTTCGTGCCGTTCCCGAGCTTCGTGGTGTACGCGTCCGGCGTGCTGGAGCTGCTCGGCGCCGCCGGGCTGGTCCTGGCCCGGACGCGGCGGGCGGCGGGGATCAGCCTGGCCGTGCTGTTCGTGCTGCTGCTTCCCGCCAACATCTACGCCGCCGTCTCCGCCGCCCCCTTCAACGGGGAGACGGCCACGCCGCTGTGGCTGCGGATCCCGGAGCAGGTGCTGTACATCGGCATCGCGCTGTGGGCCGCTGGGAGTACGTTGGCCTCTCGCAGCGGGGTGCCGGCGTGGCAGCCCCGGTCGAAGGTCGTCAGCTGAGGAGTGCCGGATGGTCATCGTGGTGACGGGGGGCACGCGGGGGATCGGGCACGGGCTGGTCCGGGAGTTCCTGCGGCTGGGGCACCAGGTGGCCTTCTGCGGCAGCCGGGCCGAATCGGTGGCCGAGGCCGCCGGCGGGCTCGACGGCGAGCGGATCTGCGCGGTCGTGGCGGACGTGGCCGACCGCGAACAGATGCGGGGGCTGTGGGACGCGGCCGTCGCCCGGTTCGGGCGGGTGGACGTCTGGATCAACAACGCCGGGATCTCGCACGCGCGCCGGCCGGTGTGGGAGCTGCCCGCCGCCGACGCGGCACGGGTGCTGCAGGTCAACCTCCTGGGAGCGGTCAACGGCAGCGCCGTCGCCATCGAGGGGATGGCCGGGCAGGAGGGCGGCGGGCACGTGTGGAACATGGAAGGGCTCGGCAGCGACGGGCGCGTCGTGCCCGGCCTGGCGATGTACGGGGCGAGCAAGCGGGCGCTCACCTACGTGACCAGGGCCCTGGCCCGCGAGGTGCCCGCCGGGGTCTCCGTGGGCCTGCTCAGCCCGGGGATGGTCTTCACCGACCTGCTGGTCCACGACTACGGCGAAGAGGAGCTGGCCAGGGCCGGCAAGGTGTTCGCGATCCTGGCCGATCGGGTCGAGACCGTCACCCCGTGGCTGGCGAGGCAGGCGCTCGCCCGGGCGCGCAACGGCGCCCAGGTGCGCTGGCTCACCAGGCGCAAGGCGCTGGTCAGGTTCGCGGCGGCGCCGTTCAGGAAGCGGCGGTGATCAGCTTGACGAGCTGGCCCCTGAACCAGTCGTAGTCGTCCAGCGCCCCGAGCAACCGGTCGGAGGCGCGCTCGGCATGGCGGGCGTCCGCGAGGACCCGTTCGCCCGCTTCGGTGATGCGCACCAGCAGCCGCCGGCGGTCGCGCTCGTCGGTGCGGCGCTCGACGTATCCCGCCTGGCGCAGATGGTCGACGGTCCTGCTGATCGTCTGGTCCGTCACCCGGCACAGCACGGCGATCTCCCGCTGCGAGCGGGGACCGCCCGCCAGGTGGTGCAGGGCGATCAGGCCGGCGTGCGTCAGGCCGCGCGTCTCGAGGAACGCGTGGAAGCGCCCCTCCACCACCCGGGCCGCCACCGACAGCAAGCGCCCCGTCGGCCAGGAGCCGATGTCGTCGTCCATCACCACCGCCTCATTGTGACCCGGATGGCCGTAGCCCCGCATAATGTTCAGCATGCTGAACAATCGGTGGAGTGCCAACGCGACGCTCGTCTGGGGCGTGGCCGCCAGCGCCGTGCTGACCGGGCTCGTCTGGCTGGCAGGTCAGCGGCTGCAGGGCATCACGCTGCTGCCTGATCAGGGCGCCTCCTGGTACTACTGGAAGCTGCCCGAGCCCACCGTCTGGACCAGACTGTCAGCCTGGCTGGGCTACGCGGGCCACCAGCTCGCGCTCTGGGGCGTGATCTACTACGCCCAGACGAGGGTCCGCCGCTACACCTCCGGGCTGCACCGGGTGAACCTCGTGGCGCTCGCGGTGAACTTCGCGTTCATCCTCCTGCACCAGGCGCAGACCCAGGTGTTCTACGACGGGCTGGCGCAGGACGTGTCGATCTTCAGCTCGCAGGGATCGGTCGTGCTCCTGCTGATCGTGGTGCTCCTCATGGAGAACCGGCGGCGGGGCCTGTTCGCCGGCCGGCCGGCCCCCATCCCGGGCGAGGTGGTGGACTTCGCCCGGCGGTATCACGGCTATCTGTTCAGCTGGGCCGCCGTCTACACGTTCTGGTATCACCCGATGGAGACCAGCAGCGGGCACCTGATCGGGTTCTTCTACATGTTCCTGCTCCTGCTGCAGGGCAGCCTGTTCCTCACCCGCGCGCACACGAACAGGTGGTGGACGCTCACCCTGGAGCTCCTGGTGGCGGTGCACGGCACCCTCGTCGCCGTCATGAACAGCGGGCCCGGCGGAGTCTGGCCGATGTTCCTGTTCGGGTTCCTGGGCGTGTTCGTCCTCACCCAGATGCACGGCCTGGGACTGGGCGCACGGGCGCGCTGGTCGCTGGCCGCCTGCTACGTGGGGGCGGTCCTGGTGGTGTACGGGGTCCGCGGATGGGGGAGCCTGGACGAGGTCGTGCGCATCCCGGTGATCGAGTATCTCCTGGTGGGGGTCGCCGCCCTGCTGCTCTGGGCCGGCCTGCGGCTGGCCCGGCTGCGGTCGACGGCGGATTCCCGAGGGTGATCGCCGCCGTCTCCCAGTACGTTATGGGGTCGTGAATAGAAGATCACGATTATGGTGGATCACCGCCCTGGTGGTCTCGGGGGCAGGGGTCGGCTATCAGCTGTCCCTGCCGGAGTCCTTCGTCTTCGGCTACGCCTCCTACGGGTGGTGTCCGGGCCGCGAGGTGAGCGACGAGGTCTCCCAGCGGCTGTGGGCGGCGGTCGAGTGGCTGCCCGTGCTCTGGTACGCCGGTGTGCCCGCGGTGGTGCTGGCCTTCGCGGCCCACTGGTCGTCGGCGCGGCTGGGGCGGCCGCGCGCCGGGCGGGTGGTCTCGCGGGTCCTGGCGGGCGCGCTGCTGCTGCTGTACGGCCTCGACCTGGTGGCGTTCGGCGTGGACCTGGCCCTGGACCGGAGCTGCCTGGAGCAGTGGGGCGGCGTGGAAGGACTCCGGTTCTTCCTGGGCCCGGACGTCATGCCCACCGTGGCCGCGTTCTGCGTGCTGGCCGCGGTGCGGATTCCGAAGTATCGGGTGCGGCGGGTGCTGCTGTCGCGGTGGTTCCGGCGCGGGCTGGCGAGTGTGGCGGGGCTGGGGCTGCTGTCGTTCCTGCCTGCCGGTGACTTCTCGCCCGGCCCCACCGGCACCGAGGCGTGTGAGTTCCCGCAAGGGGCGGAGGTCGCCACGGGCGAGCGGGCCTTCCTCTGCGGGATGCGCCGGGACCGGATGTTCACCATGGTCGGCGACCACCTGGCCCTCGCCTACGGCCGCAGGATGTGCGCCGCCTTCCCGCACCCGGACATCCCGGCCTACCGCATCGCCGCCATCTGTCCCCCGGCAGCGGCCGTCGTGCGGCAGGAGCGGGAGGCGGAGGAGGCGGCGTATCAGGCGGATGTGGCGGCCGAGCAGAAGGCCTGTGATGAGGCACGGCACCGGCCGCGGATCAAGCCGCTGCGCGTCGTACGCGATCGGATGTACACCGACTACGGCGTGATCGAGTCCTTCGAGGCGGCGCCCGACGACGACACCGACCCCTTCCAGGACGGCCTGCTCGACAAGGCGCAGCACCATGGGCTGGTCGCCACCCTGCCCGGGCACTTCATGATGCTCAGTCACTCCGACTACGCGAACTGCCTCACGGCCGAGACCTATCGCCGCAGGCCGCCCGTCGAGGTGAAGGGGTGGGACCGCGTGGTCGAGGTCGGCTACGAGAGCCCGGCGGGGTCGATCGTGCTCATGGATCCCATGGCCGGGGAAGGGCTGCCCAACCTGGCCTTCCGTGGCAAGGGCCACTACCGCATCCGGGTGCACTACCGCGAGCCCGACTGGGAGGCGTGGACTCCGCAGCACATCCTGGTCATGGTGTTTCCCGGTCGCGGGGACCAGGTCGTGGAGCATCGCCGCCCGTCCTGATCCGGTGCGCGCGAGCTCGCGGTGTGTAGGCGGCCGCGAGCGCCCGCAGGTCGTAGCGGAGTCCCACCAGGCGCGCCGGCACCGTCAGGCGCGCCACGAGCTCGCGCGGGATCGTCGCCTCCAGCACCCGCCCGACGCCGGCCAGCTCGGCGGCGCGCCTGCCGACGTGGTGCACCTTGACGTGGTCGCGGTGGCCGTAGCCGCCGTTGGCGTCGTAGCTGAGGAGCACGTCCACCCGCTCCTCGCGCAGGATCGCGGCGAGCTTCGCGGCGGCCTCGTCCGTGTCCGCCCTGACGAACCGCACCCGGCCGGGCGGGTCCGGGTAGAGCTCCGCGCCGTGGCCGCTGTCGGCGTAGCCGAGATGCTCGACGCGGTGCGCGCCGAGCTGGGTGGCGCTGGCACGCAGCTCCTTCATGCGGTAAGTCTCGCCCTCCGCGGCGTCCATGCCGTCGCAGGCGACCACGATCACCACCCGGTGTCCCTCGGCGGCGGCGCGGGCGAGCGTGCCGCCCGTCATGAAAACCTCGTGGTCGGGGTGGGCGTGGAAGGCGAGGACCGTCGGCATGCCGCTCAGCCTAGGGACTCCTTCTCCGGATATGTCGCCTCCAGGACCCCCCGGACGAACCGGTCGAGGTCGTCCAGGCCGGCCGCGGCCAGGGTGTCCGGTCCTCCTGCCAGCAGGTGCGGGATGGCGGCGTGCATGGCCAGGGTGACGGTGGCCGCCCGCTGCGGCGTCACGGGCAGGCCGGCGGCCCGCTGCGCGGCCTCGAAACCGGCGAAGTCGGCGGCAGCGATGGGGTCGAGGACGGCGGCCAGCCACGGCCTGCGCGCGGCTTCCGCCTGCAACTCCAGGTAGGCCAGCAGGCGGGAGCGGCCTGCCCCCGCGACGTCGCCCAGCAGGGCGCGGAGCACCACCGCCAGGCCCTCGCGGTCGGTGGGTGCCCGCTCCGCCGCGGCCGCCCGGGTCCGCTGATAAAGCTCCAGGCAGCGCTCGGCCGCCGCGCCCAGCAGTGCCTCCCTGGTCGGGAAGTAGTTCTTCGCGGTGCCGGCCGGCACCTCCGCCGCCGCGTCGACGGCGCGGTGCGTCAGGCCGCGCCCGCCCGCGCTCGCCAGCACCTCGATGGCCGCGTCACGCAGCCGGTCGCGCCGTTCCGGATTCATCTGAACCTCCCCTTTTGCCAAAGCTACCACAATCGTGGTACCACAGTTGTGGTGAATCGAGGAGGATGTCATGACGAGAACCGCGGTGGTCGTGGGAGCGGGAGTCGGCGGGCTGGCGACGGCCATCGGACTGCGCCGCGCCGGCTGGACGGTGTCCGTGCTCGACCGGCGCGCCGGCCTGGGGAGGTACGGCACCGCGTTCGGGATCCACCCGACGGCCCAGGCCGCGCTCGACCGGCTGGGAGCCGGAGACGCCCTGCGCCGCCGCGCCGTGCCGTACAGGAGCGCGCGGATCCGCACCCCCGGCGGGAAGGTGATGGCGAGCCTGCCGCTGGAGCGGATCGAGCGGAAGGCGGGGCGGCCCGAGCTGCTCATTTCCCGGCCCCACCTGCTCGACGCACTGCTGGCGGCGCTCGGGGACGTGCCGCTGCTGCTCGGCGAGCAGGTCACCGACGTGCGCGCGTTGCTGGACGGCCACGACCTGGTGGTCGGCGCCGACGGCATCAACAGCGCCGTGCGGTCGGCCTGCTTCGGCGACCGCAGCCGCCCGGCCCACGTCGGGACCGTCGCCTGGATCGGCATCGCCGGGTTCGAGACCGGCGTCTACGGCGAGACCTGGGGCAAGGGGCGGTTCTTCGGGATGACCCCGGTCGAGCCCGGACACACCAACTGGTACGCCACCGTGCCGGAGGCCACCACCGCCGAGGAGCTGAGCGGCCACTTCGCGGGCTGGCACGACCCGATCCCGCGCATCCTCACCGAGACCGACCCCGACACCTGGATCCGCTACGAGATGCGGCACCTGTTCCCCGCCCTGCGGTCGTTCGTCGGCGGGAAGGTGGCGCTGGTCGGTGACGCGGCACACGCCATGACGCCCAACCTGGGGCAGGGCGCGTGCACGGCCATCCTCGACGCCGAGGCGCTCGGGCGCGCGATGGCCGCGCACGACGTGCCGTCCGGCCTGCGCGTCTACGACGCCGAGCGACGCCGCAGCGCCCAGCGGGTCGCGTTCGGCTCGCGGAGCCTGCACAGGTTCATGAGCAGCGAGCGGACCCGGCTGCGCGACTCGCTGGTCCGGCTGGTGCCCTAGCGGACGAGCTCGACGTCCGGGTGGGCGTGAACGTGACACGGTCGGTCCTCCTGGAATCCGTGGCGGGAGACTCCTGCCACGGATCGACCGTAGGAACCGGCGCCCTTCCGGGGATCGGCCGAACGTCGTCGCGCACCCCCTGCCTTCGTCGCTCCCACGACGGTGCACGGGTGGAACGATGGGACGACCATGGAAACCATCGACGGACGCCACACCGCGTACGGCCACCAACTGACCGAAGTCCACATCTGGCTCCGCGAGGAGCTCGCCCGGCTGCGCGAAGACGTCGACTCCTACCTCGACGGCGCCGGCGAGCGGCCGCGCGAGCTGCGAGCCCACTGCCTGACGTTCTGCTCCGCGGTCCGCAGGCACCACTCCGGCGAGGACGGCACCGCCTTCCCCGCACTGGCCGAACGCCTCCCGGAGCTGCGGCCCGTGCTCGACGAGCTGGAGCGCGACCACCAGATGGTGGCCGACATCATGACCCGGCTCGAAGAGCTCCTCAGCGGTCTGTCGCCGCAGGTGGACGCGCGCGCCGTGCGCGCCGAGCTGGACGGCCTGGCCGCCCTGCTCGAGTCGCACTTCGTCTACGAGGAGAAGCGGCTCGTCACGGCGCTCAACGAGCTGGACGCGCCGGCCTGGGGAGACACCGCACCCGGCTTCCTGCGCACCGGCGAGGCTCCTTGAGGACCTTCGCCGCCGACGGAGTCCGGGTAGCCGGGGTCAGGTGGAGTTGACGTACTTTCTGGGCCGGAGCGCGTGCGCCCGCAGCGCGGCCAGGGCGGCGAACTGCCCGGCGCGCGTCAGGCGGATCGCCAGCTCGTCGCCGAAGGCGAGCTCCAGCGCGGTGAGCTGGCCGACCAGCGACGTGATCGGGGTGGACACGTCATCCAGGCCCGTCGCCGGATGCCAGCCCTCCCCGCCGACCACCTCCGCGACGCGCTCGCGCAGCTGGGCGGGTGAGATCAGGACGCCGTCGGCGAGCAGCATGAGCGCGGCCTCGCGTGCCGACACCTCGAACTCGTGCTCGCCCCTGGCCAGCAGCAGCCTGGTGACCGCCTCCCACATGGCGTCGGGCGAGTCGAGCAGGGCCTTGCCGCGGTCGGTGATGGCCAGGCGGGCGCCGTCCCGGCTGAGCGCGCCGAGCTCCCGCTCGGCCAGCTCGCGCAGTCTGAGCGCCTCCGGCGACGGGGCGAGTCGCAGGGGCAGGTTGCCTTCGGCGGCGGCCAGGGAGAGCAGCCTGTGGAGGGCGGGCAGCGGCTGCGAGGTGACGGGCGCGTACAGCCGCACCTCGAAAGGCTGGGCGAGCTCGCGCCTGGCCGGGCCGCGGCCGAGCACCCAGCGGTTGAGCCGCTCGCCGTGCACGCGGTGCAGCCAGCTGTCGCCGCCGAGGTCGGTGCGGGGCTCGGTGAGCCAGCGCCGGGTCAGCGCGACGCGGTCGACGCTCTCGCCGGCGACGATCGCCAGCTCCAGCGCCGCGGAGCAGGCGACGTGGGCGCCGAGCTCCTCGGGGCCCATGATCATGCTCCACTGCAGCTCGGGCACGTCAGGGGGGAGCACGCCCGTGGCTTGCAGCGCCTCCTGGTAGGCGCCGGTGCCTGCCTCCTCGCCCTCACGGGCGTAGGTGCGCAGGATCTGCGTCGTGGTCTGCGACGAGCAGAGAGCGGCGTAGCGTTGGAGGCCGCCGATCTCCAGCAGGCGTCCGAGCGAGCGGGCGAGCCGCTCGTGGTCACCGCCCACCTTGAGCGGCAGCGTGTACCAGAGGAACTCGCAGACATCGAGCTGGGTCACCGTTTCCAGCGGCTCGCCGCCGGTCAGCCATTCGACGGCGGTTCTGGCGTCGTCGGCGAGGTCCGGCTGGGACCGCTCCAACTCGGCGAGAAGCGCGGTGACGTCTGGTGCACTCATGCCTCGAAGTTTGCCGTATGGACCCCAGGCCTGACGATGACCGAATCCGGTGCGTATTGGGTCTTGCACAGTGACTACCCTACGAAACCACTATTTGGCGGACTGTGACCGGGTCAGATCCAGCGTTTGTCGAACAGCATCCTGGCCTTCCACTCGGCGTAGGGGATCAGTTCGGCCGACAGTACAGGATGCAGCCACCAGAAGTTGATCAGGGCCAGCAACGCGTAGGCGCCGACCACGGCGGCGCCGATGGTTCGCCGCAGAGGAAGCCGGCCGTCGTCGGTCTTGCCCGCGGGGCCGATCAGCCATCCGGCGCACAGCGTGATGGCCAGCACCATGAACGGCACCATGGGGATCGCGTAGAACAGGAACATGGTGCGGTTCTGGGCGAAGGCGAAGTAGAACCAGGGCAGCCAGCCCATCGCGTAGGCGAGCAGCACCGCGCCGGCCCGCCAGTCGCGGCTGGAGACGTACCAGGCGATCAGGGCCACCAGAGCGGCCAGCGCGCCGAACCAGATCACCGGCGTGCCGACTCCCAGCACCGCCTCGGAGCAGTCCTTGGCTCCGCCGCAGACGTTCTGCCGCCCCTGGTAGTGGAAGGCGACGGGGCGCAGCAGCAGCGGCCAGGACCACGGCTCGGACATGTAGGGGTGCGAGGTCTCCAGGCCGTTGTGGAAGGTGAAGACCTGCCACTGGTACTGCACCCACGAGCGCGCGGAGTCGATCACGAAGTAGAAGGGGCCCGAGGAGGTGGCCTGGTCCCAGTTGCGGCCGTAGCCGGTCGCGGTGGCGAACCAGCCGGTCCAGGTGGCCATGTAGGCGACGAACGGCACGGCGGCGAAGGAGACGAGCCCGTTGGGCACGTCCTTGGACAGCGCCCCCAGGTAGGGGTGGCGCAGCCCGACGGCCCTGCGCGCGCCGAAGTCCCACAGCAGCGACATGGCGGCGAAGGCGACCGCGAACGCCAGCCCGGACCACTTGACGCCCATCGCCGCGCCGAGGCAGAGGCCGGCGGCGATCCGCCAGGGCCGT
>NZ_JBAHWD010000048.1:0-56867 GCF_037044575.1 Nonomuraea sp. LPB2021202275-12-8 | reverse complement strand
GGACTAGTGGCGCACGGTCCGGGTCGACACCCCGAGCAGTGCGGCGAGTTCTCCGATCCGCATGCCGTCCAGTTAAGACGTTGACGCCGCGTGAAGGTCAAACCCTCCGATGGGGTAGCTGACGCCGGTGAGCCGTTCGGACAGCCGCCACAGCCGGCGGGCGGTGTCGGCGTCCCTGATGGCGCGCTCGCCGGTGCGCCGTACGGGTTCGCCGCGTAGCTGCAGCGGCCCGTCGGGCACGATGTAGCTGCCTCCAGGCAGGTCCGGGACGGTCGCTGCGTACAGAGAGGTCCTGGCTCCTTCCGGGGTGGGGCGGAAGGCCGCGCGCACGAGCAGGCGCGCCAGTGTCGCGTACAGCCGGCCGCGCTCGCTGTTGGCGCCGCCGGTGAGCACGTTGGTCCGGGTGAGGCCGGGGGCGACGGCCATGCTGCGCAGGCTCAGCCCCGCCGCGTCCGCCCGTCGCTGCAGCTCGGTGGCGAAGTAGAGGTTGGCCCGCTTGGACTGCACGTAGGCGAAGAGGGTGAGGTAGCGGCGTTCGGCGTTGAGGTTGTCCAGGTCGAAGCGGGCGAATCGCTGGCCTTCGCTGCTGACGGTGACCACGCGCGGATCCGGCGCGGCGAGCAGTTGGGGGAGGAGCAGGCCGGTGAGGGCGAAGGTGCCCAGGTGGTTGACGCCGAACTGGGACTCGAAGCCGTCCATGGTCCTGGCGAACGGCACCATCGCCAGGCCCGCGTTGTTGACCAGCAGGTCGAGCCGGTCGTGGTCCCACGCGGCGGCGAACTCGCGGATGGCGGCCAGGCTGGCCAGGTCCAGGCGGCGCAGCTCGAGACGCGCGCCGGGCGCCTCGTCGCGCATCCGGGCGAGGGCGGCCTGGCCGCGGCCGGGATCGCGGCAGGCCAGCACGACGTGGGCGCCGTGGCGGGCCAGCTCGCGGGCGGTGACGTAGCCGATGCCGCTGTTGGCGCCGGTCACGACCGCCAGCCGTCCCGTCTGGTCGGGGATGGGGGAGACGCGCATGGGGGTACCTCGCAGAGACGCGGAGACAGATCGCAACTCGGAGTTGCGATACGGTGATCCTGTCGAGAATCCCGCTATAACGCAACTCGGAGTTGCAATGGAGTCTGATCGTCCGGTCGGGCGCGGCGCGAAAGTCCGGGCCGCGGTCCATGCCGCCACGCTCGCCGAGCTGGTGGACAAGGGCTACGCGGCGCTGACCGTCGACGGTGTCGCCCAGCGCGCCGGCGTCCACAAGACGACCGTCTACAGGCGCTGGAAGGACCGCGAGAGCCTCATCGTGGACACCGTCGCCGAGCACATGGCGATGGACATCCCCGTGCCGGACACCGGGACGGCGGAGGGCGATCTGGGCGCGCTCGCCCGCTCGCTCGTGCAGTCCTTCACCACGCCTGCCGGTCAGGCCATCCTGGCCGCCATGTTCACCGGGGCCGCCCACCTTCCGGAGATCGCCGAGGCCAGGCGCCACGTCTTCCACGACCGGCTCCGGCGGGCCGAACCCGTGGTGACGCGGGCCGTCGCCCGGGGCGAGCTGCCCGCCGGCACCGATCCGGCCGGCCTTCTCAAGACCCTGGCCGCGCCGATCTATCTCAGCCTGCTCATCACCGCCGATCCGCTCGACGACGCCCTCGCCGACCGGGCCGCCCGGATCGCGCTCGCCGCCGCGCGCGCGGGCGCACTCGGGCCCGCCGTACGAGAAGACCGGGAGGGGTGAGGGGGCATAAAGCGGGCATAGGCGACAAAAGGGGGCAGAGATGAAGATTGTTGTTATCGGCGGGAGCGGCCTCATCGGCTCGAAAGTCGTCGCCCACCTCCGTGAGCGCGGCCACGAGGCGCTGGCCGCGTCCCCCAAGTCGGGCGTCAACACCATCACCGGCGAAGGGCTGGCCGATGCGCTGGAGGGCGCCTCGGTGGTCGTCGACGTGGCGAACTCCCCCTCGTTCGAGGACGCGGCGGTGATGGAGTTCTTCCGGACTTCGACCGGGAACCTGCTCGCCGCCGAGGCGGCCGCGGGCGTGGAGCATCACGTCGCCCTGTCCGTGGTGGGGAGCGACCGCCTGCCCGACAGCGGCTACTTCCGCGCCAAGATCGCTCAGGAAGAGCTGATCAAGGAATCGCCCATCCCCTACTCGATCGTCCGCGCGACGCAGTTCTTCGAGTTCGTCACGGCCCTCGCTCAGGCCGCGACCAACGGCAACACGGTCCGCCTGGCGCATGTGCTCATCCAGCCCATCGCGGCGGCCGACATCGCCGAAACGGTGGCGAAGGTGGCCGTGGGCCCGCCCGTGAACGGCACCATCGAGCTGGCCGGCCCCGAGCAGTTCCGCCTCGACGAGCTCGTCCGGCTGGATCTGAGCGCACGCGACGACCCCCGCGAAGTGATCATCGACTCGCACGGGCGCTACTTCGGGGCCGAGCTGAGCGAGCGCGTCCTCATCCCCGCCGATGGCGCGATCCTCGCCGAGACCCGTTTCGAAGACTGGCTCAGAACCAAGGGATGAAAGGAGCCCTCCCATGCCGGAGAGGTCCAGCACCTGGCGCGACGCGCTCACCACGCTGCAGACGGCGAAGCCGCCCTTCGTCCCGGAAGGGGCCGAGGTGATGACCGTCCTCATCCAGTACCCGCCCGGCGACCCCGGTGCTCCGCCGCACCGGCACTCCGGACCGGCCTTCGGTTACGTGCTGGAGGGCGAGATGCTGTTCGAGCTGGAAGGCGAGCCCGAGCGCGTCATCCGGGCCGGGGAGGCGTTCTGGGAGCCGGGCGGCGACGTGATCCACTACCAGGACGGCAACAACCGGACGGACAGTTGGAGCCGGTTCGTCGTCACGATGATGGGCGAGCCCGGCAAGCCCATGCTCGTCGTCGTCGACGACGAGGAGCTGGCCCAGCGCAGGGACCGGCGCGCACCCCGGCCCTCCTGACCGTGCCGCCCGAGGCCGGCGGCGACCCTATCGAGGCGGGATGCTGATGCCGAGCATGCGCGCCCCCGTCTCCGTGCGCGGGCGGTGCGAGCTGCCCGGCGCGAACACCACGTAGCTGCCCGGCCCGAGCCGGCGCCCCCTGTCGAGAAACTCTCCCGACACGACGTAGTAGCGCTCCTCACCATCGTGTACGTCCACTTCCGGCCATTCGGTGCCGGGTGCGAAGTCGTACATCCAGCCGCGCGCCCACTCGGTGGCCGGCAGCCGCCGCCGGATGATCCCGGGGACGACCTCGACCGCTTCCACCTCGTCGACCTGCAGGACCTGGATGTCATCGGGTTCTTGCGTCATGCCGCCATCGTGGCCGGAACGCGGCATCCGGGCCCAGTGTCTTGATTGACGCGTTCAGGTACATTCCTGCCATGAGTCTGCATAGGGTGGTCGCCCTGGTCCTGCCCCCGCAGTCCACCTTCGAGCTCGCGTGCGCCGCCGAGGTCTTCGGGATGCGCCGTCCCGGCCTGCCCGCCCGCTACGAGTTCGCGGTGTGCGCCGAGAGTCCCGGCGCGGTGCCGACTCTGGCGGGCTACGACATGGCGGTCGCCGACGGCCTGGCGGCGCTGGAGGCCGCCGACACGGTCGTGATCCCCGGCAGGCAGCGGCGCGACGAGCCCGTTCCGCCCGCCGTGATCGACGCGGTGCTGCGGGCCCACCGGCGCGGGGCGCGGATCGTCGCCATCTGCTCCGGCGCCTTCCTCCTGGCCGAAGCGGGCCTGCTCGATCACCGGCGGGCCACCACCCACTGGCGGATGGCCGCCGAGCTGGCGGCCCGTTTCCCCGAGGTGCGGGTCGAGGCCGACACCCTCTACGTCGACCTGGGGGACCTGGCGACCAGCGCGGGCACCGCCGCGGCCATCGACCTCTGCCTGCACCTCGTCCGCGCCGACCACGGCGCCGCCTACGCCGCGCAGGTCGCCCGGCACATGGTCATGCCTCCGCACCGAGAAGGCGGGCAGCTCCAGTACGCGGTGGTCCCCGGCGGCGTGCCCGACTCCCTGGCGCCGGTCCTCGACTGGGCAGCCGAACGGCTCCACGAACCCCTCACCGTCGACGACCTCGCCGCGCGGGCGGGGGTCTCGCCTCGCACGCTGGCCCGCAGGTTCGCCGAGCAGCTCGGCGTCAGCCCGGGCAGGTGGCTGCTCGGGCAGCGCGTCTCGGCGGCCCGTGCGCTGCTGGAGGAGACCGATCTGCCGGTCGAGACGATCGCCGGGAGGGTGGGGCTGTCCTCCGCCACCAACCTGCGCAGGCGCTTTCACCGTATCGTGCGCACCACCCCGGCGGCCTACAGGCGATCCTTCGGCTCACACCACGATCGGCAGGCTGCGGTCCAGGCCGGCGATGTGCAGCAGCCTTGACACGCACGGGCGCGGAGCCGCCAGGGCGAGGACGATCCCGCGCTGCCGGGCGCGGCGCTGGATGTCGATCAGGACAGCTAGGCCGCAGGCGTCGCAGAAGGTCACTCCGGCCAGGTCGAGGATGAGCAGGTCGGAGCTATATCGCAGAACACCGCGCAGTTCGCAGCGGAGCGGCTGGCAGGTGACGATGTCGAGCTCACCGGACAGGTGGACGATGGTCGGAGCTGTCGGGCCGGCCCCGCCTAGCGGTGAGGTGTCGGTAACGGTCATCGGCTTCTCCTTTCGGACAAGCGAAGCAGCGAGGCCCAGTGCGATGAGGGCTTGCAGCGGGTGACGCCGACCTGAGAAATCCTCGGTAACGCAACTCTACGCCGCCGCACTCGGGAAAGCACCGGTGCCGGCGCTCTGACCTGGGCGTGCGCCGGAAAAGAATCAGCCAACCTCTAGAAGCCGGCCAGGCGCGACAGGACGGCGAAGCCGTCGTCGGTGCCGGGCCAGTGCCGGCGCACCGCCTCCGGCCCGGCGCGACGGACCACCGAACGCAGCACCGCGACGACGATGATGGCGTCGTCGGCGTACCCGAGGACGGGGATGAAGTCGGGCACCAGGTCGATCGGGAAGGCGAGATAGCCGAGCAGCAGGGCCAGGCGCACCCGTACACCTCTGGGCAGGGCGGGGTCGGCGGCGAGGCGGCGCACCAGGCGCAGCACGTCCGGCAGCAGCCGCAGCGCCTCACGCAGCAGCCCACCGCGCGGCCGGACGACCACCAGCGTCACGACCAGCGCCAGCCAGCCGGCCGTCAGCGCGAGCGCGATCCCGATCAGCAGGTCCAGCACGGGTCACCGCGCCCGGCGCGGAGCTGTGGCGAGGTCGCCGAGATACCGCGAGACCGGCCCCGGGGTGAGCGGCCCGCTGCCGGCCGGCTCCGCCGCCGCGGGGGTGAGCTCGTTGTGTGCTCGTTCCATCCTCCGAGTGTCGCCGACGGCGATCGCCTCATGCTGTGGTACCGCCGCCCCGTCTCGGCTCCCCTTCCCGACGAACCCCACGACGGCCCCGCCCGGCAGGGCGGGAACGCCTGAGATCCCCTTCTGAGGATCAGCCGGACTTGGGGGTGGCGCGCATGCCGATGTACAAGCAGTCGGTGCCGTCGCTCAGGGTGGAGAAGACCACGGGGATGTAGTCCTCGCTGAAGGACGGTCCGGCGCCCGTGGCGGCGAAGACCGTCTCCGAGATCGGCACGAGGTCCACCTCCAGCGGCGGGGAGAAGTCCTTCATGCCGTCGACGAACTCGTAGCGGACGCGGGCGCTGCCGTCGGCGTCCTGGGCGACGGTGACGACGACGCCCTCGCGCTTGTACTCGCCCAGCAGCCGCGTCATGTCCACCACGGGCGGCTCGGCCGCGGGCCCGAAGGCGTCCGGCATGCGCACCCCCGCCAGCTCGGCCAGCAACTCGCGATACAGCTCGGCGTACAGCTGCCGGGCGCCGCCGCCGTTGGTCAGCAGGGCGACGACCACGCCCGCGTGCGGGACGACGCGCAGGTAGGCGTACTGGCCGATGGCGGCGCCGTCGTGGCCGTAGCCGGAGACGCCGTCCCAGTCGTACAGGGTCCAGCCCAGGCCCCAGCCGTCGGCGCTGACGGTCCACTTGTCCGGGCTGTCGACCTCCCGGCGCTGCATCGCCGCGACGGAGGCGGGGGACAGGACGCCGCGTCCGCCGTCCAGGTGCATCTGGGCGAAGCGGGCCAGGTCGCCCGCGGAGATGATGACCCTGCCGTACGGGCCCGCGGAACGCGGCATCAGGTCCCAGGCCGGCGCCGGGTCGGGATCCTGACCCGGCTCGCCCAGGTGGCTCATCGCCGCCCGGAACCGCAGCGCCTCCTCGGGCAGTGTCATCGAATGGTCCAGTCCGAGCGGGGTGAAGAGCCGGTCCTTCAAGGCCTGGTCCCAGGTCTGGCCGGTCAGCACCTCGACGATGCGGCCCAGCACGACGTAGCCGAGGCTGCTGTAGGAGAGCGCCGTCCCGGGCGGGCAGTCCAGCGCGACCTGCCGGGCGGCCTTGACGTAGGTGGCCAGGCAGTCGTCACCCCGGCCGGAGTCATAGGTGAAGTCGCAGGTCAGGCCGCCGGTGTGGCTGAGCAGCTGCCGGACGGTGATCGTCTTGGTGGCCACCTCGTCCGGGGTGGCGAACTCCGGCAGCACGCTCACGACGGTCGCGTCGAGGTCGAGCAGGCCGGAGTCGGCGAGCTGCATGATCAGGGTGGCGGTGTAGACCTTGGCGATCGAGCCCGACTGGAACACCGAGTCGGTCGTCACCTCCACACCCGTGCCCCGGTGCAGCACACCGCTGGCCAGCTCGTGCACGCTCCCGCCGGACAGCACGGCCAGCGACGCTCCGGGGACGTGGTGGGCGGCGCGAAGCTCGTCGAGCCTCGCCTGCCAGCGAGCGGTGTCGAAAGTCATCAGGGGTCTCCTCATCAGGTTCGGGGGATTGCGCGAAGTGTCGCGGCGGCTCAGAGCCGGCTCGTCCCGGAGTCGCCGGGCAGCTCGCCCGAGGCGAGCAGGGCGTCGCGGTGGGCGCGCCACTCGGCCGCGAGTGCGGGCATCCGCTCGGCCAGGAAGCCGGCGAAGGCGGCCGTCTCCATCAGGCGCGCCCGCCGGGTGGCGGGCGCCTCGCCCAGCACCTCGAGGCCGCGCCGGGCCAGCGTGCCGAGCGAGGCGTATTCAGCCTGCTTGTCCACCATCTTCAGCCAGATCGCGGGATGCAGGCTGATCCGGTCCACCCGCTCGCCGGCGGCGCGCGAGCGCTGGATCCAGGACCACTCCTCGAGCACGGCGACCGCGCCGCTGACGGCGCTGCGACTGGCCCGCAGCGCCTCGCTGAGCTCGGCGATGGTCTGCTGCGGCGGATCGCAGATCAGGAGCCACCCTGCCACCCGGCCGGTCATCGGCGGCAGGGCGTTCTGCCGCGCGAAGTGACGACCGACCTCGTCGGCGAAGGCGAGTTCGCTTTCGTAAGCCATGCGCCCGACATTACCGACATACCTGAAATAACACAAATCTCTGTCATTTCAGGCAGGATGCCGCGTGGGCCGATCGATGGCTGAGGGCGACGACGTCGAACCGCGGACCCCCACCCGCTGCAATCCCGGCCCGGTCAGGCCGGCAGGCCGGAGATCTGCTTCCGCAGGCGAGCCGCGCGCCCGGCCGGGGTCCGGGCCTTCAGCAGCGGCAGGATCACCAGGTAGCGGGCGGTCCTGTCGAGCGCCTCGAAGCGGGCGGCGGCCTCCGGGTCGGCGGCCAGGGCCTCGGCCAGGTCCGGCGGGACGGTGGCGTTGCGCTGGGCGGTGTAGGCCGCCGCCCAGCGGCCGTCGGCCTGGGCGGCGGCGACCTCCGCCAGGCCGGGCGGCCGCATGCGCCCCTCGGCCGTCAGCGCCTCGACGCGTTCGACGTTCTCCCGCGACCAGGGACTGCCCCTGCGGCGGCGCGAGTATCGCTGCAGGTAGCAGTCCTCGTCATGGGCCTTGCGCTGGCTGTCGATCCAGCCGTAGCACAGGGCCACCCGCAGCGCCTGCTCGATGGTGATCGACGAGACGGGCGACCCCTTCTTGGCGATCTTCAGCCAGACGCCGCCCTCGTCCTCGTGGTGATCGGCCAGCCACGACTCCCACTGGCCGGCGTCCGCGAAGTGCATCATCGGCCCAGGATCTCCAGGTAGTGCTTGTTGTACATGACGCCCAGCACGTTCCCGAACGGGTCGACCACCGAGGCGGTGACGAATCCGGGTCCGTGCTCGGTGAGCGGCAGGTACGGCTTCGCTCCCAGGGACAGCAGCCGGTCCAGGGCGGCCTCGACGTCGTCGACGTGCCAGTGGATGATCGCGCCCCCCGGCTCGCCGGACGCGCCCGGCGGGGCGTAACGCCGGTCGATGATGCCGAGCTCGGCCTGGTAGTCGCCGATCCTGAACTCGTAGTAGGCGGCCGGCTGCCCGTTGCCCGGCCGCTCGAAGTACGGCTCGACGCCCAGCAGTTCGACGTACCACTTCCTCGCCGCCTCCATGTCGTCGGCGAAGAAGTTCACGGTGGCCAGTCCTCGCAGCATGTGCTGCTCCTTTCGTCTCTTCGAACACTAGGAGCCGTTGAGGAACCTCCGTTTCCGCAATGCCCGGCGGGCTGACCGATTCAGAGGGTGATGCCGTTCGCGGCCTGCTGCACCCTCTCCGGAGCGGCGCCCTGGCCGGGGTTGTCCAGGGCGAGTGCCTGGTTCTGCGCGACGAACGGGCGCATGCGCTCCTCGTAGCGCCCGAACGCCCCGGCGGGGTTCTTGCCCAGCTCCTCGGCCAGCACGTACGCCCCGACCATGGCCAGGCTGGTGCCCTGTAGGAGGACCACATGCGGGGAATCGCCGAGTCCGGGGACTATCCCACCTTCGTCAAGGTCGTGGACGAGCTGGCCGGCACCTTCGACCTCGATCTCGACCGGCTCTTCGAGTTCGGCCTCGGCCCGCTGCTCGACGGGCTCACCGAGGTGATCGAAGGGCGCTGACAGCACGCACGCGTCTCTACGCGCCCGGGCGCACGATCATCAGGACGACCACGACGGCCCACAGCAGGTTGTAGATCCCGGCGAGCATGGACAGCGTGCGCAGGCCCTTGGCGTCGCCGGGTTCGGCGAGCGCGTCGCGCTGGCGCGGGTAGATCTGCAGGGCCAGCACACCGCCCGCGACGACGGTGAGGACCATCGAGATGTTCAGCCAGATCTCGCTCATGCGACCCTGGACCAGGGCCAGGGCGATCCCGGCGACGGGCACGACGAGGCCGAAGACGCCGTAGCCCCGGGTGATGCGATGCAGTGCGACGGCGACGGCCCGGCTGCGCTCGCCCGAGACATCCGCCGGCGAGCCGGCGGCGACCGGCGCGTAGCGGGGGAACAGGCTCGCCGCGACGGCCGAGCCCCCGACGAACACGATGCCGGCGAGCACATGCACGGACAGCAGTACGGCTTCCACGACACTCCTCCTCGGTACCTTCAGGCAGGCTGAAGCCTACACGAAAGCTTCAGGCAACCTGAAGCCCTTGTGGAGAAGTCAGGGGCGGCCCTCGAACGCGGCGCGGACGGCGTCGGCGATCTGCCGCTGGACGGGATCGGAGTCCGGGCCGAACAGCGTGTCGTCGACCACGGCCACCGCGTCCTTCGCCGATCGCAGGAGGCGCGCGCCGTCAGGCGTGAGCTCGATCGCCGACGCCGAGCCCGCGCGGGCGGTGTTGTCGCGCACCAGACCGGCGACGGCGAGCCCCTTCACCGCCGTGTGCACGCTCTGGACCGTGGTCCCGGCCATCCGCGCCAGCTCGCTGAACGACACTCCGGGCACGCCGGCGATGTGACCGAGCAGCGCGAGCCTGCTGACCGTGAGATCGAGCGGCGCGAGTGCGGCGTTGAGCTCGGACTCGATCCGCCGCGCCAGCGTGAGCAGCACGATGGAGGGACTGGTCGCGGGCGGGTCGGGGCGGTCGTCTTCGGTGGTCACCACCCAAGTTTCGCGCACCGAGCCGTCGTCAGCGGCACCGTGTGGGCGCCGGCCGGCCGCCCCACGCGCTCCGGCGAGCCGGAGCATGCCGCCGTCTGGCGGCCGGTTCCCCCTGCATGCGCAGGCGCAGCCGGGTGTGGCCCGCGGGGTGGTCGAGGGTGACCTGGTCGCACAGCCGACGGATCGTCCACAGGCCGAACCCGTGCGGGGTGGTGGTGTCCAGCTCGGTGTCCAGGTGGCCGGGAGTCAGGGTGCCCGCGTCGTCCAGGATCTCCACGGTGATGCCGCCGCCGTCGCTGCTGGCCGTGACCGTCCCGACTCCTCCGGCGTGTTCGAGCACGTTGGCGGCGGCCTCGTTGACGGCCAGCACCAGGTCCTCCAGCCGCGGACCGGACAGCCCGGCGCCCTCGGCGTAGGTGCGGACCGTGGAACGCAGCCCGCCCAGGTCCTCCGTGATGGGGCAGCGGAGCTCGGGCTCTGCGTTCATGATCATCGTGACCTCGCGACGGTTCATGCGGTGTGTACGTCCCGTACAACTTCCTCACAGGCGCGAACTAAACCCCGCGGGCCGTACGGGCTCCGTCACGTCGCGGTGCTCAGCTGCGGATCGGTGACCCCGCCAGGACAGGCGAACCGGGCGATGTCCCAGCCGGCGCGGCGCGCTCCGGCCTGATAGGCGCTGTCGAAGAAGGCGAGCACGGCGGCGCGTGGGTCGGGCGCGGACCGGACGTCGGCGTACGGCAGCACCGCCAGATGGCTGCCCCGCTGCTTGATCCAGCGGGCGGCCCCGGGCTCCAGGGGCTCGCTGTCGAGGCCTTCGGGCTCCGGAGCGGTGTAGGCGTAGAAGGCCGGCTCGGGGAAGGCCGCGTCACCGAACCAGAAGCCGAAGCTGATCACCTCCCGCGAGTAGGCCTCGCGGGTCACGGGGTCGGCCTCGGGCGGCTGTTCGATCGGGCGGTCGGAGAAGCGGGTGCAGGCGATGTCGAAGGTGTGCCAGAAGTGGTGCACCGGGCTGGTCTTGCCCGAGTAGTCGGCGGCGAACTCCTCCAGCAGGAGATTCACCTGGCTCAGGATCTGCCAGTAGCGGGTGACCAGGACGGGGTCGTAGGCGGCGTGCTCGGTGTCTTCGGCGAACGGCCGGTCCGCGTCGGGCAGGTCGAACGGGTGCGGCAGGGCCATGTCCACCCGCACGTCCAGGGCCTCCAGCGCCCGCATGGTGTCGCGGTAGAAGGACGCAACCGACTGGCCGGGGAGTCCGAACGACACCTCCCGGCCGTCCACCGTCGTGACGATGAGCCGGTGGCTCAGGAAGTCGAAGTCGATCGTGAAGATCGGGTTGCCGTCGACCTGGCCCATCGGCCGGGTGGTGATGCCGTGCCCGGTGAGATGGAACGGCGCGTTCCACCAGTGATTGCGGCGGGCCGCGCAGGAGAGCCGGACCTTGCCTATCACCTGGCAGAAACGGTGCAACGTGGCCTTGGTGTCCTCCCAGTCGGCCAGCGGCAGCGCCGCGAACTGTTCCATGACGACAGCGTTCCCCGGAGTCGTCGGCCGAATACCCGGCCAGGTCATGGAGAGCGAGATCTTCGGTTCGCTGCCTCGACGTCCAGTTGATTCTCCATCGCTCTGATCAAGGACGCACGAGGAGCACGTCCCGCGACGGCATCCGATCCGCTCGCGGACGGAGACGCTGTGCTCGACGCCTTCCTACCGGCCGCCGGGCAGGTCGCGAGCCGCTCGGTCCAGCAGGTAGCGCTGCTCGGGAAGGCTGGTGGCCAAGCGGGCGGCCTTCCGGTAGCTGTCACGGGCGCCCTGGTGGTCGCCGGCCATCTCCAGCAGGTGTGCCCGGACCGCGTGGAGCCGGTGGTGCCCGGACAGCCGGTCATCGGTTTCCAGGGGCTCCAGGAGCGCCAGCCCGGCCGCCGGGCCCTGAGCCATGGCCACCGCGACGGCGTGGTTGAGCGTGACCATGGGATTGGCGTCCAGCTCTTCGAGGAGCCGATACAGGGCGACGATCTGCGGCCAGTCGGTGTCCTCGGCGCGCGCCGCCTCCGCGTGCACGGCCGCGATGGCCGCCTGCAGTTGGTAGGGGCCGGCGGGGGAGCGGGCCAGGGCGCGGGTGATCGAAGCGATGCCCTCGTCGATCGGCTCGCGGCTCCATCGGCTGCGATCCTGTTCGGCGAGCGGGACCAGGCTGCCGTCGGGCCGGGTGCGGGCCGGTCGGCGGGCGTCGGTGAGCAGCATGAGAGCGAGCAGCCCGGCGACCTCGCCGTCCCCGGGCAGCAGCCGGCGCACGATCCTGGTGAGCCGGATCGCCTCCCCGGTCAGGTCGCTGCGGTGCAGGCCCGGGCCCGAGCTGGCGGTGTAACCCTCGTTGAAGATCAGGTAGAGCACGTGCAGGACGCTGTGGAGCCGGTCCGCCCGCTCGTGCTCGGGCGGCATGCGGAACCGGGCGCCGCTGCCTCCACGTCGGGAACGCCCACGTAGAACAGGACGCGGCGCCCGAAGCCCGGGCCTCCGCCGATCCCGCCGTTGACGCCGGTCGTGCCGCCGTTCACGAAACCGTACTCGCCGGGCCGGGCCGGGAGACCGCGGCCGCGACCGGGCCGCCTGTGTCGAACTCCCAGCCGAACAGCTCACCGAAGTAGCCCCGCAGCCTCGCCGGATCGCTGCCGATGATCTCGAAGTGCACCACTGGCCTTGCCATGACGTTCCTCTCCGGACGCCCAGGACGGGCGCCTCACATCCAAGGTCGGAGCGCGTGGCGCTGGCTCGACATCTTCCCGGGAGAAATCTTGTGAAGGGATGTCGAAAACCAGCCTTCTCGTACGACCTCTACGGTGAGGTTCGGGTGGCCGAGCCGTCGGGCAGAGAGGATTGATCATGACTTCACTACAGGACCAGGTGCAGAAGGTCATCGACGACCGGGTGCGCAGCGGCGCCGAGGCCGGCCTGCAGGTCGCCGTCTTCATGGACGGCAAGCAGGTCGTCGACGCCGTCGCCGGTGCGGCCGACTCCACGACCGGACGCCCGGTGACATCGGACACCCCGTTCTACGCCTATTCGGTGGGCAAGGCGATGACGGCCACGATCGTGCACATCCTCGCCGAGCGCGGCGCGTTCGGCGAGGCCGGTTACGACGCCCCCGTCGCCGAGTTCTGGCCGGAGTTCGCCCACAACGGCAAGCAGGGGGTGACGATCCGGCACGCGCTCACCCACACCGCCGGCATCCCCGGGCTGCCGTCCGACGTGACGCCGGAGGAGGTCTGCGACTGGGACCGCATCTGCGCCCGCGTCGCGGCGCTCGAACCGTGGTGGGAGCCGGGCACGAAGACCGCCTACCACGCCTACACCTTCGGATTCATCCTCGGCGAGCTGGTCCGGCGCGTCACCGGACGGCGCATCTCCGAGCTGTTGCGGACCGAGGTCGCCGAGCCGCTCGGGATGCCCGGCGAGCTGTGGTTCGGCATGCCCGCCGCCGAGGTCCCGCGCGCGGCGCGGCTGGAGGACGACCCGGCCGCGGCAGGGTTCGAGCTGCCGCCCGACTCGCCCTTCTGGAAGCTCGCCCCGCCCGCCGTGAACCCCGACGCGACCTTCGGCAACCGTACGGACGTGCTCCAGGCGGACATTCCCGCAGGCGGGAAGGTGTCGGCCCGCGCCATCGCCCGCCTGTACGCCGCGCTGCTCGGCGAGGTCGACGGCGTGCGGCTGCTGACCCCCGAGCGGGTGAAGGGCCTCACCCGCGTCGACTACTCCGGTCCCGACGAGATCTTCGGCATGCCGTCGTCATGGAGTCTCGGCCTGGCCTGCGGCCGTCCGGGCGCCGAGCCGGGCACGCAGGACACCTGGTTCGGCTGGGGCGGCGTCGGCGGTTCGTACGCGGGCATGGACGCCGCGACCGGCACCACGCTCGCGATCGGCAAGAACCGGCTCGGCATGGACTTCGAGACGGCGACCCGGATCGCCGCCCTCCTCGACGGCTGACCTGCTCGTGCACGGATGGCCGAGGAGGTACGACCCGGATCACGGCCCGACGGTGATCTCCTGCTGCCACAGGTGCCGCGGCTGGGTGTGCAGCCGCCAGTAGTGCTCGGCGATGGCGTCCGGGTCGAGGGCCGTGCCCGGCGCGACAGGGCCGTCCACGGTGACGCAGGCCACGTGGACGCCGAAGGGCCCGTACTCCTCGTCGAGCAGCGCCACCAGCGTCCGGACGCCGGCCTTGCCGAGCGAGAGGCTGACGTACTGCGGCTTCGGCTCGGGCATCCCGCCGGTGACGATGAACGAGCCGCCGCCCCGCCGCGCCATCGCCGGCGCGAGGTGGGCGGCGGCGGTGAGCGCCCCGACGACGTTGACCGCCCAGGCGTCCAGGTGCTCGCGCACGGACAGCTGGCCCGGCGCGTCCGCCTGGATGATCGCCGCGTTGTAGACCACCACGTCCGGGAGGCCGAGCTCGCCGGTCGCCGCGTCGAGGGCGGCGCGCAACGCCGTCTCGTCGGCGCTGTCGGCGATCAGCGGGACCACCGGAGCGCCGACGGCTCCGGCCACGGTTTCGAGCGTGCCGGCGGTCCGTGCCAGCAGGGCGATGGGCAGGCCCTCTCGCGCGAACCGGCGGGCGACCGACAGGCCGATCCCCGGGCCCGCTCCGATGACCACAGCTCCCGGCATGACAGTCTCCTTCACTTTTCGGTGGCGGACATGGGGAGGTTAAGGTGTCACATCGATGTGAAGGTCAACCTCGGGGGAGGGCGCACATGCGGATCGGTGACCTGGTCCACGCGACCGGCGTCAACCGGCGCCTGCTGCGCTACTACGAAGAGCAGGGGCTCCTCCGGCCGTTGCGGCTGGCCAACGGTTACCGCGAATACGCGGAATCGGACGTCGCCGCGGTGCGCCACATTCGCGCCCTGCTGGCCGCCGGCCTGCCCACCGCGGTCATCGCCCGGCTGCTGCACTGCGTCCACGACGACGGCGAGCGGCTGGTCGCGTCGGCCTGCCCGGGAGTGATCACCCACCTGCGGCGAGAACGTCACCGCATCGCCGAGGCGATCAACCGGCTCCAATCGTCCCAGGACGCGCTCGACACCATGATCACTGTCGCCCTACGGCAATCCGACGGGCATGAGGAGGACGGCCCGGCCTGACATCGGTGACGCTGTCGTGCCGCACGGCGTCGAGGGCGCGGTCGGGCCGTACCGGCCGAAAGTACGGTCGCGGGCGGTGCGGCTCCCTGCTTTCGACCGATGCCGGCGCCCGGCCGGGTCCGCAGGATGAGCCCATGCCATCCGAACCTCTGTTGGAAGCCGGGGCCGCGGCGCCCCTCCCCGGCCGGCCGCGCATCGCCGCGCTCGATGTGGTGCGCGGGTTCGCGCTGTGCGGGATCATGCTCGCCAACATCCAGCCGATCGCCCGCCCGCCGTGTGGTGGCAGGCCGGCGGGCACGACGCGCACGACCCCGCCTTCGGGCTCTCGCTCGCCGTGGCCGGGCTGCTGCTCGCGGGAGTGTACGTGTGCGCCCTGCTGATCCTGCTCAGGACGCCGCTGCGACCGGCGCTGCAGACCGTCTTCGCACCGCTGGGCCGGATGGCGCTGACCAACTATCTGACGGCGACCATCCTCGTCCTGGCGGCCCGCCCCATCCTCGGCGGCTCACCTGAAAACTGGTCGACGGCGACGGTGCTCCTGCTCGCCGGCGCCATCCTCACCCTCCAGTGGCTGCTGTCCACCCTCTGGCTGAGCCGGTGCCGCCAGGGGCCGATCGAGTGGCTCTGGCGCTGGGCCACCTGGGGGCGCCGCCCACCTCTACGCGCCACCCCGAAGAGTAATCAGATCAGCACAGTTGGTTAGAATGCGGACGCTGAACACTCAAGGGGGCACCAGCATGGATCTCAAGCTCGAAGCCGTCATCATCCCCGTCTCGGACGTGGATCGCGCCAAGCGGTTCTACGCCGAGGCCCTGGGCTGGAGGGTGGACATCGACCACCGCGCCTACACCTTCGAGGAGGCCGTGGGCTTCAGATATCCCGGCGCGGAGAGCTACCGCATCGTCCAGCTGACGCCACCGGGATCCGAATGCTCGATCCTGATCGGCGACGGGGTGACGAAGGTGCCGCCGGGCGCCTGCCAGGGGATGCACCTGGTCTCGTCCGACCTCGAAGCCACCCGGGCCGAGCTCGTCGAGCGCGGCGTGGAGGTCAGTGAGCCCTTCCACTTCAGCCCCGAAGGGCGCACGTCCGGCCTCGAGCCCGGGCGTGCCGACTACAACGGCTACGCGTCGTTCACCGACCCCGACGGCAACGGCTGGCTGATCCAGGAAGTCAAGCAGCGCGCCCCGGGGCGGTGACTCGCGAGTCTCGTGGCCTTCGCCGTGGCGCTGGTGGGCGCGGACGACACCGGAAGTGAGCCGGGGACTACCGCGACCGAGAGGATAGAACTATCTTCTAGAAACCACGACGGCTCGGAAGGGTGACGGATGAAGGCAGCGCGAACGGCCTGGCGGCGGCTCGAGCCGCTGCACGGCATGATCTATTTCGTCCCCGAAGGCGCCCGGCGTTACGCCGAGCTCGGGTTGCGCGGCCGCGCCGGCTACTTCGCCTCGCGGGGCGCCGCCTTCGGCCGGGCGCCGGCGGAGCTGGTCATCGCGACCTTCTACAACTTCCATCCAGGCCTGGTACGGCGATCGCTGTCCGGAGTCTGGGACGCGGTGTCGCCCGAGGAGGTGCTGGCCGCGCGGTACGCGGCGGCGGACGAGGCGTTGCGCCGGGCGGGGGTGCACGAGCTGGACGGCCTGGCGGAGGTCGTCGAGCTGGCGCGCCGTGCCGCCGAGGCGGCGTGCGAGCACCCGCAGGGCCGCCCCCTGTTCGCCGCGCATGCCGCGTTGCCGTGGCCCGAGGAGCGGGTGCTCCAGTTGTGGCACGCCCAGACGCTGCTCAGGGAGTTCCGCGGGGACGGGCACGTCGCGTGCCTGCTCGGTGAGGGGATCGGCGGGCTGGAGGCACTGGTCCTGCACGCCGCGAGCGGCACGGTCCCCACCGTCTTCCTCAAGATGAGCCGTGCCTGGCCAGAGGAGGAGTGGGATGCCGCCGAGCAGGATCTGCGCGAGCGCGGGCTGCTCGACGGCGACACGCTCAGCACCGACGGCAAGGCGCTGCGCCAGCGCATCGAGGACCGTACCGACACCCTCGCCCTGCCCGCCTACGCCGCACTCGGCGAGGCCGGCTGCGAGCGCCTCGCCGAGCTGGCCGTCCCGTTCCGCCGGGCCGTCGTCGACGCGGGCCTGCTCCAGCCTGGCTGAACACTCCAGCTGTAGATCGTGATTTTGCCGGTCATCGCTGGTGCGGAGTCATGCAGGGTGCATTTCTCCACGTGGTGCCGTGACCGGCGGCGTCGAAGGCGGCCGGTCATTACGTTCGAGAGTTGAGTACGCAGTCGACGGCCATGTACAGGGTTTCCGTCTCGGATCGCAGGATCGACTCCTCGGCGGGCAACGCCCTCTCGGTCGCGAGCCCGTTGAGGACGGTCATCAGGAACCTCGCACGTCGCGTGTTGTCACCTACGGCCAGCGCACCTTCCTGCGTGAGGCCCGCCAGCCATGACTCGACACGGCGTTGCCCTTCCAGGTCCATGGCGAGATACGCCGCACGAACCTCGTCGGTCGGCTCGGGGGCGATGAACGCCTCGAAGACCTTGCCCCATGCTTCTCGTGCCTGTTCCCCTACTCCGGCAGGCGCGAGCACCTGCCGGAGACAGTCCACGAGTCGATCTCGCGCCGGTATCGAACGGTCGTGGATCCAGTCCTTGGAGACCACCTCGTCGTAGACGACGGCGAGCACCGCATCCCGCAGTTCGCGCTGCGTGGGGAAGAAGTGCCTGAGTGATCCGGTGCTCACCCCGGCCCGCGCCGCGACCGCCCGCACGCTCAGGCTCGCCCCCGCATCCTCTCCGATCATCGCCGCGGCCGCCGCGAGAATCTTGTCCCGAGAGCTGGTGCTCGTCTTCTTCTGTGTCACTGCCCCCACCTCCCATCACACTGTACTAGTACGCCGTGCTAACGTAGCTCATAGTGCACTAGCACAGCGTGCTAGTGCAGGGTTCGGTCGAGCGCCAGGGAGGCTGAGAAATGTCCGAGGAGCGGCGGCGACGTCGGGCGGCGAACTCGTTTCCCCCGCCGAGCCGGCCACGCTGATCGCCAGCGACGAGGGCCAGCCGGTCTACGAGGCGATGGGCTATCTCCGGCTGATGCGGCTCACGATGTGGCACCGGCCACCGGAGGCCTGACGGCGCCGAACTCACAGGCCCCGCTTCGCCTGCTCGATCAGGAAGTCCTCCCAGATGCGGCGGCCGACGGCCCGCTCGGGGGCGAGGTTGGCGCCCGCCCGGTACGCGGCGGCGGCTCTGCCCGGGGTCCTGACCGACAGGACCAGCCGGCGCTTGCCGCTCGCGCGCAGGTAGTCACGGGCAAGCTCGTCCATCCCGTACACGCGCGGCCCGGCCATGTCGGGCACGAGGCCGGCGGGCCGGTCCAGCGCCAGCTCCACAAGTCTGGCCGCCACCTCGCCGGCGTCGACCGGCTGGAACCGGACGCCGCCCCAGAGCGGCATCACCGGCAGCTTGGCCATCTGTCGCAGGGTCGTCAGGATCCAGTCGTGGAACTGGGTCGCGCGCAGGGTGGTCCACGGCACTCCGGACTCGGCCACGATGGTCTCGGCCGCCCGCTTGGCGGCGAAGTAGCCGAACATGGCGCGGTCGACCCCGCTGACGACCGGGACCTGGTCGGCTCCGACCACCGAGATGTACACCAGGTGCCGGACGCCCACCCGCGATGCCGCCCGCACCAGGTGCCTGGCCTTGTCGGCGTCGCCCTTGGCGCTTCCGGCGCAGTGCACGATGGTCTCGGCACCCTTCACCGCCGCGTCGAGCCCCTCGCCGGTGGACACGTCGCCGGTCACGTACTCGATGCCGTCTCCGGGCTCGTGGCCGTGCCGGCTGAGCACCCGCACGTCGCACCCGGCGTCCCGCAGCAGCGGCACGACGAGGCGCCCGAGTGTGCCCGTGCCGCCGGTGACCAGAATGGGTGACGTCATGGTCTCTCCAACCTCGCCAGGTCCGGGAGGCGTTCTCCCGGTGGGTCCACTGCTATGACCCACGACGAGGAAGGAATGTGACGGGAGGGCAGAGGCGGCCGGGAGGGCTGGGCGCGGCCGTGATGCGGCAGCGCGACGGTGCCGGCCTCGAGGACGTTTCAGAGGGTGATGACGACCTTGCCCCGGGCGTGTCCTGTTTCGAGGTAGTCCATGGCCTCGGGGACCTCGCTCAGCGCATAGGTCCGGTCGATGACCGGGGCGATCTTGCCGGCCTCCAGCAGGTCGTACAGGACGGCGAGGTCGTCCTGGTTCTCGCGGGCCAGGAAGGGAACCATCGTCTGGCTCACCATCCGCGAGAGCACGAGCAGCTTGATCACTCCGAACACCGGCCCGGTCCAGAGGCCCTTGGCGGGGGCGCATCCCACGAGTACGCCCGTGCGGGCGAGCACGCGCCTGCTCTCCTTCGGGGACCGGTTCGCCACCAGGTCGATCAGCACGTCGTAGCGCCGCCCGTCGCGGGTGAAGTCCTCCTTGGTGTAGTCGACGACGTGGTCGGCGCCGATGGAGCGGACCAGTTCCACGTTCCCGGTGCTGCACACGCCGGTGACCTCGGCGCCCATCGTCTTGGCGATCTGGACCGTGAACGTCCCCATGCCGCCGGCCGCGCCGTTGACCAGAACCCTGTGGCCGGGCCGTACCCGCGCCTTGTCCCGCAGGGCCTGCAACGCGGAGATCGCCGCCACGGGAACGGCCGCCGCCTGCTCGAACGTCAGGTTGCCGGGCTTCTTCAGCACCATCGCGTCTTGGGGGATGCTGAGGTACTCGGCCAAGGCCGCGCTGCGTTCGACGAGCGACTGGCCGCGGCCGCCGAACACCTCGTCACCGGGCCGGAACCTGGTGACGTTCCTGCCCACGGCTTCGACGCGTCCCGCCATGTCGCCGCCCAGCCCGTGGGGCCTGGGGCGGGACAGGCCGGCAGACATGCGGACGAGGTACGGCGTGCCCCTCATGTGGTGCCAGTCCAGCGGGTTGAGCGCGGCCGCCCGCACACGTATCAGGACGTCGTCGTCGTTGACGACGGGCCGGTCGATGTCCTCGAGCCGGAGGACCGTGGGCGAGCCGTAGGCGTGATAGCGGATGGCCTTCATGGGCTCCAGCCTCAGGGAGCACGCGCGACGGCGACATCACGGGAATTCGTGATGGGGTAGCCACCCGGCGGTAGTAATGTCCAAGTCAATCATGGCCAGACCCCCGCGCCGCTCGGGCAACCTCCCGGCCGAGACGACCAGCTTCATCGGCCGCCGCCGCGAGCTCTCAGCAGTCAGGAAGAGGCTCTCCGAGGCCCGCCTGGTCAGCCTCGTCGGGCCCGGCGGGGTCGGCAAGACACGCCTGGCGGTCCGGATGGCCGCCGCGCTCGGACGCGGGTTCCCCGGCGGCGCGTGGCTGGTGGAGCTGGCCGAAGTGCGGGACTCCGCCGGGGTCGGCGACGCCGTCATGGCGGCCCTGGACGTGCGGGACCAGGCCGCGGGCGAGCCCTCGGCGCACCTGCTGTCCTACCTTCGGGACAGGAAGCTGCTGCTGGTGCTGGACAACTGCGAGCACCTGCTCGAAGCGGCCGCCCGGCTCGTGGCGGAGGTCTTGAGGGCCGCACCGGACGTGCGGGTGCTCGCCACCAGCCGGGAGCCGCTGTCGGCGCCCGGCGAGCACGTGGTCCCGGTCCCGCCTCTCGAACTGCCCTCACCGCACGCGCCTCTGGCGCGGTTACGGCAGAGCGAGGCCGTCATGCTGTTCACGGAACGGGCCGCGGCCGGATCGGGCGGATTCGAGCTGACCGCCGCCAACCAGGCGGACGTGGTGAACCTGTGCCGCCGCCTGGACGGTCTGCCACTGGCGATCGAGCTGGCGGCCGTCAGGACCCGGGTCCTCACCGCCGGCCAGATCCTCGATCGCCTGACCGACCGGTTCGGCCTGCTCACCGGGGGAGGCCGCACCGCGCTGCCGCGTCACCAGACGTTGCGCACCACCATCGACTGGAGCCACGACCTGCTGGCGGCGGACGAGCGGGCGCTGCTGAGGCGGTTGTGCGTGTTCGCGGGCAGGTTCACCCTCGAGGACATCGAGTCGGTCTGCGCGTCGGGCGACGTTCCGGCGGCACGTGCGCTGGACCTGCTGGCATCGCTGGTGGACAAGTCACTGGTGACGAAGGAGGACGCCGGAGACCTCGCCTGCTACCGCCTGCACGAGACGATGCGCGAATACGCCGGCCTCAGGTTGCGAGAGGCCGGTGAGCAGGAAGCCGTCGAACGCCGCTGCGTCGAGTACTACGAGTCGAGGTGCCGGCGATCCGCGGCGGAATCCCGGTATCGGCTCGTCGAGTGGCTGCGATGGCTGGATCTGGAGATCGACAACGTCCGATCGGTCCTCCGGCGGCTCCTGACCCGTGGCGACCCATCACGCGCGACGGCTCTGGCGTACTCCATCGGCTACTACTGGATCACGCGGGCGACGAGTGAAGGCGCCCGGTGGATCGACGAGCTGATCGCGTCCGGAGCGGGCGATCCGGAGGCCTACTACATGCGCGGATTCCTCTCCGTGCTGCAGTCCGATCCGGTGACGGCCCGGCCGGCGCTCGAACGTGCGGTGCCGGCGGCTCAGCGGGCCGGACTGACCAGCCTGGCGTCGCAGTCGCTGTCCCTGGCGTCGATCGCCGCGAACATGGCCGGTGACCGGTCGGCGGCCAGGCGCCTGGGCGACGAGGCGGCGACGGGTCTCGTCGACCTGCCGGCCACGCTCATGTTCCTCCAGTCGCGGGCACTGAACGGCCTGTCCGACGGCGACCTCGACACGGTCAGGTCCGCGTCGTCGCAGGGCGTGCGTATCAGCCGTGAGGCGGGTGACCTCTACAGCCTCGACATGATGCTGATGAACCTGGGCTCCGCCGCGCTCATCGCCGGCGATCTCGACGAGTCCGAGCCGCTGCTCACGGAGGCGCTGCGCATCGCCCATCGGATCGATGACCGGGTGGGACAGTATTGCCTGCTCGACGCCCTGGGCTGCCACGCCGCGAGCTCCGGCCGGGCGCGGCTCGCCGCGCGGTTGCTCGGCGCGGCGGAGACCGTGCGAACGGGCGCCGGCGCGAGTGTCCTGCCCTTCCTCGCTTCGCTGCTGGCCCGGGCCGAACAGTCGGCTGTGACGGCGCTCGGCGCGGCCGGGTTCGAGGGAGAGTTCGAGGCCGGTGGACGCCTGAGCCGTGACGCCGCGATCAGCCTGGCGCTCGGCGAGCCCGCCCGGCCCTCCGCCGAGGCTTCGGACGGCGCGGGCACCGCACCGCTCGGGAAGCGGGAAGCGGAGGTCGCGCGACTGGTCGCCGACGGCCTGAGCAACAAGCAGATCGCGACGCGCCTGTTCATCTCCGAGCACACCGTCGACAGCCACGTGCGCCGCATCCTGGACAAGCTCGGGTTCGGCTCGCGTACGCAGATCGCCACCTGGGTGACGTCGGCGGATGGGTAGCGATCACGTGCGGTAAAGTACAACGTGTATGGCAAACGTGAGACGGTCACTGCAGAGCGCTGGAGGACCCCGGATGGCCAGTGAGAATCCCGCCAAGCCCCGCCCCCGCGGAGGCCGAGCGGACAAGCGCCAGGCGATCCTCGCCGGCGCCCTCACGGTCTTCGCGCGCGACGGTTACACCCGCGCCAGCATCGACGCGATCTCGGCCGAGGCCGGAGTGTCCACGCGTACCATCTACAACCACTTCACCGACAAGCCGGAGCTCTTCCAGGCCGTCATCCAGGAGAGCGCCGCCCGGGCCGCCGACGCCGAGATCGCCATCATCGACCGCCACCTGCGCAAGATCACCGATCTGGAATCCGACCTCATCGAGTTCGGCCGGGACTGGGTGACGCCCATGCCCGACTATGCCGACCATTTCGCCCTGGTCAGGCAGGTCAACGCCGAGACCGGGCACATCCCCCAGGAGGCGATCGACGCCTGGAGGGAGATCGGCCCGCTGCGGGTCCGCCGCGAGCTCGCCGGACACCTGCGAGGGCTGGGGGAGCGGGGGCTGCTGCGCATCGACGACCCGGAGCGCGCGGCGCTGCACCTCATGCTGCTGGTCTCGGCCGCGTCGCCGGCACTGGGCGCCGGCGCGCCCACCGAGGAGGAGATCGCCGAGATGGTCACGGCGGGGGTTCGCACCTTCCTGCACGGCCATCTGACCTAGCCGGCGCCCCCCGCCTCTGTTGATTGCATGGAGCACTAGCATGCTTGTGCAACATAGCGCGTGTGCAATTATTGTGGATGCCGGTAGTTCCACTGAAGGGGGCGTTTCCTATGTCAAGTGGTTTGACCTCGAGTTCCGTCGTTCACCGGAACGGCCTGGCGGCGACCGCCGACGACCTGGCGCCGCTCGCCTTCGCGGGCTATGCCCACTTCACCGCCATGCAGGTGCGCGGCGGCCGGGTCCGGGGCCTCGACCTCCATCTGGAGCGGCTGCGCTCCGCCTCCGTGGAGCTGTTCGGCCAGGCGTTGCCCGGCGATCGGGTGCGGTCCCATCTCCGGGCGGCGATCGACGCCGGTCCTGCCGACCTCTCGCTGATGGCCACGGTCTACTCGCCGACGGGGGAGTTCGCCGTGGCCGGGGCCGATGTCGAGCCCGAGGTGCTGGTCCGCACCGGTCCGGCCGCCTCCGGCCCCCAGGGGCCGCTGGCGCTGGCCACGGTCGAGTACGAACGCGTCCTGCCCGCTGTGAAGCACGTCGGCGAGGTGGCCAAGACGTACTTCCTCCGCCAGGCCGTCAAGCAGGGCTTCGACGACGCCGCCTTCGTCGACCGTCGGGGCAGGCTCAGCGAGGGCACGATCTGGAATCTGGCCTTCTGTGACGGCGCCGCCGTGGTGTGGCCCGAGGCCGAGATGCTGGGCGGGACCACGATGGGCATCGTCCGCCGGCAACTGGATCGCCTCGGTGTCCCCCAGCGCGTCCAGGAGGTCACCCTGGACGACCTGCCGGCCCTGGCCGGGGCGGTGGTCATGAACTCGTGGACGCCGGGGGTGGCCGTCCACCGGATCGGCCCCACGCCCGTGCCCGAGGCGCCGTCCTTCCTGGCCCTGCTTCACCGGGCCTACGAGGCCGAACCGCTCACCTCGCCGTAGGCCCGGCACGGCCGGATCTCGGGCCCGATCTGGGCCGGAGACCCGTCAGGCGCCGACCCCGTGGCCGTGCTCCAGCCACTCGACGATGTCGGCGACGACGGCCGGGTCCACGTGTTGCGCGGGCTCGTAGTCCGCCGGGGTGGACGGGCCCGTACCCGGAAAGAACAGGTGGTCGTCGGCGTCGTAGACGCGGATCGTGACGTCCGGGCTGTGAGCGAGGCCCGCCCTCCACCCCGGCAGGTCGTCGGTGACGGTCACCTGATAGTCGCGGCCTCCTTGGAGGATGAACATCGGCTTGTCCAGTGCCGCCGCCGTCGCGACCGGGTCGTAGCCGCGCAGATCCAGCCAGAACGCCGCCGGCCAGCCGAACAGCAGCGCTTCGGCCGGCGTCGAGGGTGACAGGTCGGGACTGGCGACCATCGCGGCTTGCTGTGTGATCGTCTTGGCGAACGCCTCCATCGCCGGGCTGGGATCCAGTGCGGCGAGGTAACGGACGACGCGCACGGCGGCCTCATGCATCGGCTGCGTATCTCCGGCCATGATCACCAGGCCGGCGACGGACGGCTCGGCGGCCGCGACACGCGGGGCGACCTTGCCGCCCATGCTGTGGCCGAGAACGAAGACGCGGCCGGGGTCCACGCCCGGCTCCCGCTGGAGCAGGCGGACGGCGGCGACCGCGTGCGGCACGTACTCGTCGGCCATCGTGAAGCCGGCTGTGTTCGCCATCTGGCCGCTGTGGGTGTGGGTCACCTTGTCGAAGCGCAGCACGGCGACACCGCGGCAGGCCAGGCCCCAGGCGAGATCCTTGAGCGGTTTGTTGGCTCCGCTGGTGGCGTCACGGTCGAACGGCCCGCCGCCGCTGAGCAGCACGACGCCCGCCCGCGGGCCGGGCCCGTGCGGCAGGCTCACCGTGCCGGTCACGGCGAGAGGACCGTCGCCGACCGTGACGTCGTGCTCGTCGAACCTCGTCGGGTCGGCGTACGGCGGCGGCGCCCAGGGGGCGGTGGCCGCGGCAAGCCGCAGATCGTTCAGCATGCCGTCGTGGTCGACCGCCACCACCACGGTGAGATCCGCGCGCTCGCAGACCACCGGGACACTCACCCTGACCAGCCCCGCCTGGGCCGGCTCGCTCACCGGTTCCCCGATGGCGGACACCGGTCCACGCCTGCCCGTTTCGGCAGTCCAGGCGGCCCGCAGCACCTCGGCGTCGATCACCGCTCGCAGCGGCGGTGCGAAGAACCGCTCGATCTCGGCGAAGCTTCCCTTGCATGCCAGCTCGACGATTGTGACCGCGATCGCCGCCGGGTCGGTTTCTGTCGTCATCTCAGTCGCTACCTTTCTCATTTGTTAAGAAAGGTAGCATGACATGAGATCGTAGAGGAATGAACACGTTGGAGCTTCTGGGCCACCCGGTACGGCTGCGCGTCGTGCACGCCATGCGCGGCGGGCGGATGCTGACGACGTCCCAGCTGTGCGCGCGGATCCCCGATGTCTCGAAGGCCACCGTCTACCGGCACGTCGACCTGCTCGCGGCCGAGGGAATCCTGGAGGTGGCCGACGAGCAGCGAGTGCGCGGCGCGGTGGAGCGCCGATACCGGCTGCGCCAGGACCGGGCGTCGATCGACGCCGACACGAGCGAGTCGCTGTCGCTCGACGATCACCGGCGCGCATTCGCCACGGCGATGGCCACCCTGCTCTCCGAGTTCAACGCCTACCTCGACCGGGACCAGGCCGACCCGGCGGCAGATCTCGTCGGCTACCGGCAGCATGCTGTGTGGCTCAGCCGGGACGAGGTCCTCGAGCTGATCGGCGAACTGCGCAGGGTGATAGTGCCGAGGCTGACACACCAAGCCACACCCGACCGCGCACAGTATCTGCTCAGCCCGACCCTCTTTCCGATCGAGGAGTCGTCCGCCGGCCCCGACTCCGGCCTGTGAGGGCCGGTACGCTGACGATACGTTAGGAATCTACATTGTAAAGGCGTCGGGCCTACGTCTGGTCTCACCGCCGAAACCACAAGCTCAGCTCAACGACCCCCAAAGATGACCGCCGCGCACCCAGGGCGGCGAGATCCCGGCCCCCTGCGGGGAACAGATCCGGCATGGAAGTGCTGAGCAGTCGCGTGCTGCTGCGTCCGGGCGATCCCGCGCGCAGCCGCCGTTTCTACGCCGAGACGCTCGGATTGGCGGTGTACCGGGAGTTCGGCCCGGCCGACGGGGAGGGGGGCACGGTCTTCTTCCTGGGCCAGGGATTCCTGGAGGTGTCCGGGAGCTGCGACGACGGGGGCGGTCCGGGGATGTCGCTCTGGCTGCAGGTGCGTGATGTCCGGCGGGAGGAGGAGCGCCTGCGGCGGGCGGGTGCCACCGTGCTGCGCGAGGCGCGCCTGGAACCGTGGGGGCTTGTCGAGTTGTGGATCGCCGATCCGGACGGGCATCGCGTCGTCCTGGTGGAGGTGCCGCCCGGTCATCCCCTGCGGCGCGATCCGCGCTGAGCCGGCGTTCGGCGGAATCCTGGTGCCGGTTTCCCGTCGTGACCGGTTGGGAGTCTGTGCGTCGTAGCTCTGTCGTCGCCGGATGCATCGGCGGTCGCCGACTGACCGGGGGGCTCTTGTCTCCGGTCCGTGACAGCTCGTGAGATGTTTTGCGGGTTCCTCAATCCGCTGGCACCACGGATCGGGGCTCTGTCTTGTCTTCTCAGGAGGACGGCGTCATGGATCGACGGGAGTGAGATCTTGCCTTCTGCCAGTAAGGGGTTCCGGGTCCGGATGCGGGCGCGGGCGATCGACGAGCCGCATCGTGTCTCGAGCCAGCTCGAGCTGCTGTTCGACCTCACCTTCGTGGTGGCGGTCGCGGTCGTCACCGCCCGGTTCGCGCACGCCATCGCCGACGGCCATGGCCTGGCGGGGCTGATCCCGTTCCTGCAGGTGTTCTTCGCGGTGTGGTGGGCGTGGATGAACTTCACCTGGTTCGCGTCGTCGTACGACACCGATGATGTCCCTTATCGGCTGCTGACCATGGTGCAGATGGCCGGCGTGCTGGTCCTGGCGGCGGGCGTGCCCGCCGCGGAGGGCGAGTCGGACTTCCGGGCCGTGACGCTGGGCTATTTCATCATGCGGATCGCGCTCGTGGCCCAATGGCTGCGTGCCGGTGTCGAGGACCCGGCGAGCCGGCGTCCCGCGCTGCGGTATGCCGTCGGCATCTCGGTCGTGCAGGCGGGCTGGCTGCTCCGGCTGGCTCTCGTGGAGACGGGTGTCCTGCCGCCGTCGGCTCAGTTGCCGTCCTTCGCCGCTCTGGTGGTGCTGGAACTCGCCGTGCCGTGGTGGGCGGAACGGGCCGGGACGACCAACTGGCACCCGCACCACATCGCCGAGCGCTATGGCCTGTTCACGATCATCCTGCTCGGTGAGAGCGTCCTCGCCGTGTCCAGGGGCGTCGAAGGGGTGCTGGCGGGCGCCGAGGTCAGCGGTCCTCTCGTCGTCATCGCGCTCTCCGGTCTCGTGCTGCTGTTCGCCCTGTGGTGGCTGTACTTTCTCTCGCCGGCCGGCGAGGGGCTCAGTGCCCGGCGTCATCGGTCGTACCTGTGGGGATACGGCCACTACGGCATCTTCGCGGCCCTTGCGGCCCTCGGCGCCGGCTTGGAGGTCGCGGTCGAGCAGACGGGGCACCACCTGCCGGTATCGCCGGTCGCGATCTGTTACGCCGTCGCGATCCCGACGGGGGTGTTCCTGCTGTTGCTGTGGGTGGTCCACGCGTTCATCGTGGACGGGCCGGTGATCCTTCCCGGCGTGGTCCTGGGTGGCGTCACGGCGATCCTGTTGCTGCCGCCGGCGGCGCCGTGGATCGGGGTGGCCGCGGTCGTGGCGGCGATCGCGGCCGTCTGCGTCCTGATGATCGCGGTCACCGTGTCCGGACGCCCCCGTCGGCCGGGCCGAGAAGGATGACCGCCAGGAGGCGCCATCGGCGCGCGCGACTTTACGCGAGGCGTTCGTTGTGGCCGCCGTCGCGTACGTGTGGCTGGTCGCGTGGCCGGCCGCCGTGGTGGCGTCGTACTACGCGGGTGTTCAGCTGCGTCGCCGGCGTGACCTGTGGCTTTACGCCGGTGGCGCGGTCGTGGTCTGGGGGCTCGGCGGGCTGGCCTCCTACGTGAGTGGCGGCTATCGGGCGCTGGTCGCGGGTTCTCCCGCCAACGCGGTGCTCATGGGTGTCGCGGTGTTCGGGCTTCCGCTGGTCGCGGGCCTGTGGGTGGGGGCCCGGCGGCAGGTGCTCGACGCGATGCGCGAGCAGGCGGAGCAGCTGCGACGAGAGCAGGCGCTACGTACGGAGCAGGCCCGCAGCCAGGAACGTGCCCGGATCGCACGGGAGATGCACGACGTGGTCGCGCACCGGGTGTCGCCGCCGGCCGGCTCAAGCCTCAGGTCGTGCTCATGGACGTGCGCATGCCCCGCCTCGACGGCCTCACCGCCGCGGCGCGCATCCTGGGCGTCCCGGGCGCATCGCCGGTAATGTGACCTAGAACACACGCCTTCGGGTCGTTCGCCTCAGATATCAGAGCTGGACGGAGAGAAGGCGAGGTCACCTGAAGCCGCTGAGCCCAGTGAGGGTGATCGAAATGGCCGTTCTCGCTGCCTTGGCGGGCCGGCCATGCGTGGTAGCGCCGCAGCCACTCCTCGCGAGTCCGGTAGGCGGGAGATGCGGCCGCCGCCCGCGACCCAGCACGCCGCCCTCCTGGGCGCCGCCCCCACACCCTGACCACCGGGCCAACCCCGCCCACTGGACGCGGCGGGCGGAGGTATCGGCAGGCGCCGAGTCCGACTACGTCGCCAGCGCGGCGGCGTCGTCACGCTCGGGTGCGCCGATCTGCTCGAAGAGGGCGTGAGCCTGCCGCCAGGAGGCGTTGGCCAGCCGGGTTCTCCCCTGGCGCTGGTAGGCGTGGCCGGCGGTGAGCAGGGTGCGGGCCTGTGCCAGCCGCTGGCCGGCGTGTCGTTGGGTGCTCAGTGCGCGCTCGCAGTGGTCCAGGCATCCGCTCACGTCTTCGAGGCCGAGATGGCCGATGGCGAGGCGACTGTGGGCCTGCGCGGTCGCGAGCGTGTACCCGGACGTGCGGGCGAGGTCCAACGCCTGGGCGGCGTGCTTGTTGGCACCCTCGTAGTCGTTCTGCGTGGCGTGGAGGTGGGAGAGGGTGAGCAGGGCCTCGACCTTGCCGCGCCGGTGTCCGGTGCGGTCGACGATGTCCAGGGCGAGGTCGAGCCGGTCGGCGGCGTCGGCCAGATGAGCCTGCCGGATCTGGACATCGGCGAGGCCGGTGTGGGCGAAGATCTCGTGGCGGCTGTCGGACAGCCGTTGGGTGATGTCGAGGCTGGTAGTGAGGGCGGCGGTGGCATCCTGATGGCGTCCGGCGTCGCGGTGCACCAGGCCGAGGGTGGTCAGGGCGGCTGCTTCCTCGTGTTCTGCGCCGATGGTCCGGCAGATGGTCAGGGACTCCTCGAGTGCGTGGAGTGCGTCGTCGAAGCGGCCCTGTTCGCGGCGGACCATGGCGATGTTGATGCCGGCGATGGCCTCACATTGGTGCTGACCGGTCTGGCGCAGCAGCGGCAGGGCGAGCTCGCCGAGCCTGGATGCCCGGGGCAGGTCGCCGATCTGTTCGTATGCTGCTGCCAGGTTGGTGAGCATGGCGGCCTCCCCAACTCCGTCGCCGATCTCCCGGTCGATGGCCAGGGCCTGTTCCAATCGGCGGATCGCCAGCCGGGTGTGGCCGAGTTGGTCCAGCGCGATGCCGGTGTTGCACAAGGCTACGGACTCTCCCTGCCGCCACTCCGCGCGCCGCGCGAGGGCCGCTGCGGTCTCGCATTCGTCGATGGCCGCCTGGAACTCGGCGGTCCGCCAACGCAGGAGCCCCAGGCTGTGCCGCATCGCCGCTTCGCCGAGCACGTCGTCGGCCCGCTGCGCGGCTGCGAGCCCGGTCTGCGCGACGGACAGCCACTGGGTCAGCGGGGCCTGCACCTGCATGAAGTCGCGAAGCGCGTGGGCCAGCTGCCACACCATCCGATGCCGGCCGGCCGCGGCGGCGTGGTCGAGCGCCGCGATCAGGTTCGGCCACTCGATGGCGATCCACTGCCGAGCCTGGCTCTCTTCGGGGAACTGGACAGTGGATACGCCGGCCGGCGGGAGGGCGGCAGGCAGCCGCAGGCGGGACAGACCGTTGAGGGCGGTGGCGGCCTGGCCAGTGGTGTGGAGGTAGAAGTGGAGCAGACGGCCGATCGCGGCGTCCCGTTCCGCGGGCGCGTCGTGCTCTGCGGCGAGTTGCCTGGCGTACCCCAGCAGCAGGTCGTGGCAGACCAGCCGGCCGTCCGCGGTGATCTCGGCCAGATGGAAGCGGGACAGCGCGTCGATCAACGGCGCCGCATCGTCTGCTGGCAGACCGGTCAGCGCCGCCACGGCGGTGGAGGCCAGCCCGGCCGGAGCCGGCACCAGGCTCAGCATTCGAAACATCCGCCCGGCCTCAGCCGGAAGGGCCTGATACGACAGGTCGAACGCACCGCGTACGGTCGCGGTGCCGTCGCCGTCGACCCGCAACTGACTCATCGGGCCCCGCGCGGCCAGCTCCTCGACGTGCCGCCGCATACTCAGGTGAGGCCGGTCCGCCAGCCGAGCCCCGGCGATACGAAGAGCCAGGGGCAGGTGACCGCAGAGATTCGCCAGTTCGGCCGCGGTGTCCCGGTCGGCGCCGACCCGGTCCGCGCCCGCCGCGTGAGCCAGCACGTCGACGGCGTCGGCGGCAGGCAGGACGTCGAGTTTGAGCCGGCGGGCGCCGTCCAACGCCACCAGGCCACTGAGCCGGTCCCGGCTGGTCACCAACATCAGACAGCCGGGATCACCCGGCAGCAGTGGACGCACCTGATCCGCGTCGGCGACATTGTCGAGGACGACCAGCACCCGCCGGCCCACCAGCATCGACCGGTACAGGGCGGTCTGGGCGTCCACGCTGATCGGGATGCGCTCGGCGGCCACTCCCAAAGCACCCAACGACAGAGCCAGCGCCTCGACAGGCGACATGGGCGGCCCGGTGTGGAAGCCACGCATGTCCACGAAGAGCTGCCCATCCGGGAACCGCTCGCTGACTTGGCGAGCCCAGTGCACTGCCAGGCTGGTCTTACCCACCCCGGCAGTCCCGGTGATCACCGCGAGCACTGTGGCCGTCGCGTGGGCCTTCGAGCCCAACAGCGCGTCGAGTTGGCGCAGGTGTGAGGTGCGGCCGACGAAATCGGCGACGCCCGGCGGGAGTTGCGCCGGCATCACAGGCTCCGCCGTACGGGCTGCCTGCTGGTCGATGTCCGCGCCGGGCCGCGCGGTGTCGGCGATGATCGACGCCTCCACTTCGCGTAACTGCGGGCCGGGCTCCAGGCCGAGTTCGGCGACCAGCAGGCGGCGGGCGCGCTGGTAGGCCTCGAGGGCGTCGGCACGGCGGCCGCACCGGTACAAGGCGATCATCAACTGGCCGTGCAGCCGCTCTCGAAGCGGGTGTTCGCCGATCAGCCTGGACAGCTCGCCGACCAGTTCGCCATGCCGGCCCGCTGCGAGTTCTGCGTCTATCCGGTCCGTGATCGCGGCGAACCGTGCTTCCTCCAGGCTGCCGCACAACCGTTCGCGCATGGCGCCGGTCGCGGCGTCAGCGAGCGCCGGCCCCTGCCACAGCGTGAGCGCCTCGGCCAGCCGGGCCGCGCGCAGATTCGGATCCTTGATCGCCCGCGCCTCATCGATCAGCACGCCGAACCGGTGCAGGTCCACCGATTCCGGCTGGACCTGAAGGCGGTAACCCCCGCCGAGGGCCAGCAGCCGCACCGGCTCACCGGGTTCGCCACCCGTCGCCGATCGCAGGGCGCTGCGGATGCGGGACATCAAGGTCTGCAGCGTCGCCCTGGCCGTCGATGGTGGAGCCTGGTCCCACAGCAGTTCGATGAGTCGCTCGGCGGTGACCACCCGTTGCGGCTCCAGCAGCAGCACCGCCAGGGCGAGGCGTTCTTGGCGCCGTTGTAGGCGAAACACCTCGCCACGAGCGGAGTGAATCTCCACCGCACCCAGAAGCCTGAACTCCACACCGCAGAGGTTACCGGTGGCTCGCACGCGCCAGTTGTCCAAGAGATGGCAAGGAAATGTCATGGCGGGCGGACAAAGCTGCGACGTGCGACAACACACGTACGGATGGAGGTGATCGGGATGCGGCGCGAACCGAGCTGGGGCTAGTCCAGGCAGTGTGTGAGCGTGGTCCGGCGGCGAAGCCGGACCACATCTATTTGTGCCGCGATGAGATGTGGGGAACGGAGCGCTCGTGGACAAGCAGGAAGCTGAAGGCCCTGCGGCTGACCGGTCCGCCACCTTTCGGGAGGTCCTCCTCGTCGCGGAGTATCGCTCTCTGTTCGCGGCGGCGGTGCTGTCCTGGATCGGCGACTATTTCGCCAAGGTCGCTGTAGCAGTTCTGATCTTCAATGACACTGGCTCCGCACTGCTGTCCGCCGCGGGCTTCGCCGTAAGCTACCTGCCCTGGGTGGTGGGAGGACCCGTCCTCGCCGCTCTCGCGGAGCGGTTCCCTTACCGGCGCGTCATGATCATTTGCGATCTGGCCCGGGCGGCTCTGGTGGCGCTGGTCGCTGTGCCCTGGGTGCCCTTGCCTGTCCTGCTTCTCCTGCTCGCGGTCTCCTCTGTGCTCACACCGCCGTTCGAAGCGGCTCGTTCGGCCATGGTGGCGCAGCTACTGACCGGAGACCGCTACGTGCTGGGCCTTTCGCTGCAGAACATGGCAGGCCAGGCCGCGCAGGTCGCGGGTTACGCGCTGGGAGGAGTGATCGCCGCCGTCGACCCGCGTGGCGCGCTGCTTGTCAACGCGGCGACGTTCGCCGCTTCCGGGCTGCTGCTCTGGCGCGGAGTACGGCCACGTCCTGCGGCGATGATCAGGGAGCAAGGCCGGTCCCTGCTGAAGGAGACCGGTGACGGCCTGAGGCTGGTCTTCGGGCACCCGATCATGCGGCCGATCGCCCTCGTGGTTTTCAGCCTCGTCGCGATCGTGATCGTCCCGGAAGCCCTGGCCGCCGCCTGGGCGGCCGAGCAGGGAGGGGATTCTCGGATCGCGGGCCTGCTGATGGCCGCCATACCGATCGGTAATGCCATCGGCGCCATCCTGACGCGGGTGACGGGACCGGAGCGACGGCTGAAGCTGATCAAGCCGCTCCTCTTGGCGACCCCTCTGCTTCTCGTGCCCGCTCTGGTCCGGCCGCCGTTGGTCGTGGTGTTCTTCCTGATGGTCGGTGCCGGTGTCGCCAACACGGTCATTGTGCCGCTCAACGCGCTGTTCGTCAGCGTGCTCCCTGGCGACTTCCGGGCCCGCGCTTTCGGGATCATGCAAGGAGGCATCCAGATGACGCTCGCGATCGCCGTGCTCACCGCGGGCGCCCTTGCCGAAACGCTGTCCGTGCCGGTCGTGGTCGGGACGTGGGCCGTCTGCGGCCTTGCCCTGGCGGGGGTCGCGATCAAGGCCTGGCCGCGCGGTGATGCCATCAGCGCGGAGATCGCGCGAGTCGCGGAGCTCAACCGCAAGGCCTCGGCCGCGTCGGCGTGCTGACCGGGAGGTATCGCACGGCGAGGGCGGACGGCTGAGGCTGAAGGTTTCGCCTGGTCGGCACGACGCGGGGTGGTGTACGGGGCATAACCGGTCGGATTGTCCCGCTCTGCGTGTTGGCCGCCGCGCTGCCCCACAACACTTCCAGAGCGCCGATCTCGTCGGTGAGCGCGATCAGCGGAGGCGGTGCTCGCAGAGTTGGAGGCGGTGATCATCAGAGGGCGGGCGCACCTCGGCAGGCCGGGGAACGACCCGGCTCACCCCCGCGTCAGTGGGTGGTGGCGCCGTCGGAAGCGGAGCCGACCGTCGCCACATATTTGGCGAGCACGCCGCGCTCCGTGGGCCGCTTCAGAGGTTGCCAGATGGTGCGGCGCGCAGCGAGCTCGTCCTTGTCCACGAGCAGGTCGAGGGTGGCGTTCGCGGTGTCGACGACGACCGTGTCGCCATCGTGCACCAGTGCGATGGGTCCGCCCTTGAACGCCTCAGGGGCGACGTGGCCGATGACGAGCCCGTGTGACACGCCACTGAAGCGCCCGTCGGTCACCAGCGCCACGGACTCACCAAGCCCCTGGCCGACCAAGGCACCAGTGATGGAGAGCATCTCCCGCATGCCGGGCCCGCCAGCCGGCCCCTCGTACCGGACGATCACCACATCCCCCGCCACGATGGCGCCGCTCTGGATGGCAGCGAAGCATTCCTCCTCCGAGTCGAAAACCCTGGCGGGCCCATCACGGCGGAAGTCCTCGCGGCCACCGAGCTTGAGCACACAGCCGTCCGGCGCAAGCGAACCGCGAAGGATCGCCAGCGCGCCCGGCGGCTTGGCGGGAGCATCCACCGTTGTCACCGTGGTCTGGCCTGGGGTCTCCGACGCGCCGGCGGCCACGTCGGCGAGCGTGCGGCCGTCGACGAGCGCCACATCCTCGCGCAGCAGCCCTGCTTCCATGAGCCGCTGTACCACGAGTGCGGTGCCGCCGGCCCGCCACAGGTCGGCTGCGGTATGTGGTCCTCCGGGCTTGAGCGCGGTGATGATCGGCACCTGCCTGCACACCTGGCCGATCTCGTCGATCTGCAGAGGCACTCCTGCTTCCCTGGCGATAGCGAGCAGGTGCAGCACCGCGTTGGTGGAACCGCCCATGGCCGCTACGGAGACGATGGCGTTGTGCAGGGCGTTCGGGGTGAGAATACGGGAGGGCCTGGCGTCCCGGGCGTGGGCGTCCATGACGATGTTGCCTACCTGCCTGGCAGCGTCCAGCTTGGTTTCGGCGACCGCGGGGATGTCGCCGATGCCGAAGGGCGCCAGTCCGAGGAAGTCGGCCACTCCGCTCATGGTGTTGGCGGTGTACTGGGCGGCGCAGGTGCCGGGGCCGGGGCAGGCGTGACGGGCCAGATCCTCGATGTCGTCCTGGTCGAGCCTGCCGACCGCGCGTTCGCCCAGAGACTCCCACATGTCCTGGATGGTGACGTCGCGGTCGCGCCAGCGGCCTGGCATCATGCTGCCGCTGTAGAGGATCACCGAGGGCACGTCGAGTCGTGACAGCGCCATGATTCCCGCTGGGACGGTCTTGTCGCATCCGACGATGCAGACGAGAGCGTCGAACTGATGTGCGCGGCCCATGAGTTCGATGGAGTCGGCGATCACCTCTCTGCTCACCAGCGACGCTCGCATGCCGGCAGTGCCCATGGTCAAGTTGTCGGAGACGGCGATGGTGTTGAACTCCATCGGTAGGCCACCGGCGCTCCGCACGCCCTCGGCGACCTGGGCGGCCAGTTCGCGGTGAGTGAGGTTACACGGCATGGTGCCTGTCCAGGTCGAGGCGATGCCGACGGTCGGGCGTCGCATGTCCTCCCGGGTCAGGCCCATGGCGTACAGGTGGGAACGGGCTGGTGCGCGGTCGGGGTCGTCGGCGATGTTCATGCCGTCTCCTGGCGGGTCGTGGAGATGCTTGGAAGGTCGAGGTTCAGGAGCCTGACCGCGTTGCCGGCGAGGATCAGTGCACGGTCGCCCGGCGACAGGTTGAGTTCGTCGAGGATGCGGATCTGCTCGTCGGCATACTTCTGAATGTAGCCCCAGGGGAAGTCGCAGGAGTCGGTGCCGGACAGGCCGCTCAGGCCAAGAGTACGCATGGAGCGGAGCGGGAAGCGTCGGCGCGGGTAGTCGGTGACGATACGGCAGTGGGCGCGCCGGTACGGCGTGCGGGTCCTGGGCCGGGTCGGTCGCGAGGTCGCTGCGACGTTGGCGCCGGCGTCGGGGACGGAGTTGAAGGTGGTGCAGGGCACGTTGGGGTATGCCGGCATTGTGCTGACCGCCCGACACCTACGTCTCGGTGCTGCCGCAGCAATATCACGAGCGTGCCTGGGCGACGGCCCGGCTGGTGCGGAAGGCGTCGGATGAACAGGTCACCAGCCTCGGATGTCGTCGGCCAGGTTGGCCGGGGGACTGGGTGTGATCTTCACCCACCGCCCGAGCGACTCCCATGGTGGCGTGGCCGCGCGGACCTTGGCGTCGACAGTGGGGGGCCGGGCGACTTTTGTCGGCTTCGAGCAGCCATGACAGGCTCAGGCGTACGAGCTCGTCGAACAGAGCGCCCGCCGAGCCCTCGGCCGCCCGCCCAAAGCCCACCGCAAGCCGGGGCAATCCAGCTGCACGTGCTGTTGATCACGTACTTCGAGACAGGCGCCTGGGTCACCGGGAAGTGCGTCGGCTCTGGGGCCGGTTGGCCCAGGCGTTCTCTGCCGCCGCCCGCTCACTTTGTCGATGCGTGACAAGGGGCAGCCAGTCGTGGCGCACGACGGTCTACCGTTTGAGCTTCTGGACGCACTTGCCGTCGAGTCCGACCCGCGGGCGGAGCGGCTTCTGGACCTGATGCGCCAGCGTGGCTGGGTCAGTTGGACCCGGCCGGAGCGGCTGGCGGAGCCGCCCGACCAACCTCCGGGAGCCGGTAGACGGACACGTGGGAACGCGACTCGGCGGTGAATTCGGCTCCTGCCCAGTCGGCATGCCTGCTCTCCAGCTCGAACCCGGCCAGCTGAGCCATGAGGTCGAGCTCGGCGGGCCAGATGTAGCGGTGCGGGCTCCGGAACAGCTCAGCCCGCCGGCTCTCGTCGAAGGTGAAATGGTGCGACACGACGTGCTGGCGCAGGATGTCGTAGGTGTCCAAGCCGACGTAGCCGGGCTCGTACTGCCACACCGTGGCCTGCTGGCCCGGAGGGAGCTTGCGCAGCTCAGGCACCCAGAGCTCGATCACGAACCGGCCGCCGGGGGTGAGGTGGCGGGCGGCGTTGCGGAAGCACGCGACCTGCTCGGCCTGGGTGAGCAGGTTGGAGATCGTGTTGAAGACGAGATAGACGAGTGTGTACTTCCCCGGGGCGGCGGCGTCCGCCATGTCGCCGACGATCACCGGGATCGTCGCTTCATCCACCTTTGTTCGCAGTTGGTCGATCATCGGTCGTGACAGCTCGATGCCGGTGACGGAGACGCCTCGCCCGGCGAGCGGCACGGCCACGCGGCCGGTGCCGATGGCGAACTCGAGCGCCTGTCCGTCGCCCGAGAACTCGGCGAGGCGGTCCACGGTCGGCCCCAGGACCTCCGGCGAGAACATGCCGGTGCCCGGCGTGTCATAGCGCTGGGCGGCCTCGGCGTCCCAGATCTGCTCCTGGTTCATGTCATCGACCCTGGCCTGTGAGCGCGTCGGACGGCAAGTCGATTTCGGCCAGGGCGCGGATCCGCTCGCCATGGCACCTTGACCTCGTTTGATATTGGTTCGGATATCGCAGAGCGATCCATATCAGTCTTGGACGGTGTGCGGGCTTCTGTGCTGTCATGGCCGCCATGTCCAGCTCGCATCTTCGCACGCGCATGTCCAGTATCGTCCGGTTGGCCGGGGCCGCTGCCGCCGCCGGGGTGTTGACCGCGGCGTTCGTGCTGCCGGCCGTGGGGGGCTCGGGAGTGGTCGTCGTCGCGGCGACCGAGGCGGTGAACCTCCAGCCGGAGGAGCTCGCGGAGCCGCCGCTGGCGGAGAAGACGACGGTGTACGACGCCGAGGGCACCAGGATCGCCCAGTTCTACGCGCAGGACCGCAAAGTCGTGCCGCTGGAGCGCATCGCGGACGTGATGAAGACGGCCATCGTGGCGATCGAGGACGACCGCTTCTACGAGCACGGCGCGATCGACATCGAGGGCACGGCCCGCGCCCTGGTCAAGAACCTCACGTCGGGCGGCATCGGGCAGGGCGGCTCGTCGATCACGCAACAGTACGTCAAGCAGGTCCTGCTCAACTCGGCGGAGACCGAGAAGGAGAAGAACGCGGCCCTGGAGGCCAGCTACGCCCGCAAGCTCAAGGAACTGCGCCACGCCATGGCCATCGAGCAGAAGTACACCAAGGACGAGATCCTGGAGAAATACCTGAACATCGCCTACTTCGGCGCAGGGGCCAACGGGGTGGAGGCGGCGGCCAGGCGCTTCTTCGGGGTGCCGGCGTCCCGCCTCAACGTGGCCCAGGCCGCCGCCCTCGCCGGTGCCGTGCAGGATCCCAACAGGACCTCACCGGACCGCGGGGCCAAGGCGCGCGAGCTGTTGCTGCAACGGCGCGACGTGGTACTCGACCGGATGGCGGAGCTGGGCCGGATCACCCGGGCGCAGGCCGACGCGGCCAAGGCCCGCAAGCTCGGCTACAAAGGCGTCAAGCAGCCCAACGGCTGCCAGGAGAGCCGCTATCCGTACTTCTGCGAGTACGTCCGGCACGAGCTGTTGTCCGACCCTGCCTTCGGCAAGACGCGGCGGCAGCGGGAGGCGGCCTTCAGCCAGGGCGGGCTCAAGGTCCACACGACGCTGGACCCCAAGGCGCAGAAGGCGGCCGAGGCGGCCGTCAGGAAGCACGTCCACGCCTCTGACCGCGCGCTGGCCGCCGAGGCGCTGGTGCAGCCGGGCACGGGCGCGATCAAGGCGATGGCCGCCAGCCGTCCCTTCGGCGGCTCCGCCCGCAGGAACGAGATCTCCTACAACGCGGTGGCGGACACGGACCACGGCGGGCTGATCGGCTTCCAGCCGGGCTCGACGTTCAAGACGTTCACGCTGATCACCGCACTCAAGCAGGGCATGAAGATCGACGACGGCATCACCGCGGGCGCGGGCTACACCGCGCCCGGCTACGCCGCGTTCAAGAACTGCGCGGGCGAGAACGTGGGCGATCCGTCCTGGACGGTCACCAACGACGAGGGCTCGCCCGGTTTCAAGACCCTGGCCACCGGCACCTGGGGCTCGGTCAACACCTTCTTCATGGCCCTGCAGGAGCGGGTGGGCCTGTGCCCGACCGTCGAGACCGCCACGTCGCTGGGCATCAAGCGGGCCGACGGCGCGAAGCTGCGAGAGTTCGAGACGTTCACGCTCGGCATCAACGAGAGCGACCCGGTGACCGTGGCCACCGCCTACGCCGCCATCGCCGCACGCGGCACCTACTGCCCGCCCATGGCCATCACCAAGATCACCGGCCGCGACGGCAGGACCGCCACCTACCGCCCGCGGTGCGAGCGGGTGCTGGACCCGCAGGTCGCCGACGCGACCGCCCACATCCTGTCCGGGGTGTTCACCAAGGGCACCATGAGCGGCGTCGGTGGCATCGGCCGCCCGGCGGCCGGCAAGACCGGCACCACCGACGGATACGCCAGCGCCTGGTTCGCCGGTTTCACCCCCGACCTGGCCGGGGCGGTCAGCATCGGCGACCCACGCGGCTCGCAGCGCCACAAGCTCACCGGCGTGACCATCGGCGGCCGCTACTACGGCGCGGTTCAGGGCGCCTCGCTGCCGGGCCCCATCTGGAAGGACACGATGACCTCCGCCCTGCGCGGCGTGGCGCCGGCCCGGTTCACGCCGGTCGACACGGCCCGCTTCGGCGGCTGCGGCCAGGACTGCGCACCGGCCCGCCAGCACCCGGACGACGCCACAGACGACGCCGCGGACGACTCCACAGACGACTCCACGGACGGGGCCGTACAGGAGCCGTACGAGGACCCGTTCGGCCAGTAGCGGATCGCGCGGCGACCGCCGTGGTCATACTCCGCGCAGGTGCCGTGCCTCGGCGGGACCATCCGGCCGGTCCTGGTCCTTGCGGGCCAGGATCCGGCGAAGGAGAGGAGGTATCACGCCGGAAGGCCGTACACATCGCACCCACTGCCCCGCCCCGCAGCACGTGTCCGTGTCGACGGAGACTTCCACGTTCTTCCTCAGTCGCGTAGCGAGCCGCCGCCGTCGATGGACCACGTCTGGCCGTTGATCCACTCCGCGTCGTCGGACAGCAGGAACGCCGCCGCGGCGGCCAGGTCGGACGGGCGGCCGAGGCGGGTGCTGCGGTTTCCGGCGAGCCCGGCGGCCTTGAACTCCTCGCTCATCGTCGCGAGGCCGGTCTCGCTGAGCACCATGCCGGGCGAGACGCCGTTGCAGCGGATGCCCTCCTTGCCCCAGCGGGAGGCGATGTGCCGGGTGAGGGCGTTGATGCCGGCCTTGGAGGCGGCGTAGGCGGGACGCACCGCCTCGCCGACGAAGGCCGCGCCGGAGGAGGTGTTGACGATCGCCCCGCGCCCGCTCTCCAGCAGCAGCGGGATGGCCGTGCGGCAGGTGTGGGCGTACCCGATGAGGTTGACCTCCAAGGTGCGCCGCCAGATCGCCGCGTCCATCTCCGACAGGTCGCGGGGGTCAGAGAGATTTGGAACGGAATCCGGCGTTAACGGGGTTCCCGCTGGTCAGTGAGCCCCTGCCGTTGAGGTCCTCCGGACATGGCCCAGGACTCCCGGAGCTACGGCCAGGGGCGAGGTAGCGCTCCAACTGCAGGTCAATGGGTGTTGGAGCTAATCCTTCCGCGTCGCGGAGGCAGTCGCTTCGTCGTGTTCGCGCAGCATCCGGAGGATGGTGGCTGCCGACGGGTGCTGGCCCTTCTTCTTGCCCTTGGTGATGACGAGTTGGAGGGCGATGTCCCTCAAGCTGAGGTTCTGTTCGCGTAGGTGCAGGGCCATGGAGAGCATGGCCGAATCGGTGACAGCGGCTCCGCCGATGCTCTTGCCTCGGGCGCGGGCGGATTCGTGGCCTTCGAGGGTGCGGTCGCGGATGTACTCGCGTTCCATCCCGGACAGGGCGGCGAGCACGGTGAAGACCACCCCGGACGGGTCGTGCGAGCCTTGCAACTCGCCGTTGAGGAACTCCAAGCCGATGTCGTCGGCTCTGAGTTGCTCGGCGAGGGCGGCCAGGTCGATGCCGCGGCCGAGCCGCTTGTGCTCGTGGACGACGAGGGTGACCGCAATGCCCGAGGCACGCATGTCCCGAGCGAGGGTGACGGCCTTGTCGAGTTCGGGACGCTGCTTGGCGCGGGTGGAGATCTTCTCGTGGAAGATTCGGGTGACCCCGGCCGTCTTCAGCGAGTTGAGTTGGGTGTCCAGCGACTGGCGGACGGTGGACGCGCGGGCGTACCCGATCCGCGCGTGCCCGGCCGGCGTAGTGTCGGCCACGGAAGGGCGCGGCAGTTCTATCCAGACGGAGCCTGGCTTGCGGGCGGGCGGGGTCGGTACGTTGAGGGTCTTGGCCAGTGACGATACGAGTCGGAACCGAGCGGTGTGGTACTGCGCGGCCACCCGTCCCTTGCCGGTCCGGCACGGTGACCCGGCCGGGGCCGCGCAGGAGGACATCGGGCAGTCGTTGGCCTCGACCCGCTGGAAGTCGCCGTCGCTCACCCCCAGATCGTTTCATCTGCTGTTGCAAACGTCCAGAGCTATGCACCGACCTATGAAACAAAGGCGCGGCGTGAACGTCCAGGTCGCGCGAGCGGGCTCGTCGTGTTTCATAGGCGACCGCTTATGAAACACCGCACCTGACTGCACCATCGAGAGTGTGGGCATGTCTTGGGCATGGTGCTGGGGGTACGGAGAGATCCGCCCTGGAGTCCAGGGCGGATCTCTCCGTGGCGTCGCTGGGGCTCAGGTGAGTGCCCTGCGTCTAACGGCGGCGAGGCCGGCCGAGACCAGGACGGCGGTGATGCCTGTCATGATCGCGATGGCGGTGGCCGTGAAGGGCTCGCCGGAGATGACCATGGGCAGGTTGGGGTAGGGCACTGCGTACTTGGCGATCCAGTAGTCGATGCCGAGGATCGGGCCGAGCACCTCGCCGAAGAGGTTGACGAACAGGAAGGCCGCCCAGGAGATCGCCGCCGCGGCGCGGGGCAGCAGGCCGAAGGCCAGGACGCCGACCCCGGCCAAGGTCCAGGTGGCGGGCACTTGCACCAGGGCGCCGGCGAGGACCTTGCCGGGCGCTCCGGCCACCAGGCCCATGGTCAGTCCCGCGGTGGCGAGGATCAGGGCGGTTCCGGCCAGGGCGAAGAGCAGGTGGCCTGCGACCCAGCGCACGCGGGAGACCGGGGTGGACAGGAGCAGCTCAGCCCGGCCGGTGGTCTCCTCGCTGCGCAGCCGCAGCAGGACCAGCAGCGGGTAGAGGGCCGAGACGTAGCCGAGGCTGAGCGCGATCAGCCACAGGTAGGCGTCGGTCATGGTGGCCTCGGGCGAGGCGGTGTAGCGGCGGAAGAACTCCTCGACCGCAGCGCCCTGCCGGGCGACCTCCTCGATGGAGGTGGCCAGGGCGCCCAGAACCAGCCCGGCGATCGCGTATCCGGCGATCCAGCCACCGAGCAGGCCCTTCTGCAGCCGCCAGGCCAGGCGCAGGGAGCTGCGCAGCCGGTCGGAGGCGGCCGGGCCGGGACGTTCGGGAATCAGGCCGTGGCCCAGGTCGCGCCGGGCGAGCAGCCGGTAGGCCAGGGCGAGGGTCGCGGCGGTGAAGGCGAGGCTGAGCAGCAGCACGGCCACGTTGTTGTCCCCGTACGGCCGTACCAGGTGCGACCAGCCGTGCGGTGAGAGCCACTTGAGCGCGGCCAGGCCGCTGCCGTCGGCGACGAAGCGCAGCACGTAGCTGAGGCCCAGGCCGAGCGCGGCCACGCCGATCGCGGTGCGCGCGGTCTGGGTGAGCTGGGCGGCCACCGCGCCCATGCCGGCGAAGACCAGGCCGGCGGCGGCGATCGCGGCACCGAAGGCCAGCGACCCGGCCGCGCCGGCGCCGGTCGCGGCCATGGCGGCGGCGGTGAGCAGCCCGGCCAGGACGGCCGAGCCGCAGGCGACGGCGAGCGCGGCGGTCAGCGGCGCCAGGCGGCCGACCACGCCGGCCCCGACCAACTCGGCGCGGCCGGACTCCTCCTCGCCCCGGCTGTGCCGGACGACGGTGAGAATCATGATCAGCCCGAGGATGGTGTAAATGGCGTCGGCGTTCTTCCAGACCGCCATGCCGGCCAGGGTGGCGGAGGGGATCTCCCCGGCGAACGCGGTCAGCGCCTGGTTCGCGGCCATCTCGCGGGCGAAGGCTGCGATGTCGGGAATGCCGGTGGCGTACCGCTGGACCTGCCCGGCCGCGAGCGCGACGAGCAGCACCAGCCAGAGCGGGACGACGAAGCGCTCACGCTTGAGCGCGAGCTTGGTCAGGGTCCAGGTGCCGTTCATCGCTCCGCCTTCGCGCTCTCGTAGTGGCGCAGGAACAGGTCCTCCAACGAGGGCGGGGTGCAGGTCAGATCGCGTACGCCGACGCGGATGAGCTCGGCCAGCGCCGCGTCCAGCCGGGTGCGGTCCACCTCGAAGGAGATGCGGTTGCCGTCGATTCGCACCGCGTGCAGGTCCGGCATCCGGGTCAGGCCGTTGGGCGGGGAGGCCAGCTCGGCGCTGACCCGGCTGCGGGACAGGCCGCGCAGCTGGGACAGGGGCCCGGCCTCGACCGTGCGGCCGCGCCGGATGATCGTGACGCGGTCACACAAAGCCTCGACCTCCGACAGGATGTGGCTCGACAGCAGGACGGTCCGGCCACGCTGCTTCTCCTCGGCCACGCACTGCTGGAAGATCGCCTCCATCAGCGGGTCCAGGCCGGAGGTGGGCTCGTCCAGGATGAGCAGGTCGGCGTCGGAGGCGAACGCCGCCACCAGGGCGACCTTCTGCCGGTTGCCCTTGGAGTAGGTTTTGGCCTTCTTGCGCGGGTCCAGCTCGAAGCGCTCCAGCAGGTCGGCCCGCCGGGCCCGGTCCAGGCCGCCGCGCAGCCGGCCGAGCAGGTCGATCACCTCGCCGCCGGTCAGGCCCGGCCACAGGCTCACGTCGCCCGGCACGTAGGCCAGCCGCCGGTGCAGCTCGGCCGCCTCGCGCCACGGGTCGCCGTCCAGCAGCGTCACCCGGCCGGAGTCGGCTCGCAGCAGGCCCAGCAGGGTTCTGATGGTGGTGGACTTGCCGGCGCCGTTCGGGCCGAGGAAGCCGTGCACCTCCCCGGCTCGCACGGTCAGGTCCAGACCGTCCAGGGCCCGGGCCCGGCCGAAGGACTTGACCAGTCCCTCCACTTCGATGGCCAGTTCCATGGCCGCCACGCTCCTCGTCTTGTTCGTTTTGCTGCTGGTCAAGACGGTAGAAGCGGCGAACATTCAACGGTATCGGGCATGTTCCCCTATTCGAGGTTCAGGCGGGCCAGCTCCGTGCGGGTGGAGACGCCCAGCTTGGGGAAGGCGCGGTAGAGGTGGTGGCCGACGGTCTTGGGGCTGAGGAACAGCCGTGCGGCGATTTCCTTGTTCGTCGCGCCGGTCGCCGCGAGCCGTACCACCTGCAGCTCCTGCGGGGTGAGCTGGGCCGCCGCGTCCGCCGCCGCCGGGGTGGAGCTTTCGCCGGCCGCGCGCAGCTCGGCGCGGGCGTGCTCGGCCCACGGTGCCGCGCCGAGCCGTTCGAAGCGCTCCAGTGCCTCGCGCAGGTGCGTGCGGGCCTCGGCCTTGTGCCGCTCGCGGCGCAGCCATTCGCCGTACAGCAGCTCGGTGCGGGCCCGCTCGAACGGCCGGGCCTCGCCCTGCAGCTCCAAAGCCCGCTCGTACAGGGTGCCGTCGCCGGTCGTCAGCGCGCGGCAGCGCAGCACGAGACCGTCCTCCCAGGGCAGGCGGGCGGCGGCGGCCCACTGCTCCAGCCGGGCCAGCGGCTCGGCAGCGCGTTGCGGGCGGCCGAGCCGCACGGCGGCCTCCACCTGGTCGGCGGCGAAGTGCACGCCGGGGCCCACGTGCTGGATCGGGCCGCGGGTGGCCGTCTCCAGCCGGTCCAGTGCCGCCTCGTAGCGGCCGTAGCCGAGGTCGAGCAGCGCCAGCGCCCACTCGCACCACGCAGCGACCAGCGCGTTGGCGTGCGCGGGGAACTGCCGCAGGCTCTGCTCGGCGGGACGCGTGCCGGGCTCGTCGCCGCGGACGGCGGCCACGTACGCCAGCAGCGCCTCGGCGTGTGCCATGCGGCTGGGCTGGCCGATGTCCGCGGCGATGCGCAGTGCCTCGCTCGCGGACTGGACCGCGTCGCGGTGGCGGCCGAGGTTGATCTCGGCGGTCGCCAGCGTGCACAGCACCATCGGCAGCCAGCCGATGGCGCCGCTCGTGCGGCTCTCCTCGGCCAGGCCGGCCATGATGTCGCGGGTGTCGTCGTAGTCGCCGGTCAGCAGCGCCTGCGAGGCCACGTTGAGCCGCAGCCCCGGCGGCCCGTTCCTGCCCTGCGCGATGTGCTCGCGCAGCAGCGCCACCCCGTCGGCCGCCTCGGCCGCATCGTCGGAGTACAGCTTCAGCGCCCCGCCGATGGACGCGACGAGCCTGTCCCTGACCGTGTCCGGCGGCAGCTCCGCGAGGATGCGGTGGGCCTGTGCCACCCGTACGGGCTCGCCAGCCGACCAGGACGCCCGTGCCGCGTCGGCCAGCATCGACGCGGCAGTGTCCGGATCGAGCGGCGCGACCTGACGGGCCGCCGTGACCAGCACCTCGTGCACCGTACGCAACGAGCCGTGCTCAAACTCCACCCGGGCCCGCACGGTCGCCACGCGCGCCAGCACGCGGGTGTCCTCGGTCAGCCGGAGCGCCTGCCCCGCCAGATGCCGGGCGCGATCGGGCAGGCCCGCGTCCACAGCGATCTCCCCGGCCAGCGCCAGCCGCCGCGCCCGCTCCGCCTCCTCGAAGGTGAGCCGCACGGCCCGTTCCAGCGCCGCCACGGCCGTGGCGTGCCCAGAACGCCGGCGGGCCCGCAGGGCAGCCCCCTCCAGCTCCGCCGCCACCTCCTCATCCGCTCCTGTGGCCGCCGCCGCCCGGTGCCAGGCCGCCCGGTCGGGGTCGCCGGCCAGCGCGTCCGCCAGCGCGGCGTGCGCGGCCAGCCGGTCCGTGAACGGCGCGCCCCGATAGGCGGCCGTACGGATGAGCGGGTGCCGGAAGACGACCGTCTGCTCCTCTACGGCGATCAGCCCCTCGCCCTCGGCGGCCGCCAGCGCGTCGCCGCCAGCCCGAGAACCGTCATGGCCCGCAGCGTGGCCGCCAGCGCGCCACTCTCCTCCGCCGCCGCGACCAGCAGGGCGTTACGGGCCGGCGCGGGCAGTTTGGCGATGCGTTGCTGGTAGGCGTCCTGCAGCCGGTGCGGCAGCGGGAGGTGCCCGGGCTCGCCGCCGTCGGTCTTGGGCAGTTCGAGCAGGGCCAGCGGGTTGCCGTCGGCCTCAGCCAGCACCCGGTCGCGTATATGGACGGGCAGGTCGGGAGCGTGCTCGGCAAGCAGCGCCCGCGCAGCCGTCGCATCCAGCCGCTTGAGCGCCAGTTCGGGCAGGCCAGGCAGGGCGGCTCCCTCTCGCGCCGCGAACAGCAGGAACACCTTCTCGGCCATCAGCCGGCGGGCGGCGAACGCCAGCGCCTCGGCCGACGGCCGGTCCAGCCACTGGGCGTCGTCCACCAGGCACAACACCGGCCCGTCCGCGGCCAGCTCCGCCAGCAGCGACACCGTGGCAAGGCCGACCAGGAACCGGTTGTCGCCCCCCGGCGCGGCCAGCCCCAGCGCCGCCCGCAACGCCTCCGCCTGAGGACCGGGAAGGCCGGGCAGGTGCCCCATCGCGCCGGACAGCAGCACCTGCAGCGCCGCAAATGGCAGCTCGGCCTCGCTCTCCACGCCCGTGCAGCCGAGCACCTGGAACTCCTGGCCCGAACCCGCCCACCGCAGCAGCGCCGACTTGCCGCCGCCCGGTTCACCCAGGACCACGACGGCGCCGCCCCGGCCAGAGGCGGCCTCCGCCAGGAGCCGGCCGAGTTCCCGCTGCTCCCGCTCCCGCCCATACAACATCAGGCGCTCCTTGCGCTCACAGGCATGGTGATCTCAACGCTGGGCAGCATACGCGTTTGGCGGTGTGCCGCTGATTGGGCAGCGCGTCCAGATCCACCTCCTGCGGCATCTAATGCCGATGGAAGGCGCCGCCGCGGAGCCCGCTGCGCAGGGCGGGCCCGCGATGTCGGCCGTCACCGCCTCGCGCAGCACGTCCTTCAGGCGGACGCCAGCCAGCGGCACCAGTTCGGCCATGGCCGGCAGGTCATCGGCCGGGCCTGCCGGATGCGAACGCCGGCGGCGCCGGACCAGCCGTTGATCAGATTCTGCTCGCTCAACGCCTCGGACTTCTTGCGTGCCCTCAACCGGCTGCCCTTGCTCACCGCGTCGCCCCTTCAGACGTCTGTCGCCGCAACCCCTGCCAGAAGGTCCCGGGGCCGGCCTTACTCGCCGGGAGCGAGATCCGGCAGGGTGTAGACGGGCAAGTCGATCCCGGTCGCGCTGAACCGTTCGGCCCACATGGCGACGTCTCCGGTGTCGTCATCGCCGGGGTCGGGGTCGGGGTCGGGGTCGCCAGCCACCCGCTGTGCCTCCTCCCCGCCGCTGCGCAGTGCGTCGGCGAAGTCGCGCAGCGCGGCCACGCAGTTGTAGGGGTTGCGGGCGGCCGGGGTGCCCTCGCCCGGCTTGGTGGCCTTGACCGCATCCCACATCGCGTCGGCATACAGCCGCAGCGCCTGCCGGGCCCGCACTTGCCGGGCCCGGTCCACCGGATCGAGCTGCGCCAGCAGCGCCGCGTCCAGCTCAGCCAGATCATCGGCCAGATCGATCACGTTGTCTTGATGGCGGGTGTCCCACTCGCCGCTGTCAGCTACCACGTCGGCGACGCTACGCCTTCCGCATGCTCCTCGTCCCCTGCTCTAACCAGGCGCTATGCCTTCGCGGACACCCCACCTGGAATCGAGGAAGATCACCGGGGCCCGGCGGGGGCATCCCCATCAATCCTCGTCGTCGGCGTCGTCGGCGTCAGGATCGCGCAAGGCCCGCCGCCCGGCGCCCAACTGCGGACGTTGGAAGGAATAGCGGCCGTGCACGTTGATGTGCCGCCTGATAAAGGGACTGAGCCGGGCCACATCGTCATCCAGCACCGGATAGCCCTGCGCCCGCAGCTGACGCAAAGCGTCGTCAATGTAGACCGTGTTCCACAGCACCAGGCAGTTCAAAACAATGCCCAGTGCTCCTAATTGGTCCTCCATTCCCTCGTAGTAGCGCTGGAACACCTGGCTCTTGCGGCCATGGAAGACTTTCTGCGCCAGATCGTGACGGCCTTCCTGGAGGTTGCGGATGCCCTTGATACCGCGCCGCATGCCCTCGTCATCGATCAGCGCCAGCACATGCAGACTCTTGAAAATCCGGCCGTAGGTGTTGATCGCCTCGCCCATCGCGGTCGGCCGGCCGTCGCGTTGCAGCATCCGCACCACGTCATACGGGTTGACCGCGCTGGTGTAGATGGAGCCGACCAGACGCAGGATGTCCGGCCACCACCGGGTCACCTTGCCCAGATCAAGCCGCCCGCGCGCCAGCGCGTTCAGCGCCCCGTAGTCGGCGTCGGCCTGCACCCGCCACAGCTTCTGGTCCGGCAGATCGGCCAGCGCCGGACGGTATTCCTTGTCCAGCAGATGCGCGAGACCGAATACCAGATCGCTGTACGATCCGGTATCGGTGACAATCACATCGGCCCGGCGGCCCTCGCCCGAGCCGAAGATGACATCCAGCGCGTGCAGGCAATCCCGGTCGGTGCCGGACACGATTTTCGCCGCGATACCGAACGCCTGATCATTTATCATGTTCAGCCAAGTGATTCCGCGCTTGGGCCCGAAATACTTTTTGTTCGGCCGGGCGTACGCCGACGGCACCGGGACCACGAACCGCATGCCGTCGATGGCCGCCACCAGCCCGCCGCCCAGCGCCTGAGCGAACCCGATCCCGGCCTGCTTGGCGATCAGGTGCGGGTTGGCCGCGCCGTAGTTGTCGGCCCGCAGGTAGGTGTGATCGACGTAGCCGAGCCGGTGCCGCTCCAGCGCGGGCACGCCCTTGACCGCGATCGGCCCGTAGGTGATGTTCAGCGCCTGGGCGGTCAGGCACGCCGCCACCGAGATGTCCAGGTCGTCCAGGTGCGGGCCGGTGCCGGCGATCGAGGTGAAGGCCTCCATGAACTTCGGGCACCAGCCCAGCACCTCCACGACCGCCTCTGAGATGTCCACCCGCGGCATCATCGCCTCCACCCGCTTGCGCAGGTCGATCAGCGACGGCGGCTCATCGATCGCCTTCACGCTCGCCACGTGGATCTTGCCGTCGTCGTCGATGGTGACGGAGGTGTTGGTGGCCAGCCCGGCCCGCACCACCCGGTAGGCGCGATCCAGCCGCTCGGCGTGCTCGGCCAGCAGCCCGGCGGGGTCTTCGGGCAGGCCCAGGTCGGTCAGCACGCTGTACTTGACCGCCGCCCAGGCCGCACCCTTGAGCAGCTGGGCGTCCGGGTCGCGCCACCGGCTGGAGGCGGGCGCGTGGATCTCACGCCGCTTGAGATGGCGATGGAACTGCTCCAGCACGCAGAACACGTACGCGTTGCGATCGACCAGCCCGTCCGTGCGGGCCGGATGGCCGAACACCAGCCGCTTCCACGCACCCGTCACCACCAGCGGGTCGATCAGCCGCAACGGCAGCACCGTGACCGGATGGTGGCGCGAGCGGTAGGCCAACGCGTCCGGCAGGCGCTGCATGGCGGCCAGCACCCGCCGGCCCTCGGCGTTGGCCTCGAACGCGATCACCGCGGTCAGCAGCTTCACGAACCCGGACACGGTGGCGTACTTGTTCGCCATCGCCGCCCGCCAGCCGCCGTCGTCCTCGGCGTCCGGCGGCGGCACCAGCCCGGTCACGGTGGCCACCGCCGAGCGCAGCTGAGCGCGGGGCACGACCGCGTCGATCATCTCCCACACCTCGAACAGCCGCACGTCCTCGCTCCACGTCTCGGCCTCCAGCAGCACCTCCACCGCCTGGGCCAGCCACGCTGAGGCCTTGGCCAGGCGCGGATGCTTGACGACCTTCTGCTTGTCGGCCTCCCGCTGCGCCTTGCCGAGCAGCTCGGTCACCATGAGCAGGTCCAGCAGCTCCAGCGTGTCGTCGATGGTCTTGGTCTCCAGCCGCTGCGCGGTGGCCAGCAGCGTGGCCAGGCGCCGCGAGGCGGGATGCTTCTTCAACTGGGAGGAGTGGGCGGTCAGGCCGTAGCGGGCCAGCTCGTCCAGCCGCCGCTGCGGCACCGCGGCGTCCAGCTCCAGCCGGCCCAGCTCGGTGCCGCCGATCTCGGCCACCAGGTCCAGCGACTTGACGATCTGCGGCCCGGACGCCTTCGACGGGCCACTCCGCCAGCGCTCCAGGTCCGAGACCTTCTTGCCCGGCGGCACCTCCAGCAGCAGGTCCAGCGCCGCCCGCTGCTGCGCGCTCGGCAGCGCCGCCAGAGTGTCATGCAGCTCCCGCGTCGCGCGTTCCCGCTCGCGCGCCACCAGCCGGGTCAGCGTGCTGATCCCGGGCAGCAGCACGTCGTTCTGCCGCAGCCAGCGCACCGCGTACTGGAAACAGGCGGTCGGGCCGTCGCCGGTGTTCCACGCGTGCGCCCGCACCTTGCCCGCCAGCTCGGCCTCGGCCGAGGCGAAGTCCTTCAGACCGAACGCCTTGGCGATCTCCCAGGTATGTTCCAGCCGCGTCTTGTCCCGCTCGGTGTAACGCTTCACGCAGGACGGATCCTCGATCCCCAGCTGGCCGGCGACGACGTCCAGGACCTCGTTCGGCACCTCCAGCGGATCGGCCAGGAAACACCCCAGGTAGCGCATGGTCACGAGCTGGAGAGCGAAGCCGCACCGGATGTGCCGGCCGCGATGCGCCTTGATCAGAGCCATGTCCTCGTTGTCGAGAAAGAAGATCTTCTCCATCTCGACCCGGGAGGGCGGACCGTCGTAACGGCCGTACTTCGTCGCTTCTGAGTCGCTCAGGAAGTCGACAGGCATGTACGCAACGTATGACCCAACAGACACAGCGTCATCAGAGCAACATAATCGTTACCAACTGCTACCTACCGTCACACAACGTAGATCAAAGTCGCGCTGTGAAACCGAACGGAATCCGGCGCCAGCCGCGTTCGGAGGCAGGGAAACCCTCGGCTCGCTGACCAGCGGGAACCCCGTTAACGCCGGATTCCGTTCCAAATCTCTCCGACCCCCGTCGCCGTCGCGGCCCAGCGTGGCCTGGGACAGGTCGGCGCCCACGTTGAACAGCCCGTCCACGCCGCCTAACTCGGCCACCGCCCGTTCGAACAGCGCCCGCACCGACGCCTCGTCGGCCAGGTCGAACGCGGCCGCCACCGCCGTGCCGCCGGCGGCGGCGATCCGCTCGGCCGTCTCCCGCGCTCCGGCGAGGTTGACGTCGCCGATCAGCACGCGCGACCCCTCCTCGGCCAGCCGCTCCGCGGTGGCGGCCCCGATGCCGGTGGCGCCGCCGCACACGACGATCCTCTTGTCCTTCAGTCCACGCATGATGTGTCCGTCCTCATCGGTTGTCGGGCGGGGTGACTTCGGCCTGCCACAGGCCGACCAGTGCGTCGATCAGGCCCACAGCGGTGGCGCCCCAGCTCGTGCGCGGCGTCGGCCCGCCTTCGTGCAGGGCGCGTTCGCGCTCGGCCAGCGTGTGTACGGCCAGCAGCCGGCTCATGTCGCCACGCTCGGCGTGCACCTCCGGCGGCAGGCCGGGCAGCAGGCGGAACATCCCCTCCAAGGTCCGCCGCATCGAGGGCGTCGCCACGGACTCCTCGATGATGATCTGGCGCAGTGCGGGCACGGTGGTGGCCTGCGCCAGGCAGCGAGCCCGCCAGCTCGGCACGCCGAGCGCGTCGAGATGGTCGGTGGCGGGCCGTACCAGGCAGGAGACCCACTCGCGCAGGTCGTCGGAGTCGGCGATCGCGGCCAGCATCTGCAGGCGCCGCTGCTCCGTCTCGGTGGTGTAGCGGCGCACGATCGCCCGCACCAGGTCGGCCTTGGCGCCGAAGTGGTAGCCGACCGCGAAGTTGTTCGCCTGCCCCGCCGCCTCGCTGATCTGGCGGTTGGAGACCTCGCCGACCCCGTGCTCGGCGAACAGCCGCTCGGCGGCGTCGAGAATGGCCTCACGCGTCTCTCGTGCGCGTTCGGTCCTGCCGGCCACGGTCACCAACGCACCGGCACCCGCTCCAGCCCGCCGACGACCAGACCTTCGCGGCGCCTGAGCTCCTCGGCGGGAACGGCGAGCTCCAGCGCGGGCAGCTTGTCGAGCAGCACCTTGAGCACGGTCTGCAGCTCGGTGCGGGCCAGCGCCTGGCCGATGCAGGAGTGCGGGCCGGCGCCGAAGGCCATGTGCGGGTTCGGCGCGCGGTCCAGCAGCATGTGGTCGGCCTGCTCGAACTGCCGCTCGTCACGGTTGGCCGCGGCCATGCTGCACACCACCGTGGTGCCTCCCGGCAGCGTCTCGCCGGCCACCTCGACCGCCTCGCTGAGGTAGCGCGGCATGCCGAAGCCCGGGTTGGCGTCGAAGCGCAGCACCTCCTCCACCGCCGGGCGGATCAGGGCGCGGTCGGCCAGCAGCGCCTCCCAGCGGCTGCGGTCGGCCAGCAACATCGACACCATCTTGCCGATCATGTTCGCGGTGGTCTCGTGCCCGGCCACCAGCAGCCCCTTGGCCGTCCCCAGCATCAGCTGCTCGGTCAGGCGCCCGTCCAGCCCTTCGACGAGCGAGGCCAGCTCGCTGATCAGGTCGTCGCCGGGCTCGGCCCGCTTGGCCTCGACGTGCGCGACGAGGTAGGCGTCGAACTCGACCTGGGCGGCGTCGATCTCGTCCTGGCCGAACTTCGTCATGCTGAGCATCGTGTCCGACCAGTACGCGAACCGGTCGCGGTCGGAGTCCGGGACACCCAGCAGGTCGCAGATCACCCAGACCGGCAACGGGAAGCCGACCGTGCTCACCAGGTCGCCGGGCGAGCCCTCGGCGATCAACTGATCGACCAGGTGCCCGGTCATGGCCTCGATCCTGGGCTGCATCGCGGTGACCCGCCTGGCGGTGAACGCCTTGCCGATGAGCTGGCGCCAGGCCCGGTGCTCGTCCCCGGTCATGCTGCCGCCGCCGCTGCCGAACACCCCGCCGGACTCGTTGGCGGTGACCCGGGCGGCGTCGTCGGCGTCGAGCTGGCGGGTGAAGCGGGGGTCGGACAGGACCTGCCTGACGTCGTCGTAGCGGGTGAGCAGCAGCGCCCCGTCGCCGCTGGCCAGCCGGATCGGTGCGACGGGGCAGCCCTGCCGGAGCTCGGCCCACTCCTGCGGAGGCTCCAGCGCGCTGGGGTTGCGGAAGGGGTATTCAGGCGTCTGGGCGCTGGCCTTGGTCAAGTCGACTCTCCCTGAGGTGCGGCTGAGTGTCCATTTAAGTCACTCCGCTTACTTGAGGTCAAGCGACTCGAACGGTGCTGACGGTCGCCTGAACAGCACGTTCCCCGTGCGTGGCGCCCTGACGCGGCGCTGGCAGGCGGCTGCGGGAGGCCGAGGACAAGCTGGTCGGGCCGCCGCGGCGAGGTGGGCCGGCTGCTCGCCGGCCCACCTGCCGCGGATGGATCACGCCCCGCGAAGGGTCACCACACCTGGACGTAAGCGCCGAAGGCGAGGGCGACGTCCCAGGCGCGGGAGAAGACGATCTCGCGCCCGCCGGTGTGGCCGCCGCAGTAGGTGCTCTTGCTGAAGGCCGAGAAGATGCCCTGCGCCGCGACCTCGTCGTAGTAGTTGGTGTAGGAGAAGACCGGGCCGCCGCTGTCGCCCTGGGCGCCGGCGCACGCGCCGTTGACGTGCTTGGCGCGGACCATGTGCTTGACGTACTGCCCGTTGGTGTAGGTGCCGCTGTAGCCGATCTTGGTCACCTGGATGAGGCAGATCTCGCCCATGGTGGCCCCGGAGTTGCACACGTAGTTGCCGACGTACGCCTTCCACAGCTGCACCACCTTGTTGCTGGTGGAGGAGGCGCTGCCGCCGTCGAAGACGTTGGCGGTGGCGTTGGCCAGGACGATCGCGGCGTCCCGGTTGGAGATGCGCCAGGACAGGTTCCCCATGCGGTTGGCCACGTCGTGGGTGCCGCCGCCGTCGTAGAACTCGCTGCCGAGGTTGCCGCAGTGGGCGGCGGTGAGGAACCCGGGGGTGCCGTACTTGTCGTAGACCGCGAAGCCCGAGCTGCAGCCGTTCCCGGCGGTCTTGTTCAGGATCCGGCCGCCGGCGTAGTAGCTCGGGACGTCGTTCTGCCTGTTGTACGCCGGGGTGAACTGGTTCCCCCGCTCCAGGGTGATCGGCGCCGAGGTGCCGTTCGGCCGTTGGAGCTGGTCCGGGGTGGTGTCGTCGCCGGCCACCGACAGCTCGACGCCGCTGCCGTCGGGTTCGGGCGCGGCGCCGGTCACCTGACCGGCCTCGGCCCACCGGTCGGCCTCGGCCAGGAGCTGTGCCTGGGTGTGGGCGGCCGGTGAGACCCGAACCGGAGCGATCTGGCGTCCCTCCTCGATCCTGGCCTGGACGGCGGGTGGCACCTCGCCCCGCCAGTACAGGCGTACCTCGTGGTTCTCCGGCGCGACGATGATCCCCCCGTACCCGTCGGCGGTCTCGGCGGTGGCCAGGATCCGGTCGGCGACCGCGTTCAGCCGGGTCTGCTCCGCGAACAGCGCGCTCCAGCTCCCGAACCCGGCGGGCACCGCGTCCCGCGGCTCCGTCCCGTTCCTGACCGGCGTCTTGCCGGGGTCGTCGGCGACCTTCACGGTCCGGTCGCCCGGGTCCTCCTGCGCCGCGGCGGTCCCCGCGCCCAGCAGCGGCAGGAGCGCGCAGGCCAAGCCCAGGACCGTCAGGCGTAAGCGGTTCTTTCCATGCATGGTTCCCCCCATGAGTGTCGGCGTTTTTGCCCGGGTCATCACAGCACGTGAGCCGGATCGCATCCGCGTCGATTTCCTCGCTTCGGCTGTGTCTTTGGATCTTGTGCGGCACAGGCGGATCGCCGAGGAGAAAGCCGCGAATCGTACTTTCGGCCGGTAGAGCCGGCGGGGTTCCTCTCCTACGCTGATCGCCGTGCGTGTTCCCGATCCGCTCAAGGTGGTGGCTGACGCAGGGCTCGGCGTCGCGTTCGCGGCTACCGTCGCCTTCCAGGCGTACCGGATCGCCGACAGCTGGGGCGTGCGACGGCGTCGAGGCGATCGAGCAGGCCCGCTGCGCCGCGGCGCGGCGGGGTTCGTGCTGAAGGACGCGGGCCCGGTCCTGCTGGTCGAGGCCGTGCGGGCCGCGTACGCGGGAGACGCGCTCATCTCGCCGTCGATCGCGCGGCGGCTGCTGCGCCGCCTCGCCGACAGCGGAACCCGGTCCCGGGCCCGCGCGCCCGCTCAGCCCCTGACCGCGCGGGAGATCGAGGTCGTGCGGGCGGTCGCGAGGGGACGCACCAACCAGGAGATCGCCGGCGAGCTGTTCATCTCCCTCAGCACGGTCAAGGGGCACGTGTCAGGCGTCCAGGCCAAGCTCGGTGTCCGCAACCGGGTCGGAATCGCGGCCTGGGCATGGGAGAGCCGCATGATGGGCGACCCGCGCCGGTAGCGGCGGGAATGCGCGCCACGCGGCTCGTTCGGCCGCCACGTCACGGGCCCGGTGCCGGATCCGGCCCGGCGGCTTCGACGGCACGCAGGCGGCGTCGCAGGTGGGCGCGTTCGGGCTCGGTACCGGCCAGGGCGAGCGCCTCACGGTAGGCGTCGGCGGCCTCCGAGAGCCGGCCGAGCCGTTGCAGCAGGTCCGCGCGCGCCGTCAGGTACGGGGAGTAGGCGCGTAGCCGCGGCTCGCCGGCCAGCGCGTCGAGCAGGGCCAGGCCCGCCGCGGGGCCGTCGCGCAACGCCATCGCCGCCGCCCGGTTCAGCTCGACGACGGGGGAGGGCGCCAGTGCGAGCAGCACGTCGTAGAGCGCCACGATCTGCGGCCAGTCGGTCGTCGCGACGTCCGCCGCCTCGTCGTGCAGCGCGGCGATGGCGGCCTGCACCCCGTAGGGGCCGGGCGGGCCGCCGGACAGCGCGGCGGGCACCAGCGCCCGCCCCTCCTCGATCATCGTGCGATCCCAGCGGCCGCGGTCCTGCTCGTCGAGCAGGACGAGGTCGCCGGCGGGCCCGATCCGGGCCTCGCGCCGCGCATGGACCAGCAGCATCAGCGCGAGCAGGCCCGCGACCTCGCGCTCGGCGGGCAGCAGGCGGCGCAGGATCCGCCCCAGCCTGATGGCCTCCTCGGCGAGGTCGAGCCGCTGAAGGTGCGGGCCTGAGCTGGCCACGTACCCCTCGGTGAAGATCGAGTAGACGACCTGGAGCACGCCCGGCAGGCGCGTCGGCAGCTCGTCCACGCCGGGCACCCGGAACGGGATCCGGGCCTCGCGGATCTTCTTCTTGGCCCGCACGATCCGCTTGGCCATCGTGGCCGCCGGGACCAGGAAGGCCCGCGCGACCTCGGGTGTGGACAGTCCCGCCAGGCAGCGCAGCATCAGCGCCCCGCGATCTTCGGCGGCCAGCGCCGGGTGGGCACAGGTGAAGAACAGCTGCAGCCGCTCGTCGGGCAGCCCGCCGGCGTCGGCGGCCGGGGCGGGAGCCGCCCGGTCCGCCTCCGCCTGCAGGATGGCCAGCCGCGCGGCGTAAGCCTTGTCCCGCCGGAGGCGGTCGACGGCCCGGCGCCGAGCCGTCGTCATCAGCCAGGCGCCCGGCTTGGGTGGGACGCCGTCGACCGGCCAGTGTGTCAGCGCCGCCTCGATCGCCTCGGCGGTGACCTCCTCGGCCAGGTCGAGGTCGCCGAACCGCCGCACGAGGGCGGCGAGCAACAGGCCGTGTTCCTCGCGGAACACGGCCTCCACCGATGCCTGTGCTCCCTCGGGGTGCGCGTCGGCCATGGTGATCTAGAAC
>NZ_JBAHWD010000047.1:0-57916 GCF_037044575.1 Nonomuraea sp. LPB2021202275-12-8 | reverse complement strand
GGTCACCCCACACCCAGTAGATCCAGCCGTATTGGTTGGTGATCTTGCGGTACAGGTGGACCCAGCCGTAGCCGCTCGGGCCCGACCTCTTGGCCACCCAGTCGTTGGTTCCGGGGAAGCTGTACGGCCACAGGTTGCGCCCGCACGATAGATCGGCGGCCTGCGCGTCGGCCGCAGGGGCCAGGGTGGCCATGGCTGTCACCAGGACGACTAGAACGCGTTTGACTCTCATGAAACCTCCGTGGGGTCCGGTGCACTCAGCAATCGTTGATCGGGAGAGGGGCAGCCCGCATCGGAGGCGGCGCTGATCTTCGGTTCTGCTTTCCAACGGATTGACAAGCGCCGGCGCTGAGGTGATCAAGCGTGCGACGCCTGAGGAGGTCCCACCGATCCGTCGGAACGCGTAGCGAAGGCCGGCTTCGCGGCTGATGTGATCAATGCGGTGAGCGCCTAGCATGCGCAGGTGCCCGCACGGTTGGTGGTCCTGGCTCGTCGGCATTCGCAGCTGGTGGACGTGGTCGTCGCGCTGGGGTTGACCGTCGCGTCGTGGATCTTGCCCCTCATCGAGCCGCAGCCTCCGGATCGGCTGCCCGATGCGCTCGGCCTGGGCCTCAGCGCGGGATCCCTCTACGAACACCGCGCAAGCCCTCGAACAGCCGGGCGTCAGCACGGCTCGGGGGTAGATCCGTTAGATCAGCGCCATATTGCTAGGCCTCAACCCCTTGCGCAATGGTCAAGAGTCGTTGACCATTGTCCGCATGCCTACCGATGATCTCCCCGAGACGTTTCACGTCACCACTGACGAGCAACTACGCGCCGTCTCTAATCTCACGCGTCACCGGATCATGGCCGTGCTCCGCTTCGAGCCGGCGACGATCACGCAGATCGCCCAGCGGGTGGGCCTTGCGAAGGGGAGCTCCAGCTATCACGTGCGGCTACTGGAGCGGGCCGGCCTGGTGAAGGTGGTGCGGACGCGGAAAGTGAGAGGGGTCACCGAGCGGTACTACGCGATGGCCGCGCGGTCGATCGAGCTGCCGGATCCAGGGCCGGGGCAGCCGGACGTGCTGCTGCGGAATGCGGTGGCGGACCTGGAGTCGTCGCCGATGGATGGCGAGAGGCACGTACGAATGGCGCATCTGCGACTCACCGAGGAGCAGTTCACGGAGCTGGGGGCGCGCCTGCAGGCACTGGCGGATGAGTACCGGACGCTGTCTGATCCATCGCTTCCCGACGTGTCGCTGGTCTTCGCGCTATTCCGGCCGGCTCCGCGCCAGCAGGTCGAGGGAGACGCCAAATGACCCAAAAACTGACGAACGACGTGGTGAAGCTGCCGGCCGGGTTCGGGCGACTGTGGACCGCGCAGACGGTGTCCTCGCTCGGTGACGGCGTGACGCATGCCGCACTGCCGCTGCTGGCATTGACGTTGACCCGGGATCCGATGGCGCTGGCCGTCGTCACGGCCGCCGGGACGCTGCCCTGGCTGCTGTTCGGAGTGCTCGGCGGTGCTCTGGTGGACCGCTGGGACCGCCGCCGCACGATGTGGGTCACGGACGCCGCGCGTGCGGCGCTGCTCGCCATACCCGCTGCGGCGGCGGCGCTCGACGTGCTGAGCATCCCGCTGCTGGCGGCCCTCGCGTTCCTGCTCGCCCTCGGAGGGCTGTTCTTCGACACGGCCGCCACGGCGTACCTGCCGGATCTGCTCGGCCGCGACCCCGCCCAGCTGGAACGCGCCAACGCTCGCCTGCGCGGCGCCCAGACCGCAGCGTCCGGCTTCGCCGGGCCACCTGTAGGCAGTGCGCTGCTCGCGCTCGGACGTTCGGTTCCGCTGCTCGCCGACGCGGCGTCGTTCGCGCTGTCCGCACTGCTCGTCCGGTCGCTGCCCGCCGTGCCGCGCCCGGCCGCAGGCGCCCGCGAGTCGCTGCTCCGGCAGGCGCGGGCCGGGGCCTCCTACGTCTTCCAGGACCGGCTGCTGCTCGGGCTCGCGCTCCGTCCGGCGGTCGGGAACGTCGCTTTCCTCGCCGTGGAGACCGTCCTGGCCCTGTTCGCCCGCGAACATCTCGGCGTCGGCGCCTTCGGCTTCGGCCTGCTCCTCACCGCCGAGGCCACCGGCGGCCTGCTCGGCGCGGGCATCGCCTCCTTCCTCGGCCGGCGCCTGGGCACCGGCACTGCGCTGACCTGCACCGCCGCAATCGAGGGCCTCGCCATTCTGGGGCTCGCCTCCGCCCCGAACCCGTACGTGGCCGGGCTCGCGCTCGCCGTCTGCGGGGCGGGCATGGGCGCCACGATGGTGCTCGGCCCCTCTCTCCGACAGGCCATCGTCCCGGCCCACCTGATGGGCCGCGTCGCCTCCACCTCCCGCATGCTCGCCATGTGCGCCGCCCCGTTCGGCGCCTTCCTCGGCGGCTGGCTGGCCACCACCTACGACCTGCGCACCCCGCTCTACGCCGCCGCCGGCCTCCTCCTCACCATGACCGCCGTCACCGCGACCATGACCAGCAATCGCCGCGTCGAGACCGCACTGCGCAGCGCGCGCCCGCAAGCCGACCCGGCCGACCAGGACCCCGCCAAGGAGATCGCTGTGCAAACCACATCCTTGTGACGGTCATCGCTTGCGGGTCACAACACCTCCACCCGCATCGGAACGGTGAAGGCCGTTGCCCCGCCGGGCAACGGCCTTCACGCACTCATCTCCCCTCCCCCGAGAGACAAGATCGAAAATCACGACGGAAAGCTTTCAAAGAATCACGCCGTCAAGAAATCCAAGTCACAGCCAGCGGCTGCTCCTCCGCGGCGCCGGCCAGCAGACCGAGCATGGCCAGGCCTACGAGGAACCGATTCAGCGCGTCGCCCTCCCGTAGTCCGAACGCGACGGACAAGCGCCCGACGTCCCGGCTGGCCGCGTTGTCCAGCACTCGTCAGCGACCCCGCCTCGCCGGCCATCCACGATTGCGCAGGACGGCGACGCCCCCGAGGCATCGCGGTCGCGTGGGCGGAGCGGGCGTACCCGAACCTGATCCACTACAACAAGCTCGACAAGGGCGGACACTTCCCCGCGTGGGAGCAGCCGGACCTCTTCGTACAGGAGGTTCGCGCGGGCCTCCGGTCGCTTCGCTAGATGGCTGCAAGGGCGCATGTGCGGAGCGGGGGCTCGGGTCCTGGCGAGGCCGGCTTACTTGCTCTGCAGCTTCCCCAGTGGGCTGGGGTCCTCTTCCAGTGCGGTGGCCGCCGTCTTCCAGCCGGCGTCTTCGGAGTAGAGGGCGCTGCGCAGGAAGGCGGAGGTGAGCCGCTGGATCAGCGCGACGCGTGCGGGGTCCTCGTCCGTGGTTTCGGCGGCCTCGTACCCGGGGATGCCGCCGAGCGAGTGCTCTGCCCCGAACAGCGTGAGCAGGCTCTTGCTCCCGGGACTGTAGACGTAGGGGTCCGTGAACCAGTCCGGCCCACGGGTCGACAGCGCGGACTGGTCGTGGTCCCCCGCGACGATGAGAGCCGGGGTGGTCATGTTGTCGAAGAACGGCTTCATGAAGGGGAAATGCCCGGCCGCGAAGGGGGTCAGATCGTCGCCCAGGCCGGTCAGGGCGAGCAGCACGCCCGCCTTGACGCGGGGGTCGGACATGTCCTCGCCGGGAACGCCGTCGGCGTCCAGGACGCGCGCGCCCAGCAGCGCGCTCGCGCTCTGGGCTCCCCAGGAGTGGCCGGCCACGGCGATGCGGCCGCGGTCGAGGCGCCCGCCGAGGCCCGGCGCGGAGGCTTCCAGAATGTCGAGCCTGTCCAGGACGCGCTTGAGGTCCTCGATGCGGATGCGCCAGATCTGCGGCGTACGAGGGTCCTCGGGCGGGAGGCCGAGCGTTCTGGAGTCGAGGTGGGTGGGCTGCAGGACCACGAAGCCTTGAGCGGCCCAGTGGTCCGCCAGCGGGGCGTAGCCGTTCATCGACGAGCCGAAGCCGTGCGAGAAGACGATGATGGGCAGGTCGCTGCCGGTCGCCGGGGCGGACACGCGGACCTGGAGATCGTCGCCGCGGCCCGGGGCGGGCAGGATGACCGGCTGCACCGAGACGACCGGAGTGGGCGCACTGACGGCCAGGTCCGTGATCGCCTTGTCTGTTTCGATCATGAATGGATTCTCCTTCAGCGATTTTCGGTGATGAGCTCGTCGGTGACCCACCGTGCGACGCCTGCGGGGTAGGGCGCCGACAGCCCGAGGACGATGTGCCGGAAGCCGGCGTCGATCGCTTCGCCGATCGCGTCCCGGGTGGTGCCGGGCTGGTCGTAGGAGACGGGCAGGTGGATCGAGCGGATGATCGAGGCGGGGTCCCGGCCGATCTCGGTGCAGTAGCGGTCCAGCAGCGCGCTGCGGCTGACGACGTCGTCGATGTCGCCGCCGGGAATGTTCCACAGGTCGGCGTGCTCGGCGACCACGCGCAGCGTCGCGGACGAGCATCCGCCGATGAGGATCGGCGGGTGGGGGCGCTGGACGGGCTTGGGGTTGCCGAAAATGGGCAGGAGGTGATCGAACAGCCACGCGTGTTCGATCTCCGGGATCATGTCTGCCTCGCGCCAGACCCGCAGGACGTCGTGGTAGTCGACCTGTGACGGGGCGGTCATGGTCCCGAAGCGGGGCCGGGTGGCGTGCGGCATTGGGGCGTTGGTCCTTTCGACACCGGCCGCGCCGACTGGGGCGCCGCCAAAGAGGTAAACGGAACGGGTTTCCGAATGTACGATTTCCGGCGCTCATCACGGCTGACCGCACGCCGGTGCGATGCGTGAACGTGGAGGCGACGTGCAGCTTGGCCGTCGACCGGCGCTCTGGCATCATGGGTAAACGGAATCTGGTTCCCATTACAATAGGGAACGTTGTTCCGTTTCGCAAGTCGGCATGGAAGGGAAGCGCGCAGTGAACGACGACGGAGGCGTGGGGCGTGCTGCCCCGCGTAAGCGGGCCGACGCCCGGCGCAACGAGAGGACGCTGCTCGACGCCGCCGCCGCCGTCTTCGTGACCTCGGGCGTCGAGGCGCCGGTGCGCGACATCGCGGCCAGGGCGGGAGTCGGGGTGGCCACGATCTACCGCCACTTCCCGACCCGAGCAGATCTGATCATCGCCGTCTACCGGCACCAGGTCGAGGCCTGCGCCGAGGCCGGTCCAGCCCTGCTGGCGAGCGTCGCGAGTCCTTACGCCGCACTGGGGCGATGGATCGACCTCTTCGTCGACTTCCTGGTCACCAAGCACGGACTCGCCGCCGTGCTGCAATCCGACAACGCCGGCTTCGACACCTTGCACGCCTACTTCATCGACCGCCTCCTGCCCGTGTGCACCCGACTCCTCGACGCTGCCGCCGCCTCCGGCGAGATCCGCTCGGACCTCAACGCGCTCGAACTCATGCGCGGCGTCGGGAACCTCTGCATCGGCGCGGACAACGATCCCCGCTACGACGCGCGGCGGCTGGTCGGCCTCCTCATCGCAGGACTACGCCAACCGCGCTGACCGCGGCACAGTGGACGACGGGGCCCAGTGTCCCCATCACGGGAGCCTGACCTCGGCGAACACCGGCCGATGATCGGTGTGCCGCAGGTCCAGCACGCGGAAGTCCCGCACGGCCATCCGCGAATCCGCCAGCACGTGGTCGATCGTCACGCCGGGCTCCCGCAACGTGCGGCCTAGCGCCTGCGGCCAGGTCGCCGTGAATCCGCGCCCCATGACGTCGGCCGCGTCCCGATAGCCGGACGCCAGCAGCTCACGCATCGGCAGGTGGTCGAGCGTGGCGTTGAAGTCCCCCGCCAGCAGGCGCAACTCCCCGCCGCCGCGCGGCAGCGCGTCGAGACCGCCCTGCCAGCACGGTTGCCGGCCGGTCCGGCTGGGCGCGCACGGGTGCACGGAGACGATCTCCACGCGGGCCCCGCCGGGATGCGCGAGCCACGCCCTGGCCTGCCCGAACGCGCCCACCTTGATCGTCTCGCCGGCCGTCAGCGGATGCCGCGCGTACACGGCGGACCCGCCGACCCCCGGCGACGGCCGCGTGACGGCATGCGGCAACGTTGCTCGCAGGCCCGCCTCCTCCAGCCGCCGCATCGAGTCCGGCGTGAGCTCCTGCAACGTCAGCACGTCCGGCCGCACCTCATCGACCAGGGCCATCAGCTGGGATGTGTCCGCCTGGCCCACCATCAGGTTGGCCGCCAGTACCCGCAACACCGGTCCTTCCGCGGCCGGATTGCCGTCGGCGAAGGCCCGGGGCACGACGGCGAGCCCCAGCGCCACCACGGCCGCGACCCCCACCATGCCCGCCGCCCGCCGTCTCAGCACCCACGCCAGCGCCCCGCTCACCACCGCCCCGGCCGCCGCGTAGGGCGTGTAGGCCACCACCGGTACCCATGGCCAGTCCGGCTCGAACCCGCTCAGCCGCACCAGCGCCCACCCGGCGAACGGTACGACGGCGATCCAGCTCATCCATGTACGCACGCTCCTGTATTGCCACAAAGCCCGATATGCGTTCATGAAGAGGTGCGCAGCATCTCGGGCCGGGAGGCGGCTTGTCGCTGTCGCCAGCGGCCGACGCTCTCGGCCCGCTTCGCAGTCATGCGGCCGGCGCAGGCCGCCGTGATCAGGGGAGCTCGGAGGGCAGGCCGAAGGCCGGGAAGTGGCCGGGGCCGAGGAACGAGGTGATCTCGGCGATGAGCTCCCCGCGCAGCCCGAACACCGTGATCGACCACGCCTCGTGCGGCCCTTCGGCGGATCCGCCCAGGTAGAAGGCCACGGCGGGCTGGCCGTTGGCGGTGGTGGACAAGTGACGCCAGCTGGGACACCGGGTCAGCGGAACCTCGACCGCGAACTCGGTGACCGCGGGCAGCCCGCCGTACCACTGCGCCAGAGGCGGCATCGACCAGGTCACGTCGGCGGTGAGCAGCGCCACCAGAGCGTCGGCGTCGCCGCGCTCGAGCGCGGTGGCGAAGCCCGTGACCAGCTCCCGGACGCGGGCGTCGCCGAGGGTCCGCAGGGTCCGCTGCTGGCTGGGGCCGGGGACCCGGTCGGCGACGCCCCTGCGAGCTCGGGCCAGGGCGGAGTTCACGGAGGTGGTGGAGGCGTCCATCATGGCGGCGATCTCGGCGGCCGAGAATCCCAGCACGTCGAACAGCAGCAGGGCGGCACGCTGGTTGCCCGGCAGGTGCTGCAGGGCCGCGACGAAGGCGAGCTCGACGGCCTCACGCTGCTCGTAGTCCAGCCCGACGTCGTGGTACGGGCCCAGCCAGGGCTGCTCGGTCACCGGAGCGGCGTCGAGCACCGCGTGGTCGCTCGACGGGCCGAGGTCGACGGGCAGGGCGCGCCTGTCGCGGGTCTTCACCAGGTCCAGGCACGTCCTGGTGGCCACCGTGTAGAGCCAGGAACGCAGGGTCGAGCGGCCCTCGAAGCGGGGCAGGCCGCGCCAGGCCCGGAGGAGCGCCTCCTGCAGGGCGTCGTCGGCGTCGTGTACGGAGCCGAGCATGCGGTAGCAGTGGGCGTGCAGCTCGCGCTGGAGCGGCTGGACGAGGCGGGTGAACGCCGCGTCGTTCCCGGCTCGGGCCTGCGCCAGATCGGTGTTTTCCGTCACAGGCGACGATTCTGCATCATGGCCGCAGTCCTACTGTCAACGACAGGAGGTGCTCTGACATGACAGATTCCGGGCTTTGGGCGCTGATCCACGCCGAGCGGGCGGCCCTGGCCGCCGATCTCGCGACGCTGACGGACGGGCAGTGGGCGACGCCGTCCCTCTGCCAGGGCCTGACCGTGCGCGAGGTGCTGGCCCACCTGACCGCGGCCGCCCGCCTCAACGCCGTGCGGTGGCTGGCGGGCGTGGTGCGCTGCCGGTTCGACTTCGACCGGCAGGTGGTGATGCGGCTGGCCGAGCAGCTGGGGGCGTCGCCGGCCGAGACGCTGGAGAGGTTCCGCGGGGCCGTGACGAGCAGGACCAAGCCGCCACTGCCCGTGGTGGCCATGCTGGGCGAGACGGTGGTCCACGGCGAGGACATCCGCCGTCCCCTGGGCATCCGCCGCGACTACCCGATCGCCACGCTCACCCGCCTGGCCGAGTACTACGTGGGCTCCGACCAGGTCGTCCTGGCCAAGGGGCGGGTGCGCGGCCTGCGGCTGGCCGCCGACGACGGGCCGTTCGCCCGCGGCTCCGGGCCTTCGGTGACCGGGTCGACGCTGGCACTGACCATGGCGATGACCGGGCGCGGCAGCTACCACGACGAGCTGTCGGGCGACGGCGTGGCGATCCTGCGCGGACGCTGAAGCAACGCCACGGAGCAATTCGAGGATGTAGGCACGGCGGCCGGTGGGCAGTGCTGCAAGCTCGGCCGACCACTCGTGGAGGTAGCGTCTCCGGGCCGACGCGGGCAGGATCAAGGACGCCGCGCGCACCGCGGTGAAGCCTGGTCCTGGGGCGAGCCGGGCGTGGGCGAGGGACTTCAGGCGCTGCTTGTCCGGTGCCAGGTGCTCGATCGTCCGCATGTTGTGCAGGCGGTGGAAGAGTTTGAGGAGCACGATCCGGTCGTCGGCCGGTACCGGACCTTCTTGGTCCAGAGCGGTGACGCCCGCCACGAGTCCCCTGATCTCGGGGCCGAACTCGGCGCCGAGAAGGCCGAGGTCGTAGCCCGGCCCGTCGTTGACGACGTCATGTAGTAGGGCTGCGCATATCGTCGCGGTGTCGTCGCTTGCCGCCGCGACCAGCGACGCGACTTCGACGGGATGGGTGATGTAGGGGTCGCCGCTGTACCGGCACCGCCCCTCATGCCGCTCCGCGGCGCGTTCGTAGGCGAGCTCGACGAGCCTCAGGTCGTCGCTGCTCAGGCGATCGGCGAGCTGATTCAGCAGGGGTGCGATCAGAGTGTCCACGATCACGCTCCCTGCGTTCCGGGGCTGGCGCGGATACCGTCCCTCCGGCGGGCACGGCCGGCCCGTTCGGCTTCCTCGCGGGCGCGCACGGCACCCTCCCTGGTGAGCCGGTAGTACCTGCGGGGCGGGCGTCCAGCCCGTTCGTCCGATTCGGCGTACTCCCACCGGCTTTCCAGCCACCCATATTGTTCGAGCTGCGCGAGTCGTGGATAGAGTGTCCCGTTCGCCAGTCCAGTCGCCGCCCGCAGCTCCAAGCCATAGAGCTCCCGCTCGGGTTCAGCGAGGAAGATCCTGATCACCTCCAGCGTGGGACGGGTCATACGTGGCTTATCCGACATATGTCGATCGTGCGACTCCTGACCACCGCCTACCAGTCCCGCGAGGGCAATACAGGCCTTACCTGTCGAGTTCAACCCGGTCGGCGGCGCGCAGGACATGCACAGCAGTTCATTCGGCGACATATCCAATGGATCACCTTGCCCGGAGGCTGGAGACTGAGGTCATGAAGCCGACTCAGACCGCTCTCATCGTTCCCGTACCCGAGGCCGAGGAGGCGGTCGCCCCTTTCGGGCGGCGCTCGACGCGGCGGCTGCTTGGGGAGTGCCGGCTCACGTAACGGTGCTCTACCCTTTCCTCCCACCTGAGCAGATCACCCCCCAGGTGCTCACCGCCCTCGCCGGCACGATCGCGGGCGTGCCCCGGTTCGACGTCACTTTCACCCACGTCGACTGGTTCGGTGAATCGGTCGCATGGCTTGCTCCGCGACCGAACCACGTATTTCGCAGCCTCACCGCCGCAGTGTGGCAACGCTTCCCAGAGACACCGCCCTACGAGGGTGCCTACGCCGACACCGTGCCGCATCTGACCATCGGACACGACGCCCCCAAGCACCTGCTTGATCAGGCCGCCGCCATCGTGTCCACTTACCTGCCGATCCAGGCGGCAGTCGAGGCGGTCCAGCTCATCAGCGGATCGCTGGAGCCCGGCTCCTGGCACACCGTCTCCGCCTTCCCGCTGGGGCAGCACATGGCCATGTGATCAATGGCAGCAGCGAGCCCGGTTCGAGTTGGACGTCTGACGTCTGTCTTGTACGGCCCGCGCCCTTGCCGGAAGCGCGGGCCGTACGTCACGCGAGCAGGGCCGGCGCCAGGCGTTCCAGGTGATCGACGACGTCGCCCAGCTCCTCCCCGACCGGATGAACGAGCACGTGATCGGCCCCCGCCTTGAGATGCGCGTTGACGTGAGTGGCGATGGCCGCCTCGTACGCCGAGTCCGACCACGAGCCGGTCCGGGTACGTCTCGGCGGCGGCGCGGGCGGTCACCGCCGGACGTGCCCAGACGTTCGCGATCCCGGTGCCGAAGACGAGTCGATCCGTGTCGGCCAGCAGGATGCCCAGCTACGCGAACACGTCCGTGCCGCCGGGCGTCTCGCCGATCCGGAGGGATCGATACCTGGCCGCCTCGATCCTCCGAACGAGCCGGGCGCGCTCCTCGATGGGGGCCGACCACAGAACTGCCACATGCAACCACACCCCGATCCGCCCGAGCCGCGACCGCACCGGTTCGACGAAACCCATGACATCCTCCGCGTAAAGACAAGTGGAGATCGTAAGATCGCCGCAGCACGGCCTGCCTCAGCCCGTCAAACCCCCCGATAGACTTCCGGGCTGGACCGTGCGATGGAAAAGGATCACTCTTCGGGGGCGCTCGCGGGACACCACAAGGCGGCCTTGCCGTGGCGCGTCCGGCCGGTCGGCGATGTCCTGGGGCTGCGGCGAACGCTGGGGCCGGGCCCGGCGATCAGTCTGTGACGGCCACCATGGCAATCGACACCAGAATCCCCGGCCGATCGACACCCAGCCTGCTCACGCAGCGCGGCGGCCGCACGTTCGGGAAGAACTCGTCGAAGACCTCGTTGACGCCGTCGGCGTCAGCGGGCCGCAGGAGCAAGGTATGGACCATGACGGCGTCGCTCAGCTCCGCGCCGCCGGCGCGCAGGATTGCCTGGCAGTTGAGCAACGACTGGCGGGTCTGCTCCTGGATGGTGGGCCCTGCCAGCTCACCGGTCGCCACATCGACTCCGACCGTTCCGGCGACGTAGATCGTGTCGCCCGCCTTCACCGCCTGGCTGTAGCTGGGGTACTCCGGCGCCTCGGGCGTGGAGATGACCTCTCGGGGCATCGAATTGCTCCTGTCTGGAAGTGCTCACGCTCCCTTTCACCAGCGAGTCTGCGTCCGGCGGACAGGTGCGGACGTCGGTAGCGGATGCCTAGATGCACTGCGGAGGCTGCCCATCTCTTCCCATGGGCGGCGTCCCGCCTGGTCCGGACGCCGAGCTTGGCCAGGACCGCTGACACGTGTGGCCCGCGCAGCCACGCCACGTCAGCTCGATCACTGGAGGATCCCCAGGTCGCGGGCCCGTGCCACTGCCTCCTTGCGGGTACGGGCGCCCAGCTTCTCCAGCGCCGCCGCGACGTGACTGTCCACGGTGCGCACCGAGAGGACGAGCTGACCGGCGATCTCGGCGTTGGTCATGCCCAGGGCGAGGAGCTGGACGACCTCGCTCTGGCGTTCGGTCAGCCCGGCCGGGTTGACCCGGGTCGCGGGTGCCGGACCGCGCGGGATCCGGGCCACACCGAGGCTCCTCAGGCGCGCCCGGACCAACCGGGCCAGCGGCTCGGCCCCGAGCCCGTCGAGCAGGGCGAGAGCGGCTAGTTGGTCGTCTGTCTCGGGGCTCTCGGCCAGGGCCGCCGCGTACTCGTACCGGCAGCCGGCCGCGCGCCACGCCTCGGCCGCCTCCCGCCACCGGCCGTCGGCGAGCAGCGCGTACGGATGGTCCAGTCGGTTCCCGCCGACGGGCCGGCCCGCCCGGCCCAGCCAGTACGCCAGCTCCGCCCGGTCGGCGACCGTGCCGAACCGGCGGGCCAGCTCGTACGCCTCGGTCAGCTCGGCGACGGCGGCACCGGCGTCGCCGCCGAGCATGGCCGCCTCGGCCAGCGCCGCGGCGGCCGGAGCGATCCACTGGCACTCGCGCATGGGCACCGCGATCCGCCACGCCTCACGCAGCGTCTCCACCGCGCCGGGCTCGCCGCGGCGCAGGCGGGTACGGCCGATCAGGGTCACCGCGGCGCATCGCACCGGCGGGGAGCTGTCGAGCGCGTACGCCGCGGCCGGCTCGACCTGGTCCCAGTCCGCGGTCGCGAAATGCAGCGCCCCCAAGGCCACCTGCAGGTACCGGGAGAACATCACGAAATCAGAGCGTTCGGCGAACTCGATGCCCTCGGTGAGGAGCCTCCTGGCGTCGCCGAGACGCAGCAGCTCCAGGTCGTACAGGACGAGATTCACATAGGCCCGGCAGGCGTGCTCCGGCTCGTCGGCGGCGAGCGCGATCCGCAGGCTCTCCTCCATGGTGGAGCGTGCGCGCGCGTCGCCGATCTGCCAGAGCGCCATGGCGAGATTGTTGAGCGCGTGTGACAGGGTCGCGGGCGTGTCCCTGCCGAGCGCGATGGCCCGCTCGGCCACGACGATGGCCTCGGCGTCGTGCCCCGCCAGCGCGTGCAGCTGCGCCTTGCCGCTGAGCGCCATCGCCAGCAGGTCGTCGTCGCCCGCGGCGGTGAGGACGGCGATCGCCTCGTCGGCTGCCGCGTTCGCCCCGTCCGGATCCCCGGCCCACCAGCAGATGCGCGAGAGCCAGCGCAAGGAAGCCCCGCAGGCACGCGGGTCGTCACCGCGCCGCAGCTCGACCGCCCGCCGCTGGGCCGCCAGCGCGTCGGCGGCCGGAGCGTCGATGGTGTAGCTCTCGATGGCGAAGCCCTCCCACAGCTCCGCCTCGGCTCGCGGCTCGAGGATCGGGTGCTGGTCGAGCACCAGACGCAGATGGGCCGCCGCTTCCCGGTGCGCCCCGGCCGCAGACGCCTCCCGGGCGGCAATCGGCCCGTATTGGAGGATGATGCCGGTGTCGCCCGCCTGCGCCGCGTGATGCACCACCCGGGACACGTCGGTCCCCGGCCTGGACAGGAGCGCGGCGAGCACGCTGCGGTTCGCCGCCATCCGGCGCGCCGCCGGCATCGAGTCCACCACCGCGCGGCGGGTGAGTTCGTGGCGGAAGGTCACCCGGCTCGGCGTGACAGCGAGCAGGCCGCGCTGCTCGGCCGGGGCGAGTGCGGCCGGGCCCGCCGGTACGAGCGCCTCGACGAGCCAGCGCCGCACGGCCGACGGTACGACGGCGAGCCGTTCGAGGATCTCCAGCGTGGCCGGGTCGAGATGCGCCACCCGGGCCTGGACGGCGTCCGCGATCGTCAACGGCACCGCCGTCGCGTCGCCGGCGGCCAGCACCTCGGTGACGAAGTACGGGTTGCCGGAGGTTATCGCGAAGACCTCGTCCGCATCGACGTCCCCGTCGACGTCCGCGGCGGCGCTCAGCCGACGTACCGCGGCCGCGGTGAGCCGGGCCAGGCGCAGCCGGCGCACCCGCCCCACCCGAGAGGCCAGTCCGAGCAGCTGCCGCAGCGGATGGCCGGTGCCCAGCTCGTCGTCGCGGTAGGTCAGCACCAGGACCAGCGGCAGTTGCGCCGCCCGGCGGACCAGGTACCGCAGCACGTCGAAGGTCGCCTCGTCGGCCCAGTGCACATCCTCGATGGCGAGCACCGTCGGGTGGTTAGCCCGGCCGAGCTCGTCGCGCAGGGCCTCCAGCACCTCGCCCCGGTCGCCGCTTTCCAGTGCCCGGGTCAGCGCCGTACCGACGCTGCCGATCAGATCCCGTAACGGTCCGAGTACGCGCGGCGTCGCCAGGTCGTCGCAGTAGCCGACGAGGAGCCGGCCCTCTGCCGGCAGCACCCGCCGGATGGCCTCGACCAGGCTCGACTTCCCGATCCCGGCTTCGCCGGAGATGAGGACCCCGGTGCCGGTTCCGTCGCCGGCATCGCGGGCGGCGCTGCCCAGCGCGGCCAGCTCATCTTCGCGCTCCAGGATCATCCTGCCCACTTCTCCCAGTCTGGCATGCGGTTCCGGCACGGGCGCGTGCTCGGGGGCGACGATGGCGGCCGGCAACATCGTGATCGGGGACCGCCTCGGGCTGTATCGGGCCCTCGCCGACGGACCGCTGCGACCACACGAGCTCGCCGAACGGACCGGCACGGCACCGCGGTACGTCGATGAGTGGCTGCGCGGCCAGGCGGCCGGGGGCTACGTGGAGTACGCGCCGGAGACGGGAAACTACTGGCTCACCGAGGAACAGGCCTTCGCACTGACCGATCCGGACGGGCCGGTCTTCGCCCCGGGAGCGTTCCAGCTCGCGGTGGGCGCGCTGCGCGCCGAGCCGGAGATCGCCGAGGCGTTCCGCTCAAGGCGCGCGTTTAGGCCGTTCTCGGCTGCCGGTCAAGAGCAGGGGCCGCGTTCGCGTGCTCGACAAGGCAGCTCAGAGACTGACGATCTCGTCGATCTTCAGCTCCCCTCGCGCGCCGACCACGCGGGCGCCGTCGGCGTCCCGGACGAGGGTCCCCCATCCCGTCGGGAGGAGCAGCGGCCATCGACCGTGCTCGCGAGGCGCCAGGGTGAGCCGCATGCCGGCGGCGTCATAGGAGGCTCCCGCCAGGGCGTCGAGCACCGACCAGCCGGCCATGGCGCGCACGTAGTGGTCGCCGCACTCGATCTGGTTGTAGGGGTTACGCCGCGTCCCGTCGTAGCGGCGCCACAGCCCGTCGAGGATCGCCCGCGCCTCGTCCTCCAGCCCCTCCCAGAGGCAGTGCGCCGCGACCTGGTACTCACTGCCGGTCCACACCTCGTCGCAGTAGCGGGTGGGCACGGCGGGCCGCCCGCCGAGCGGCCAGGTGCACATGAGCAGCCCGGTGTCGTCCTCGTCGGCGAAGACCCGGTAGGGGTGGTCGAAGTCGCGAAAGCCCTTGCGCAGGTTGTGCCCGACGATCGCGCGGAGAGCCGAGACGACGTGCTCGCGAGGCAACAGGTAACCGAGGCCGAGCTGGTGCGCCCACCATTGGCCGATGAGCTGGTCGGCCAGGCAGCCTTCGAGCCACTGGAACTCGGCCGAGTCGCCTTCCTCCAGAATCTGCACATAGTACGAACCGTTGAAGAGCGCCTGGTCGTAGCGGGCGCTGCCCCGGACGAACAGCTCGCGCAGCTCCGCGGCCAGACCCGGCTCCCCGGCCAGGATCGCCATCTCCTCGGCGGCCCGCAGCACCGCCAGCCAGAGCGTGCCCATGAACGGATTGAGCCCGCACAGGTCGATGTCGTGCGTGGAAGGCTGCACGCCGTGCAGCAGCCCGTCGCCCTCGGGGTCCCATGTCACCCGGATGTGCGCCAGCAGGCGCTTCACGCCGGGCCAGTACGGCTCCAGCGCGGCGCCGTGCCGTACCTCGCGGTAGGTCTTCAGCACCGCGCCGAGCATGCCGTCGAGCGCGGGCTCGGCCGGGCCTCCGATGGGCAGGTCCCAGAGCTGGCGCAGGTAGGTGGGCGCGATCACCCGGTGCGGCAGGTATCCCTCCGGCGCCTGCATGACCTCGAACTCGGTGGCGCGCATGCTCCGCTCCAGCGACGGGAAGAGCTTGGCCACCGCCTGCGCGTAGTTCCAGACGTGGGTGCAGTTGAGCGGGCAGGAGCCGCCGACGTCGCCCGACCACATCACGGTCGAGGCGCCGAGCACTCCTTCGAAGCCGAAGAACGCCCCGTCGGCCGCGCGGAAGCAGGAGGGGCTGCGCAGGATCGCCGCCTGCGCGGCCAGATGCTCGACCGCCGTCCGCGGCAGGCTGCTGTCGGCGAGGGTGTCCACCCAGCGCAGGGAGGTGTCACGGAGCTCGGTCCATCTGTCGCACACGTGGGCCGTCACGTCGAGGGCGTCGGCGAAGCGGGTGGCGTACGCGTTGCCGAGCCAGAACCTGGTCGGCCCCCACTGCGGATTCGGCGGGCCGAACGGCACGAAGTCCGCGTAGCGGTTCGGGAAGTACCACGCCAGGCAGAGCCGGATGTCGCGGGTTTCGCCGGGCTGCAGGACCATCGGAGCGACCACGCCGCCGTTCCACGTCTGGCCCGCCGGGCTCGGCCCGAACCCCCGCTGCGGCCCGCTGGCCTGGTAGTCCGCCTGCCAGGACGCGTGCCGTACCCGCTCCGCGTCCCCGTAGACCGCGCGCCCGGCCAGGAAGGCGAGGAACTCGTCGGGATGCGTCCACTGCGGCAGCACCGCCGCGTCGGCCGCGTCCACGGTCAGCACCGCCTGCCCGGCGCCGGGGGCCGCCGGGTCGATCACCGGGTTCTCCATGACCAGCGAGGTCCACCCGCTCGCGCGGCGCACCCGGTTGCTGTTGCCGCCGTAGCCGAGCGCGCGCACGCCGTCGATCGGGGTGGTCCCGTCGTGCCCGACCGGGTTCTGTACGGCTGCCGCCAGCCACACCTGCGCGGGCAGCGGTCCGGAGTTGGTGATCGTGAAGGTGAAGAGCGCGGCCGGGAGCGAGCTGTCGTCCACGTCGAGCGGGATCAGCGGGTTGAACGCCTCCAGCCCGACCTCGACGGGCAGCCCGTGATATTCCAGGTGGGCGAAGGGATAGATGCCGCGGAAGGTCGTGCCGCTCACTCCCTGATGCGCGCGCAGCAGTTCGAGCTGCCAGGCGGGCACGTGGTCGTCGTTCACCAGCGGCGTGGCCGGGGCCTCCGGAGCCCGCGCCTGCAGGACGAACAGCTCGTTCGCGGGCGGCTCCCATGTGCTGACGCGCAGCGCGAAGAAGGTGTGCGGCAGGACGCCGCGATGGTTGCCGGAGTTCTGCAGCTGCCACTGGCGCAACCCGCCGTCGGCGCAGATCGCGAGATTGCCGGTGCCGATCCCGCCCAGGGGCATGGCCACGTGCCTGCCCTCCTCGTGCGGGATGGGCCGGGCGTTGCTGAAGCCGGCGTTCACTTGAGCCCCGAAAGGCGCACGCCGCGGATGATGTGCCGCTGGAAGATCAGGAACAGGACGATGACGGGCAGGGCGGCCAGCGTGGAACCGGCCATGAGCAGACCGTGCTCGCTGGTCCGCTCGGAGCGGAAGGTCGCCAGGTACTGCTGGATCGGGTACAGCTCCGGGTCGGTGATGGTCAGCACCGGCCAGATGTAGGAGTTCCAGAACAGCAGGAACGAGGTGGCCCCGACCACCACGAACGCGCCCTTCGAGAGCGGGATGAAGATGTGGCGGAAGATCCGCCACGGCCCCGCCCCGTCGAGCTGGGCGGCCTCTTCCAGCGCCGTCGGGACGGACAGGAAGAACTGGCGCAGGAAGAAGACCTGCACGGCCGCGGCCGCGCCGGGGACCACCAGCACCGCCATGCTGTCCAGCATGCCCAGCTCGGTCACCACGATGAAGGAGGTCAACATGATCGCGATGCCCGGGATGAACATCGTGGTGAGCACGATGACCCAGATCGTGCGCTTGAAGGCGAACTCCAGCCGGGCGAAGGCGTAGGCGCCCAGCGCGTTGACCACCAGGCTCAGCGCCGCGAACAGGGTGGCGCCGACGAGCGTCACTCCCAGCGAGTGCAGGAACGCCTCGTCGGCCAGCAACTGGGCGTAGTTGTCCCAGCGCCACATCTCGGGGAAGAACTGGAACGGGGTGGCAACGACCTCGGTTTTGGCCTTGAATCCGGCCATCGCGAGCCAGGTCAGCGGGAACAGCGCGGCGACGATGAAGACCGCGGCCGTGCCGTACCGGAGGATCCAGCCGAGAGCGCGTCTCATGCGTCCATCGCCTTCTCTGATCTGACCAGCCGGAAGATGACCGCCGACACCGCGCCGAGCACGCCGAACAGCAGCAACGCGGCGGCGATCGAGTAGCCGACGTACAGGTCGGTGTTGAAGTGCTGCAGGATGAACAGGTTCGGCAGGTTGGTGGAGTTCACCGGGCCACCCTGGGTCATCAGCAACGGCAGGATGAGGAACTGCAGCGACGCCGCGAAGCCGGTGACCAGCAGGAACAGGATGACGTTCTTCATGAGCGGCAGCGTGATCCTGAACATCTTGGTCCACGGGCCGGCTCCGTCGAGCGAGGCGCACTCGTAGTAGGTCTCGGGGATGTCGAGCAGGCCGGCCAGCATGATCAGGGAGGCCACGCCCATGCCGATCCAGATCGCCGGAACCGCGATCGCCGGCAGCGCGGTGGCCGTGTCGCCGAGCCAGGGGATCGCCTCGATGCCGAAGAAGTCGAGGAACCAGTTGAGCAGCCCGCCGCGGTGGGTGTAGATGAGCGAGAAGACGATGGCCGCGATCACCTCGGAGATGACGGCCGGGACGTAGATCGTCACCTTCATGACGGAGGCCATCCGGCGACTGACCGTCTTGACCAGGTTGGCGAAGACGAACGCGACCGTGACCTGGACGGGCACGACGATGGCGGAGAAGAGCAGGCCGCGCGTCACCGAGTTGACGAACTCCTCGTCGGTGAGCACGTTGAGGTAGTTCTGGAGCCCGATGAAGAGGGCCGCGTCGTAGAAACTCCAGGTGAAGAAGCTGATGTAGACCGCGTGGAACAGCGGCCAGACCACGAAGACGCCGAGCAGGCCCAGCAGGGGAGCCAGCATGATGAGGGCCGCCCGGTTCTCCCGCCTCGGCCGGCGGCGGGCACCGGCGCGGGCCCCGACGCGCGTGGCCCGCAGTGACGTGACAGCCACGGGCACTCCTTTCTCCGCCGCCGGTCCGGCGCGGACCGGCGGCGGGCTGCGAGGGTCAGGAACCCTGTCCGGCCAGGTCGTTCTTGGCGATCAGAGTCTTGATCTCGGCGTCGGCCGCCTGCAGGGCCTGGTCGATGTCCTTGCCCTGCAGCGCCTTCTCGATGGCCTTGCCGAAGGCCAGGCTGACGGCCCAGTCATAGGCCGGTTCCGCCTTGGCGTACTTCACGACCTGATCTTCGATCGTCTTGGCCCACGGGTTCTCGGCCGCGGCCGGGTCCTTGGCGATCGCCTCGGCGACGGCCGCGCGCGGCGAGTACTTGGAGAACTTGGTGTTCCTGAAGAACTCGCCCAGCAGCGTGGTGTCCCCGGCCAGCAGCCAGGAGGCGAAGTCCGCGGCGGCCTGGGCGTTCTTGGACTTGGCGTCGACGACCAGCGTCCAGCCGCCGAGCGTGGCGGTGGGCTTGGTGGTGTCGCCGTCGAAGGAGGGCAGGGCCGCCACGCCGATGTTGCCGACCACCTTCGGGTAGTCCTGCAGCAGCACGCTCGCCGCCCAGGAGCCGCAGACCATCATCGCGGCCTTGCCCTGGCCCAGCGGATTGGCGTCGGCGTACGGCGCCAGCGGCTGCTTGGGCATGATCCCCTCCTGGTAGAGGGTCTGGTAGACCTGCAGCAGCTGCTTGTACTTGGGGTCGGTGGCCTGCGGCGCGGACCAGTCGTCGGTGATCGGCAGGTGTCCGGCCGCGTTCCACTGCAGGCCCCACGTCGACCACGCCATGTCGATCTGGTTCGCCGCGGTGACGACGCCCGCGACGTCCTTGGTGGTCAGCTTCTTGCCGTGGTCGATGAGCTCCTGCCAGGTGGCCGGCGGTCTGTTGGGGTCGAGCCCGGCCTGGGTGAACAGGTCCTTGCGGTAGAACAGCACGGCCGACGGCTCCACCAGCATCGGGTACGCGTACTTCTGGCCCTTGTACCGCACCGATTCGAGCACCGACTCCTGCAGGCCGGTCCACTTCTCGGCCGGGATGAGCGGGTCGAGCGCCTGGATCACGCCGGTGCGGGCGAAACCGGGCACCTTGCTGTAGTTCACCGTGTAGACGTCCGGCGCCTTGCCTGCCGCCTGGGCGGCCTTCATCTTCTGGTCCCAGGTGTCCGCCGGGACGATCACATGCTTGAGTACGACCTTGTCCTGGGCCTTGTTGAAGGCCGTGACCGCCTTCTTGTACCAGGCGTCCTCCTGGTCGGTGAACTTCTGCTGCCAGAGCGTGATCTCGGCCTTGCCGCCCTGTGCCGGTGTCTTCGCGCCCGACCCGCAGCCGGCGGCCAGCACCGTCGCGCCGGCCACGGCCGCGATCAGCCGGATGAGTTGTGTGCGCACGTCGTCTCCTTAGATGACACGTCGCCTGGGGAGTTGGAGGCTTAAGAGGAAAATCACAAGATGGGCAGCCGGGCGCCGACTGGCGGGAGGGTGAACGGCTGGTGCGGGAGCTCCTGGTACCAGTAGGCGACCGAGGACAGGTCGTCCTGGCGGCGGTTGGCGTGACCGTGCTCGATGGTCACCTTGATCGAGGTGGTGAAGGGCACCGGGTCCTCGACGTGGAAGCGGTACATCGAGATCTGCCCCGACCAGTTCTCCCCGCCCGGCAGCGTGAGGCCGTGGTAGGGGGCGTGGTACGACTGGCTCGGGCACCAGGCGGTGTTGAAGTAGTCCTCGGTCCCGGTGCCGTGCAGGCTCGGCGGGAAGGCCTCGCCGTCGATGAAGATCATGTCATCGCCCTCGCCGTACCAGTTCCAGTCGGAGGTGCGGCGCAGGTTGGTGACGTTCAGGACGCAGCCCACGTAGTGGCCGCGGCCCTCGGCCTCGAGGATGACATAGTTGCCCGCCCCGTCCAGGTTGCTCCCGCCGAACAGGTACTCGGCGTTCGACATCGCCCCCTGGTCCACCCCGTCGGCGGGAGTCTCGCGCCGCCACTGGGCGTGGAAGCGGCCCAGCCCCTCCCCCAGCTCGTCGAACTCGTCGTAGTCGATGTAGTAGTAGAACCAGAGCACCTCCTCCTCGCACTCGCTGGTCAGCTCGAACCTGGCACCGCTGCCGAAGGGCATGTGGAACCAGCAGTTGAAGGCCTTGCCGTCCTGCGGGCTCATCTGCAACGGCGCCGAGACGAAGTTGGCGGTGCGGGCGTGGCCCATGCCGAAGAAGTCCCCCAGCGGCACGAGCACGCTGGGGTGCTCGTTGTCGTCCCAGAAGACGCGCAGGACGAGCTTGCGGAGGAAGTCGCGGTCGCCGGACTCCGGCGTGCCGGGATCGCGGGGCGCCACGGTCATCCAGATGTGGTTGACCGAACCGGCGCCCCGGATGTCGGCGAGGGTGACGGTCTCCCCCGGCGCCACCGTGACGCGGTCGTCGTTGCCGCCCGAACGGTCCCAGCTCGACACCCTCCTGCGGCGGTGCGAGCGCAGACGCGGCAGGTCGCGCAGGCTGCTGCCGTACTGGCCGTACGTCACGGTTCCTCCTGATGTGCTGAGAAATCGATTGCTGCTTCCTATCGCCCCTCGGGTGACAGGTCAATGCGTGTTACTCAATCGATGTACGGACCCGTACATCGATCAGGACTTCACCAGGGCGAAGTCGTCGAGCTGGAGCCACATGTCGCCGTTGTCCGTCCAGATCCCGGCGAAGACCTCGACCGAGCCGCGGTTTCCGCTGTTGAAGGTGACGGTGTGCCTGGTCCAGTTGCCGAGCGCGCGGAAGTTTCGCTCGGCCAACGGCGCGCCGCCCGGGCTGCGGACGCCGAAGAAGCCGTTGTCGTTGTTGGGCGAGGTGCGCAGCCAGCCGGTCATGGTGTAGTTCGTGTGGGGCGTCACCGGGACGACCTGGTAGATGTCATGCCAGCCGCGGTTGTAGCGGACGAAGGCGTTGCGGTCGGCGGTGAAGGACCAGGTGCCCTGGTCGATGCCGCCGTTGCCGCGCAGCGACCAGGGCGCGGCGACCTCTCCCGTGGCCTGGCGTTCGAAGCTCGGGTCGCGGACGAGGTTCGGGTTCGTGATGGTCGCGTCCGGGTTCAGCCGCACGCGGATCAGGTAGACGTTGTAGGGAGTCCACTCCGACAGCGCCATATAGAGGTCGGGCCCCGACGACCAGGGGTGCATGAAGCCGCCGTAGAGGCCGGGGAAGTCGGCGAAACTGGCCACCACCGCAGGGCCGCTCCACGGGCCGGTGGGCGCGCTCGCGCTCCTCAGCACGACGTCGCCGCCCTTGAGGTAGGTCATCAGCCACTTGCCGGTGTAGGCGTTGAACTGCACCGACAGCTCCGACACCGGCGCCGCGACGATCGGGGCGGCCAGGGTGTCGGCGCCGGACTGCCAGGCGCTACCCGTCCAGTACCGGTAGGCGGACTTGGTGAGGATCGCCCCCTCGGGCACCCGGGCCACATAGGCGGCGCCGTTGCGGCCGTTGGGCGTGCCGAACATGTAGACGTAGCCGTCACGACGGACGAAGGCCGCCATCTGGAAGTGGTTGGCGCCGCCGGGGTTGTCCCAGCGAGGGCCGCCGGTCACCCAGTTCTGGCCGTTGTCGTCGGAGTAGGCGATGGCGGCGTGGTTGGTGTCCCAGTGCCCCGGCTCTCCCCAGTGCCGCACCGACATGTAGGCGAGGTACTGCCGGGTCCCGACCGACACCCCGGCCGTGGGGATGACGGTGATCTCGTCGCCGTCGACCTTCCTGCTCGGGATGAGCTCCTTGGCGTGGCCGGGCGCATCGGTGGCCGCGCTGCCGAAGGACATGCCGTCGGCCAGGTTCCGGTCGGTGCTGCGCAGGAGCACCTGGCTGCGCCAGTCGTCGCCGTTGGCGCCCGGCGGCTGCCAGGAGTCGCCGAACGTGTCGCCGAACGCGGCCAGGATCTCCCCGCTCCCGTTGTCCCACATGATGCCAAGGTCGGTCGCCTTGACCTTCCAGGCGGCGTCGGTGGCGCTGAGCGAGCCGGGACCGGTCATCTTGCTCACCACGACGGCCGGGGAGTGCACCGTCGAGGCTTGGGCGGGCCCGGTGAGCGCCAGGCCCAGGAGCGGGATCAGTGCGATGCGTAAGGGCTTCACGGGCCCCTCCTTCTAGGAGATTCCGCACAGGTGCACGTGCACGCCGAGTTCGGCGAAGGCCGCGGCCTTGGCGGCGAGCGCGCGGTCGGCGCCCTCCGCGTCGTCGGCGTAGGCGACGTTGAGGTGGTTGGCCCGGTGGCGGGCCATGAACTGGTTGCGGGTGACGCCGTGCAGCACGGCGTGCATGATCGGCCACTGCGGGGTGGTGGCGTCGAGCCGGCGCCTGGTCTCCTCCTCGGGCAGCTCGACGACGGTCGCGCGGCCGAGGTCGGCGTGGAGCTCGCCGTCCATGATGAACACGCGCGACCAGACGATCTCGCCGGGCCTGGAGACGCCGCTGAGCGTGCCGCCGCCGAGGGGGAAGTACATCGGAGGTTGCCGCATGCTCCACGAGTTGCGGTATCCGCCGTTGTGCGAGGCGGGAACGGATCCCGAGATCTCGAAGACCCAGACGAACCGCCCGTCGTACTCCTCGCCCCAGCGGATGTCGTGCAGCGTGGTCGCCGGATCGAGGCCCATCGCGGTCCAGATGCGGTTGGTGATCAGCGAGTCGACGGCGACGCCCTCGTCGACCTCGTTGAAGTGTGGCAGCGGCCGTCCCGCGTAGAGCTCGCGGGAACCGTCGCGGCTGGACACCGGCGGGCGGGAGACGTTGTTGAGCAGGCCCTCCACCAGGTCGCTGGCCGGAACGACGTCCTTCAGGCCCTGCTGGTACTGGATGCCCACCGCGTCGAGGCCGAAGTCGTCGGCGATGCGCAGCGCGGCGACGTACATCTTGAACTGGCTGGTCAGCTGCGCCTCGGTCAGCTCGGTGGCCTCGTCCGCGCCGAGGTGGAAGGTCAGACCCATGTCGTCGAGCCAGGCGCGGACCTGCCCGGCCTCCTCGTCGCCGACCCTGAGCATCTCGGCGACGAGCGCGCTCTGCGAGAGGCGTTCCTTGTAGATGCCCAGGGGGTTGAGCAGCTCGTCGTCGATGATGGCGTTGTACATGCCCATGCAGCCCTCGTCGAAGACCCCGATGATCGCCTTCTCGGTGGCGAGCTGCTGGGCGACGGCCTTGCCGAGAGCGACCTCCAGACTGTCCCCTTTCTGCTCATATTTCGTCACATGGCTGGTGTCGTGACTGAGCTCCCCGCTCTCCAGCCAGGTCTTCAGGCCGTGCCGGGACCACTCGTCGGTGAAGGTCTCGCTCCACAGCACCGAGTACGGCCGGCCCGCCTTGGTCAGGCTCCCGGCCAGGTTCAGCAGGCCGACCAGGCCGGGCCACTGGCCGCTCCAGTTCGCCACGATCAGGATCGGGCCGCGATGGCCGCGCAGCCCGGCCAGCACGTGGTGGCTGTATTGCCAGACCGCCTCGACCACGATGAGCGGCGCGTCGGGCGGCAGGGTCTTGAAGACTTCGATGCCGGCGCGCTGGCTGTCGATGAAGCCGTGGCCCTTGGCGGGGTCGACCTCGTGGCCCCGCCGTACCGACCAGCCGAGATCGCGAAGCGCCTTGGCGAGATCGGCTTCCAGTTTCTCCTGGACCGGCCAGCAGGTCTGGTTCGCGCTCTGGCGCAGGTCGCCGCTCGCGACGGTGTAGACGACGCCGGGCTCCGCCGCGGGCGGCTCGATGAGCTGGGGGAACTGGTACATGTCTGCCCTTCAACGATGCTGACGGTCGGCGAGCCCGTGGGCGAGGCTCGCAGTGCTGGGGTAGAGCTGCAGGTAGAGGCGGTAGAGCTCGGTGTACGCGGCCACTGCTTCCGGCCGTGGGGAGACCACGTGGCGCACGGGGTTCCAGGCGTCGACGTCGGTCTGGCCGATGAGCCCGCCGGCGAGCAGGGCGCCGCCGTACGATGCGCCGATGGAGGTGACACGGACCTCCTGGGGCAGGCCGGTGACGTCGGAGACGATCTGGGTCCACGAGCCGCCCTGGGTGCCGCCGCCGACGGCGACGATGCGACGGATGTCGCCTCCGGCTGCCCGCATGGTCTCGATGTTGTGGCGGACGGCGAAGCCGGTCGCCTCCAGCGCGGCCCGGTAGAGGTCGCCACGGGTGTGTGAGACGGTGAGGCCGGCGATCACGCCTCTGGCTCGCGGGTCCATGATGGGCGTGCGCTCACCGGCGAAGTAGGGCAGCATGAGCAGGCCGTTGGCCCCGACCCCGGACTCCTCGGCCTCCCGCAGGAGATCGCGGTAGCCGACGCCGAACAGGTCGCGCAGCCACGCGGTGATCGCGCCGGAGGTGGCCATGCCGCCGGCCAGGTTGTAGGTGCCGGGCGCCGCGCCGACCGTCCCCCAGAGGCCGGGCCAGGTCCGGTGCTCGGCGGTGGTGTGGATGAGGAACATGGTCGTGCCGTACATGAGCATGAGGTCGCCGGCGTTGTGGGCGCCGACGCTGAGCGCCTCGGCCCAGGCGTCGATCGTCCCGGTGATCACCGGGATGCCCTGCGGGAGATCGGTTTCCCGGGCGGCCTGCCGGGTGATCGTGCCCGCCTGCTCGCCCGGCCAGCGCAGCGGTGGCAGCTCGATGCCCGGTGCGACGGCATCGGCCCACGGGCGGTGCCAGCCGAGGCGGCCGACATCGTAGAGCGGGGTGCACTGGCTGGCCGAGTGATGGTCGAGCAGGTAGGCGCCGGTGAGCTTGCGCACCAGCCAGGAGCTCGGCATGTACAGCCGGCGTGCCTTCGCGTAGCGCTCGGGCTCCTCCTCGGCGACCCAGGCGATCTTCGCGCCGGCGGCCTGGCTCGACAGGTCGGAGCCGCCCCGCCGGCGGATCTCGGCCGCGCCGAGCTCGCGTTCGAGCCTTTCGATCTGCCTGGTGGAGCGGGTGTCGACGCCGTAGAGGATCGCGGGACGCACCGGCTCGTCATCGGCGTCGGCCAGCAGCACGCACGGGCCCATGCCGCTCACCCCGACCGCCCCGACCTCCACGTCGCGCCCCAGCTCGCGGGCCAGCTCGGCGAACTCCTGCCACCAGATCCGGCCGTCCATCTCGACCTGCCCGGGGCCCGGCCGGTCCACCGTGTGCTCGCGTACCGCCGACCGCTGCACCGTGCCGTCCGGGCTCACCAGCACGCCCTTGCTGCTGGAGGTCCCGATGTCGACGCCGAGCACGTACATGAGCAACCCCTGAGAAATCGATTGCTGACTTCCGCAGACGCTAGTGAACCGCGCCATCGGAGTCAACAACTCAGCGGCGCGAGCTCTCCCGGACGTGCAGCTGGGTGTGCAGGGTGACGCTGGTCGCCGGGCGGGTGGGCTCGGTGATCCGCTCGGCGAGCAGCAGGGCGGCGGTGCGGCCCAGTTCGTAGGTGGGCTGGTCCACGGTGGTCAGGCTGGGCCGGACCAGGTGTGCCCACGGGATGTTGTCGAAGCCGGCCACGCCGACCTCCTCGGGGATGCGCACGCCCTGGTCGACCAGGCATTCCACGGCGCCCACCGTCATCAGGTTGTTGGCGGCGAAGACGGCGTCGGGACGCGGGTCCTGCCGCAGCAGATCCGCCATCGCGGCGTAGCCGCCCTCCTCGCGGAAGTCGGCGAACCTGATCAGTTCCGTCCTGACCGGGCGGCCTCTGGCGCGCAGGGCCCGCTGGTAGCCGCGCAGGCGCTGGGCGGCGGTCGACAACCGGCGCGGGCCCGTGATGCAGGCGATGCGCTCGTAACCCGCCTCGACCAGGTGGTCCGTGGCCAGCTCCGCGCCGTGCTCGTTGTCCACCAGCACGATGTCGACAGCGACTCCGGGCGGCTGCCGGTCGATGACGACCACCGGGACCCCGGCCTCCACCAGCCGGTTGACGTGCGTGGCCCGGCCCGACGGCGAGATGATCACCCCGGCCATCTGGTCGTCCAGCGCGGCGGTGACGTACCTGCCCTCCTTGGCGGGGTCCTCGTCGCTGTTGCACAGGACGACCGAGAAGCCGGCCTTCTGCGCGACGTCCTCCACGCCGCGGACCATCGCGGTGAAGAACGGGTTGCCGATGTCGGAGATGATGACGGCCCACAGTGTGGTCTGGCTCTTGCGCAGGCTCCGTGCCACGGCGTTGGGCCGGTATTTGAGCTCGCCCATGGCCTGCCGTACCCGCTCGGCCAGTACCGGATCGACGCTCGACCGGCCGTTGACCACCCGCGAAACCGTCGCCGCGGACACACCCGCGTGGCGCGCCACGTCGTAGATCGTCGTCATCCCCGTCCTCGTTTCGGATCGTCTGGGGGAAGACTAACTGCAATCGATTCCTCGATAAGGGGCGGCTGCGGCTGCGGGTACCTGTTCGTCGTCGGGTCTCCCCCTCCGGGCGGGCGCTGGCGGGACGGCGAGCTGGTCCTCGCCAAGCCGTCCCTGGCCGCGACGATCCGCGCTGGGGGCCAGCGGGTGTTCGGCTGACCGACTGGAGCCGCAACGGCTCGCTGGCCGAGTACGTCGCGGCGGAGGCTCGCAACCTCGCGCCCCTGCCGGCCGGCGTCGACCACACCGTGGCCGCCGCGCTGCCGATCTCAGGGCTGACCGCATCGCAGGGCCTGTTCGACCACGGCCGCCTCGCCGCCGGCCAGACCGTCCTGATCCACGGCTTCGCGGGCGGTGTCGGTTCCATCGCGGTGCAGCTCGCGCGCGAGGCGGGAGCCCGGGTGATCGGCACCGGCCGGCCGCCGCCAGGGACATGGCACTCGAGCTCGGCGTGGACGTCTTCCTGGACCTGCAGGCCGACTCCCTGGAAGATGCCGGTCAGGTCGACGTGGTGTTCGACGTGATCGGCGGCGACATCATGGACCGCTCCGCCGCGCTGGTGCGCCCCGGCGGCACGCTCGTCGCCATCGCCTCGCCCCCGACGGTCCGCCCCCGGAAGGGCAGGCGATCTTCTTCATCGTCGAACCCGATCGCGTCCAGCTCGCGGACCTGGCCCGGCGGCTCCGGGACGGACGGCTCCGCCCGATGGTCGGGGCCGTGCGAACGCTCGCCGAGGCGCCCTCCGCGTTCGCCCAGCACGCCCCCGGCAAGACGATCATCCGGGTCACGGAAGGCGAATAGCCGGCTCAGTCGCCGGCGACCGTGTATCGGCTCGTGATCGCCACGCGGTTGAAGGCGTTCATCACGGTCGACAGCCAGGCGACCGCCGAGACCCCTGACGCCGATATTTATGTGGCGGGCATCGCAGGGCATCTTGTCAGCCTTGCCGAGATTTGACCACGCCGTCACCACCGGTCTGTCGGCGCGGGGTACGGCACTGGCATGACCGAGCGCACGCCGATGCCCGCGGCCCCCCGTGGCGCGTGAAGGACGGGAGTTGTCGTGACCCCGGGCATGCGCGAGCAGCTGCCCGAGGCGATGACCCGCATCTCTGAGACGAATCGCGGAGGAGGCCCGGTGATGGCCCGTGTGTTGCTTCCACTGAAGAGCGCTGTGAAGACACCCGTGGAACGGGGGAAGGCCCGCCCCAAGCCGGCGAGGCGACCGGCCAGGCCCCGCGTCGTGGTCGTGGGCGCGGGCTTCGCCGGCCTGAACGCGGCCCGTGAGCTCGCCCGCGGCGGCGCGCTCGTCGCCGTTGTCGACCCTCGCCCGTACACCACCTTCCAGCCTCTGCTCTACCAGGTCGCCTCGGCAGGCATCAACGCCGGGGACGTCGCCTACCCACTGCGCACCTTCGCCGGCAAGTACCCCAACGTCCGCGTCCGCATATCCAGGCTGAGCAGCCTGAACCTCGACGACAAATGGGTGGAGCTCGCCGACGGTACCGTCATCGACTACGACTACCTCGTGCTCGCCACCGGCGTCACCACCAACTGGCTCGGCATCGAAGGCGCCCAGGAGCATGCCATGCCGACGTACTCCGTCCGCGACGCCGTCACCCTGCGGGAGCGGATGCAGCGCTGCCTGGAGGAGACCGCCGAGGGCAAGCGCCCCAGCACCCACATCGTCATCATCGGCGGCGGCGCCACCGGCGTCGAGACGGCCGGGGTCATGGCGGAACTGCGCCGCCGTACCATCCCGCTCACCCACCCGGAGATCAAGCCTGAGCAGACCAGCGTCACCCTGGTCGAGCGGTTCGACTATGTGCTCGCACCGTACAAGCCGCGCCTGCGCGACGCCGCCGCCGACGCGCTGCGCAAGCGCGGCGTCAACCTCAGGCTCGGCAGCACCGTCGCCGCGGTCGAACCGGACGCGGTCGTCCTCGACGACGGCACCCGGCTGCCCAGCGACATCACCATCTGGGCGCCCGGCGTCATCGCGCCCAAGGAGGTCGCCGACTGCGGCCTGCCGCAGGGCAAGGGCGGCAGGGTCATCGTCACCGAGGCGCTCAACCTGGAGGCCCATCCGGAGGTGTTCGTCGCCGGTGACCTCGCGCTGCCCCCCGAGCCGCTGCCGCAGCTCGCCCAGCCGGCGATCCAGATGGGCAGGCATGTGGGCCGGCAGATCCTCGCCACCGCCCGGGGCCGCCCAGCCCAGCGGTTCTCCTACCGCGACCCCGGCATCATGGCGATCGTCGGCCGCGCTGAGGCCGTGATACAGCTGCGCAACGGCGCGACCATGCATGGCCTGTTGCCCTGGCTGGCGTGGATCTTCGTGCACATCGGGTACCTGCTGGGCGGGCGGAACCGGATCACCGTGCTCAACGACTTCTTCTGGCGTTACCTGGGCCCACGCCACAGCGCGGCCTCGGTCACCGAGTGACCCCGGAGGATGAACCAGGAGATCTCGCCGGGGGGCCGCGATCTCACGACGGGTCTCGGGGCCGGCCCCTGGTCAGCGCGACAAGGCGGGTGGCTCGCCGAGGAGGACGTGAGTCGGCGGCGCGGCGTCAGCGGTGCGGGAGGGGTCGTACCGCGCCCAGCCTTCCCGCAGTTCCTGGGTCACTTCCTCGCCGGTGCACACGTGGACGGCCTCGAGGTGGACCGGGCAGACGGCCGCGGCGTAGGCCAGTGCCCGCAGGGCGGGACTGCTCAGCCGGGACACCAGCACCATGGCATGACTGCGCGCCGGCCGGACCGGAGCCGCGGCGGGCGTGGTCGCGCTCAAGGAAGTCACCACCCACGGTCCGGGCCGGTGAGCCCGGAACCGGGGTGGTGGCCAGGCGGCTGTCCCGCAGAAGGAGTACCGAGATGCAAGTGACCTATGACTCCGTGGCCGATCTGGCCGAAGCCCTGCGCCGAGCGGAGACCGCGCATGGCCGGCACGAGCAGGAGACCGGGCAGCCCGACCCCGACTGGCCGACCTGGTACGCGCAGTACATGATGGACGAGCAGGCCGGGGACGCCGGTCCTGCGAGCCCGAGCGGATGAGTACCGCCCACGTCCCGTCGGGTCCGACCGGCCCCTGAGCGCCGTCGAACCTCCGGCCACCCTTCCTGCTCACGTTCTCGGAGCCGCCGCGGGTGCGCCGCGTGCGCACAGAAGGCGACCCGGCGACACCTCTGACGTCCGGCGCCGGATCAGAGGTAGCGCGGGAACAGGTCCGTCGTCGGCCAGGCCGTCACCTTGCTGATCTGGGCGTTCATGCGCGGGCTGAGCACGTCGAAGTCCAGCGACCCGCTCTCCTCGTTCCGGTTGAACAGGGCGGCGTAGGTGAAGCCGTTCTGCAGCCGGGCGGTGTAGGTGTAGGTCCCCGGCAACCCTCCGTTGTGCCAGGTGTTGAGATGCCCCGTCACCTGGCGGACCCACAGACCGGCCCCGTACCACGAGCCGCCCTCCGTGACGCCGATCTCCGGCTTGGCCACCACCCTGCCGATGGAGGTCGCGTTCAGCACCGTACCGGGGGCGTCGAGGATGCGCGCGAAGCGCACCAGGTCCACCGCCGAGGCCAGCCAGCCGCCGCCCGGCCCGCGGTTCTCCATGCTGAAGGCACCGTACGGCGCCGGCACGATCGTGCCGGACGTGTCCGTGACGGTCCGGCTCGTCTGCGCCGACTCGTAGACGATCTCGCCGGGCGCGGCCTGCGCCTTGAGGGTACGGCCGAGCCGCATGCGGCTGATGCCGACGGGCGCCAGGATCTTCTGCTTGACATACGACTCGTAGGCCATGCCCGACGCCTTCTCGACGATCATGCCGAGCAGCATGTAGCCGTAGTTGCTGTAGGCGTACCTGCTGCCGGGGGCGAAATCGAGCGGGCGGCCGCAGGCGTACTGGATGATGTGGTCGCGCGTGATCGGCAGGGAGGCGCCGAGCGATCTGGAGATGGTGTGGTCCATGTACAGGTAATCGCCCGAGATGTCGCGGTCCCACCCGCCCGTGTGCTGCAGGAGACGCCACACCGTCACGTTCGCCAGCCGGGCGTCGGCCGTGGTCGGCAGCCCGAGCAGCGTGGCGACGGACGCTCCCAAACTCAGTTTGCCGTCCTGCGCCAGCCTCATGATCGCGACGGCGGTGATGTGCTTGCTGAGGCTCGCGATGCGAAACAACGAGGTGGGCGTGAACTTCGGCACTGAGGGGTCGTCACTGTAGCGGTAGGCCCTGGCCAGCACGAGTTTGCCGTTCTTGGTGATGGCGAGCTGCGCGCAGGAGATCCCGCGCTCCACAAGGTAGGTCTTCAGCATGTTGTCGAACCCGAGGAGCGCGGCCGGCGCCACTCCCGCGGTCTGGACCGTCGCGGCGAAGGCCGGTCGTGGAGTTCCCAGCGCGAGGGCGGGCAAGGTGGCGGCGCCCGCCGCCAGGAATCGCCGCCTGCTCAGGCCGTTCGATACGGACAGGTTCGAATCGTTTATCGTCATGAACAGATATTTAGTGGATCACTGGCCTCGACGGACCGGTTTTACCGGTATTGCCCCTCCTGTCCGCGGTGACCGCCATCTCTGCCCCACGCCGAAACGCTCCTTCGACCGCTTGGCTGGGTCCACCTGGTGGCCGGAGTGTGGCCACGGCCGACCGCCGCGGCGTCGGCGAGCCGTTCGTCGGCCTCGGGTCTGCCGACACCGCCCACCCACAGAAGCCGACAAGGCCGCCGCCACGGACGCGCTCATCACAGACAGCCGATTTCTGCGCGCCCCCGTCACGGCAGGACGACAATGCGTCCCCTGACACGGTGGGGGCCGCGGCTCTCCTGAAGGCGATGCGCCTCGGCGGCATCGGACAGGGGCAGCGTCGCCCCGATGCGGGTGCGGAGCCCGTCCGCCGCCAGCAACCCGTTGATCGTCGTCGCGGCGGACCGGAGATCGCTGATCGACGCGTTGCTGATGGCGAATCCGCGAATGCTCATGTCCCGCAGGTAGAGTTCGCCCGCCGGCAGGGTCGGTCGCGAGCGGAGCCCCGCCACGACGATGACGCGCCCTCCCTGGGCCAGCAGCGGCAGCGTGGCCTCGATGTCGTTCTCGCCTGAGTTGTCCCAGAAGATGTCCACGCCGCCCGGGGTCGCGTCCTGGATGTGCTTCGTCGCGTGTGGATCGTGGTAGTCGACGACGGTGTGCGCGCCGAGAGCGAGGCACCAGTCGGCGTCCTGTTCGGACGCGGTGGCGACGGCTCTCGCGCCCGCGGCGACGGCGAGCTGGATGACCGCGCTGCCGACCCCACCGGCAGCGCCGTTGACGAGGACGGTTTCGCCGACGCGGATCCGTCCCTCGCGGAACAGCCCGATGTGGGCCGTCGCCGCGGTGTGCAGGACGCTCACGGCCGTGTCCGGGGAGACACCCGCCGGCAGTCGGTACAGCCGCTCGACAGGAACGATCGCGTACTGGGCGAACGAACCCTGACGGCCGCCGTGGCCGAGGCTGTTGCACCACACGCGATCTCCAGGCTGGAATCCCGGGACCCCGGCGCCGCATGCGGCCACGGTCCCGACCAGGTCACGGCCGATGACGAACGGGAAGGGGGTGTGGGTGCTATAGGCGCCGGAGCGGACGAACGTGTCGACGTGATTCACCGCCAGCGCTTCGGTGCGAACGAGCACGTCCGTGGGGCCGGGCACCGGGACCGGCAGGTCACCGACCCGGATGCGGTCCGCGGGGCCGTGGCCGGTGATGTACGCGGCCGTCATGACCGCCGGTGCGTCGTCCATCCGAACTCCTCCTGTCCGAGGGGCGACGGGGAGCCGCCCGCATCATGCGAGACCACGACCTGGTGACCAGCGCTGTGACCCGCACATCGGAGAGAGATTCGAATGGCATGGCCCAGGACGGTAGGCCTACCCATCAGGGCAGACACCTCCCGTCATCAACCGGCCACGTCCCGACCTACGACGAGCTCACCTTCGTCCAGCAACGCCACTGGGCCGCCCAGCGAATGCTCTGTCCTGGTCGAGGGGGGAATCTCATCGGTTGTAGAGCCTCCGTGCCCACAGGTATCCGGCCAGGGCGATGGCCGCGCTCCAGCCGGCCGCCTCCACGAAGCTGGAGCCGGCGGGACGGCCCGCCAGCAGCGCGCGCAGGGTCTCGATGACGGGGGTGAACGGCTGGTGCTCGGCGAACCAGCGCAATCCGGTCGGCATCGACTCGGTCGGGACGAAGCCGCTGCCGAGGAAGGGCAGCATCATCAGCGGCATCGGCAGGTTGCTGGCCGTGGCGACGCTTTTGGAGACCATGGCGAGCGCGACCGACAGCCAGGTGATGGCGAGGGTGAACATGGCCAGCACGCCGACCACGCCGAGCCAGTCCAGCGCCGAGGCGGACGGGCGGAAGCCGATCAGCAAAGCCACTCCGGTCGCCACCGCGATCGCGAGGAACGTCTGCACCATCGCCCCGAGCACGTGCCCGGTGAGCACCGAGACGCGGGCGATGGCCATGGTCTTGAACCTGGCGATGATGCCCTCGGCCATATCGGTGGCCACCGAGATCGCGGTCCCCTGCGCGGCTCCGGCGATCGTCGTGATCATGATGCCGGGGGCGAGGTAGCCGACGTAGGCGGCGCGGTCGCCGCCGATGCCCGCGCCCATGGTGCCGCCGAAGACGTAGACGAACAGCAGCAGGAACACCACGGGCACGGCGGCGAACGTGAGGATCAGCGACGGGTAGCGCCAGATGTGCTTGACCTGGCGGCGCAGCATCGTCGCCGAGTCGGTGATCGCTCTCATCGGGCGGGCTCCTTGGTCAGGGTGAGGAAGACGTCGTCCAGGTCGGGAGTGTGGACCGTCAGCTCGGCGACGTCGACGGCCTGGGCGTCCAGCCACTCCAGGAGCTTCTTCAACGTCTTGACGCTGCCGGAGTTGGGGATCTGGACGGTGAGCGCCGCGTCGTTGCGCGAGGTGGCGCCGACGTGCGGAGCCGCCCTGCGGTAGCCGTCGGCGTCGGCGAAGCGCACGACGATGTGGCCGCCGGGGACCAGCTGCTTGAGCTCCTCCGCGGTGCCCTCGGCCACCAGCCCGCCCTGGCTGAGCAGGGCGATGCGGTCGGCGAGCTCGTCGGCCTCCTCCAGGTACTGCGTCGTCAGGAAGATGGTCACGCCGTCCTGCTCGACCAGTTCCCTGACGATCTGCCACATGGTCCGGCGGCTGCGCGGGTCCAGGCCGGTGGTCGGCTCGTCGAGGAAGATGAGCTTGGGCGTGCCGACCATGGTCATGGCGAGGTCGAGCCGGCGGCGCATGCCGCCCGAGTAGGTGACCGCAGGCTTGCCTGCGGCGTCGGTGAGGTCGAAGCGCTCCAGCAACTCGCGGGTGCGCCTGCTGCCGCGGGAGCGGCCGAGGTGGAGCAGGTCGGCCATGAGCCGCAGGTTCTCCTCGCCGGTGAGCAGGCCGTCCACGGCGGAGAACTGGCCGGTGACGCCGATCGCGGCGCGCACCTTGTCGGGTTCTCTGGCCAGGTCGTGCCCGGCCACCCAGATCTCGCCGGCGTCGGCCTTGATCAGGGTGGACAGGATCTGCACCGTGGTGGTCTTGCCCGCTCCGTTGGGGCCGAGCAGGGAGAAGATCGTGCCCTGCGGGATGGTGAGGTCGATGCCGTCCAGGACGCGGTGCGAGCCGTATGACTTGCGCAGTCCCGTCACCGAGATGGCGGGGGCGCCGTGGATGGTGCGCATCGCGCTCACCCCCGGTCCCAGGTGACGGGCAGGCCGCGCACGCCGTAGATCTGCGAGGGGTCGGTGCGCAGCGGCACCTCTTCTGCCGGAACGGCGAGCCTTAGCGCGGGGAATCGGGTGAGCAGCGCGGGGAAGGCGACGCGCATCTCGATGCGCGCGAGCTGCTGGCCGAGGCACTGGTGGACGCCGTGACCGAAGGCCAGGTGCCCGGTGGCCGGGCGGCGCAGTTCGAGCATGTCGGAGTCGGGGAACTTGGCTGGGTCCCTGTTGGCGGCGTTGAGCGCGATGATGACCGTGTCGCCTGCCTTGAGCTGCCTGCCGCCGAGCTCGACGTCCTCCAGCACGCCGCGCATGCCGGTGGCCGCGATGGACAGGTAGCGCAGCAGCTCCTCCACGGCGCCGGCGGCCAGGCCGGGGTCGTCGCGCAGGGCGGCGAGCTGGGCCGGGTTGCGCAGCAGGGCGAAGGTGCCGAGCGCGAGCATGTTGGCGGTGGTGTCCAGGCCGGCGCCGAGCAGGAAGGCGGCCACGCCGCCGAGCTCCTCGTCGGTCAGGTCGCTGCCGGTGGCCAGGTCGCTGAGCAGGTCGTCAGTCGGCTTGGCACGCTTGGCGAGGGCAAGGTCCCGCAGGTATTCGCCGAGTTCGATGAAGGCGGCGTACTGGGCCTCGGGGCTCCCGGTGTCCGAGACGGCCCGCGTCTGGTCCTGGAACTGCTCGCGGTCCTCGTACGGCACGCCGAGCAGCTCGCAGATCATCATGGCGGGGACGGGCTGGGCGAAGACCTCGACGAGGTCGGCGGGCGGCCCCTGCCGCTCCATCGCGTCGAGCCGCTCACGGGTGATCTCGGTGACTCGCTCGGTGAGCAGGTTCATCCTGCGGACGGTGAACTTGCCCGCCAGCATCTTGCGGAAGCGGGTGTGCTGGGGCGCGTCCATGCCGGTCAGGTCGCCGACGGGGGCGGGCGGCAGGTGCCCGCCCACCACTGGGTGGTACTGGGTCTCGTAGCGGGAGCTGAAGCGCGGGTCGGCGAGGAGCTGGCGGACCTGGTCGTAGCCGGAGACCAGCCAGACGCCGGGGGCGCCTTCGGGCGCGGCCAGGGGCACGATCGGCTGCTCGGCGCGCAGGGCGGTGACCTCGGGGGCGGGGTCGAAGGGGCAGGCGGGTGCGCGGTCGAAGGACGGGGCGACCGGTTCTTCACGATAGTACGTGTTCGACATAGCTTGAAAGCTACGTTGCGTTCAGAACAATTGTCAATTCATCGTCTGTATATTCGCAGGTCAAAGCAGGAAAACTGATGCAATGACGCTGGACCCGAATGCAATGCCGCGTTGCACTGGGTGGCGGCGAACGCAATAATGGCGTCATGCAAAGAGGAAGGTTGACCCAGCGGGACCGTCAGCGCATCGCGACCGGCCTCGCCGACGGGCTCTCCTATGCCGAGATCGCCAGGCGGCTCGACCGGCCGACCTCGACGATCAGCCGGGAGGTCGGCCGCAACGGCGGCCCCGGCGGTTACCGGCCCGAGCAGGCGCACCGGGCGACGGAGCGGCGGGCGCGGCGCGGCACCCCGGCTCCCCCGCCCGTGGCCGGGCCGCCGGACTGCAAGGCGGGCGAGGTGGAAGACGGGGCCGTCGAGATGACGGTCGGGATGGGGCTGCCGAAGATGATGGCGCGCGTGCTCATCGGCCTGTGGCTGAGTGAGGACGGCAGGCTCACCGCGGCCGAGCTGACGCGCAGGCTGAAGGTCAGCCCGGCCTCGGTCTCCATGGCCGTGGGCTACCTGATCCAGCAGGGCCTGATCAGGCGCGAGCGCGACCCGCAGCGGCCTCGCGACATCTACGTGGTCGACGACGACGCCTGGTACCACTCGATGGTGACCAGCTCGCGGCAGACGCTCGAGGCGGCGGAGGTCGCCAAGGGGGCGGCGGAGACGTTCGGGCTCGACACGCCCGTGGGGCGCCGGTTGGCCCGGGGCGGGGCGTTCCTGGAGCAGATCAGCCTGGACACGCTGGAGTCGGCCGAGCGCTGGCGACACCTCCTGTCGTGATCAGCCCAGCGCCATGCCGTCTCGCTGAAGAAGTCCATCGCGGGCCTGCCGGCCGCCGACGCCACCGGCGCCATCGTCCGGGTGGGCGGCCTGGCGGGCTCCTGGAAGGGCGTCAGCGGCGTGGCCGACGTCGCCTCCGAGCACAAGGCCTCCGAGCACATGCGCTTCCGCGTCGGCAGCGTGACCAAGATGTTCACCACGGCCGTCGTGCTCAAGCTGGTGGCCGAGGGCAAGCTCGCACTGGACGACGCCGTCCAGGACCGCCTGCCCGGCCTGCTGCCCGCCACCTACACCTCCGGAATGAGCAGGATGGTGCTGCCGGGCGGCATCGTCGCCTACGGCACGTCGGCCATCAAGGTGTCCATGTCCGCGATGTGCCAGCCGGCGCCGAGCAGCGCGGGCACAAGGGGATGCGTTCCCGGGACCGCGATCCGGGCGGTGCGCGCCTCGGTGGTGGCGAGGGCGCCGAGCACCGCGTCCGCGCAGTGCTGCGGGGTGGCCCCGCCGGCTGGGCCGATCATGACATTGTGGCCGGTCTGGCGGACAGCGGCGTAGCCTCGGTCCGTTGCGTACATGGTGACGCCCGGCAGGTCGGCGTACCAGGCAAGGGTGGCGCGCCGGTCGCCTCCGGAGGCGAGGGCGTCCAGGGCCGCGACATCCTCCGCCCGCGTGCGCCGCACCGGCGGCGTGGGGAGTCCCGCGGTCGGCCCAGTCAGGTAGAGCAGCGGGGTCCAGGGACGCAGGCCGTACCGGACGTAGAGGGCGATGGCGCGTGGGTCGGACGAGGCAAACGTCACTGTCGGCCCGTTTCCGCAGAGCAACTCCGCGGGCAGGGTCCGGCCCACCCCTGAGGACTGATGCTCGGGCAGCACGAACAGGTCACCCAGGTGGGTGACGGGACCACGTCGTAGCGTGCCACCGAAGCCGAGGGCTTCACCGGCGTCGTCCGGGGCGAAGAGGAGCGTGCCGAAAGAACGCTCGGCGTCGAGGAAGTCGGGTGTCCCGGACCATCCGGCCAGCAGGCCGAACCCTTTGGCGACTTTCCGCACGGCGGGCATGTCATCGGCTGTCGCGGCTCGGACCACTCGTCCTCCATCGGGCTTTTGCCTGACTCACTTCACTTCAGAGGGGTGGAAAACGCCATCCGCATTCGAGGTCACCCTGATGACGGCCGACCGAGCTCGTGTCGGTACGCGTCCAGGACGAGGCCGTGGAAATGATGGACCGCGTGCTCCGACAATCCGGACCCGTCGGGGGCATAAACGATCTTTCCCTGGGTGAACGCAGGGGTGCGCATCCCGCGCTGGACGCTCTCCACCAAGGCGATGTCCTCCACCTGGAGGACCTCGTCGATGTACCGGATGCTGTCCTGCTCGGTCCCGTTGGGCTCCTCGGTCTCCAGGTAGAAGTCCCAGATCTCGCGAGTCCGTTCCGGGCCGTCAGGGATGATCTGCAACACCATGAAGTTCCCGCGGCCGGGATAGCGCAGCAGGCAGGTGTTGGGCCACAGCCACCACACCGCATGCTCGGTGACCGTCGCACCTGACACGTCGTAGGCGGAGTTCTCCGTTCTCCCCGCCTGAGCCATGTGGCTGGAGTAGATCCCGTACGTGGTGACCTTGTAGGTGCTCATGTCGACCAGGGACACGAAGTCCTTGTGGGCCACGTGGCAGTGGTAGCACTCCAGGAAATTGTCGACGACGTTCTTCCAGTTGGAGGCGATGTCGTAGGTGAGCCGGCGGGCGAGGGTCAGCTTGGCCACGTCCGGCGCCCGCGCCTCGATGTCCGTCTCCAGTCCCCCGGCCTGCAAAGGCAGAGGGGCCGCCTCGGGGTCGAGGTTGACGTAGACCATGCCGCCGAACTCGGTGACCTGGATCTGGTCCAGGCACACCGTGGAGGTGTCGAAGCCCGGCATGCCGCCGGTGTTGCGCGCCCGCCTCAACTGGCCGGTCAGGTCGAAGTTCCAGGCATGGTAGGGGCACACGATGCTGCGCCGGACGCCGGAACCGGACAACAGTTCGTGCGCCCGGTGCTTGCACACGTTGTAGAACGCCCGCAGCGTGCCGGCTTCGTCCCGGACGGCGACGATCGGCATGCCGGCCACCGTGCCGGTCACATAGCTTCCGGCCTCCCGCAGCTTCTCCACATGGCAGAGCCACTGCCACGTACGAGCGAAGATCGCCCGCTGGTCGACGTCGAACCACTTCGGATCCGTGTAGGCATCGGCGTGCAATGACATCGACAGCACCGGATCCGGGTCGTATCCGGCCGAAATGTGATCGATGGCGGGGATCGATTCGGGTGTCACCGTACCTCCCATGCAGGCACCGGGACGTAGCGAGTGAGACGCACAGAGGTTTCCGGTCCAAATTGAGACTAATTTTCGCGGTCTGATTACTCAACGGCCATCGGCTCTCCTCACGCGGCCGAGCACCACCGACGTAGGCACCCGCCTCCGACGAGTCGAACAGTCCGGCCGGCAGCCATCGCTCGCTGCGACACCCCGCCTTGGGGCGCTCGTGCCGCCTGGTTCCCCGACCAGCACGGCGTGTCCTCACCGACCACGACCGTGTTCCAGGTGCGGGCTGGGTCCTTCATGGCGTCGCACCCCCTCGTGAACCGCGGTCAGAATGTGGCGATCGGGTTGACCGGGCTGCCGGACGTACCGGCGAAGCGGACCGGCGCGACTGCGAGGTGGAAGTCCCACTGGCCGAGCTCGGCAGCCGTCGTCGCGCACACCTCCAGATCGCAGTTGTCGAGCATCCACAGACCCATCGCAACGAGGCTCACGGCGTGAACCGGCATCAATATGTCTTCGTACCCCGACGGCTGAACGTCCTGGGGGGTGTCAGCGCCGATCAGCGCGACTTCCCGTTCATGCAGCCACGGCAGGCAGGACGCGTGCCAGCCGGCCTGCGTGAGACCGCTGGCCTCACCGGCCTCGTGCCGGACGCGGCCATAGCCGGTCCGCAGGAGTACCGCATCGCCGGATCGCACCCGCACACCCTGGCGACGCTCGGCCTCCTCTAGATCGTCGGGAAACACACCCTGCCCCGGCTCCAACCACGGCACATCGCGGACCCTTGCGATGTCCAGCAGGACACCACGCGTGATGATCCCGTTCGCCGCCGCCGTGACGGCCGCCCACGCCGATCCCGTTGCGGCGTCGACCAATGAGTGCGACCGCCCGTTGTACATCGTGCCGTCCCAGAAGATGTGGCACGGCGAGTCGACGTGGGTGAGGGTGTTGCCGTGGAACGTGATGCCGAGCCGCTCGGCCGAAAAGCCCCAGCGCCGGTCGTGGCGGAATGCGGGCACCGGCATGTTCTCGGCACCCGGCATGTCGGCGGCGCACGGGCACGTCGTCGTCGACCGCTCCATGTCTTCGGGTACGGCGACCTCCCATGCGCACGACACGCTCCTGCCATGGCGCACGGCCCGCGCCGCCGCCAGCCGGACGTCGTCGGTGATGTGGTTCAGAGTGCCGAGCTCGTCGTCGTCGCCCCACCGTCCCCAGTTCGACAGCGTGTTGAAGTACCCCAGCACGTCGTCCTGTGTGGGCATCGGTCGCCCTGCCGTCATCCCAGCATCGACTCCTCCGGTCACGTGGTTCGAGGCACCGCAGGCAGGATATTCCGCCTTCTCCCTTGACATGACCTCGCCGGGGCCGGAGCGACACCGCCGTGCTCGACGTCCGCCGCCATGAGCAGTTACAGGGAAAGGTCCAATGACGGTTCAAGCCGTCGGGAGCCCGCTGTCCACTCCCTCCCCCGGGACTCACCAACTGAGCAGGGCCCCAACTGATCACCTACGCGAGCACGCACGGTCACAAGCATCACTCAGCGTTACGTCGCAGCAACCCGGACGGAGGGCGGGCGTGTCGGTCGAGCTGCACCAGTGGCCCGGCACCTTTCACGGGTCACAGGCGGTCACAGCGGCAGGTCGCCGAGCTCGGCGCCACCCTGCGCCGCGCCCTGGCCGAGTGAGCTCGTCGCGGGCGACCAGGCCGGCCACGCCACAACCCGCCAGACCGGCATTCCGCTCAGGTGTCGCCGACCGGCGGGGGCCTGACGAAGGCACCGGCGGATGCGGCGAGGACGGCAGTCCTGGCCGCATGGTCGGGAAGGTCCGGGTCGGGTGGCGTGCGGAGAAGTACCAGCTGGTGGTACACCGGCGCGGTGGCGGCGACGAGCAGTCGCCGCGCGTCGGTGTGCGGCGGGAGTTCGCCGCGCTGAACGGCGCGGCTGACGATGACCTCGCAGCGGGTGTACCGGTCCTCCCAGAGCCGCCGCACGCCGCGGGCGGCTTCTTCGGAGCGGAACGAGGCGGCGATCAGGGCTGCGACGATGGGCGGCTGCGCAGTCAGGGACGCCTGGCTCTCGTGGTTCAGTGCCGCCAGGTCGCCCTGCAAGGAGCCCGTGTCCTGGGGCTGCCAGTCATCGTCACCCGCCGCTTCGAAGACGTCGGCGAGCAGGCCACCGACATCCCGCCAGCGCCGGTACACCGTTGCGCGATGCACGCCCGCCCGGGCCGCGACAGCCTCCATGGTGAGCTCGTCGTAACCGCGCTCCCCCAGCTCAGCACGGACCGCGTCGAGAACCTGCGTCCGGATGCGGCTGGTGCGGCCACCCGGGCGACGTCGGGTCGGCGGCGCCGACGGGCTGCCCTCTGACGGTGGAACCGCGGAAGTCATCGCTCGGAATCCGTTTGCTCAGCAGACAGCGTCATGACAGCATCTTAAAGTAGCAACTGTCGCGTTAGTGGAGGTATCGATGCTCTTCCGAAGCGTTCACCCCAGGGCGTGAGCGGCCCGACCAGGGAGAGATCGTCATCCAGGCCGACGGCCGCGTGGGCTGCCTCGCCCAGGACGGGCGGACGTCCGCCGCCAGGTCCCGACGTCACGCGAGGCCCGCGAGCACCTGCCATCAGCAGAAGTCCGAGAGGAAACGATTCATGAGACCCCATGTGCCCGCCGACCCGACCGTGGTGCATCCCATGCCCGGACAGCCGCGGGTGGTGCTGCTCCGGCCGCTGGTCAAGTCCCCGTTGATCGAGGTCGGGGAGTATTCCTACTACGACGACCCGGACGATCCGACCGCGTTCGAGACACGCAACGTGCTCTACCACTACGGGCCGGAGAAGCTGGTCATCGGCAGGTTCTGCGCGCTGGGCACGGGGGTGCGCTTCATCATGAACGGCGCCAACCACCGCATGGACGGCCCCTCCACCTTCCCCTTCCCCACCATGGGCGGCTCGTGGTCCGAACATTTCGACCTGCTCGCCGGCCTGCCGAACCGCGGGGACACCGTCGTCGGCAACGACGTCTGGTTCGGCTACGGCGTCACGGTGATGCCAGGCGTACGGATCGGACACGGCGCGATCATCGGTGCCGGCGCCGTGGTCACCTCGGACGTGCCCGACTACGGGATCGTCGGCGGCAATCCGGCCCGTCTCATCCGCACCCGCTACAGCGACAAGGACGTCGCCCGGCTGCTGGCAGTGGCCTGGTGGGACTGGCCGGCGGAGCACATCACCGGCCACGTGCGGACGATCATGTCGGGCAGCATCACCGACCTGGAAGCCGCCGCCCCGGACACCCGCCGCACGTGACGCGACGTCCCGTGCGCACGACTACAGCGAAACGAGTGATCTTCCATGTCCCGTCGCCGCGCCCACATCGCCATGGTCGGCATCCCCGTCGTCAGCCACATCCTGCCCAGCCTGGAGGTCATCCGCGAGCTGGTGGCACGCGGCCATCGGGTGACCTACGCCAACGACCCGGCGGTCAGCGAGCTGATCGCCGGCACCGGCGCCGAACCGGTCCCCTGTACCTCCGTGCTGCCGGTCGCCGACAACAACTGGCCCGACGACCCCGTCGCCGCGATGAGCCTCTTCCTCGCCGACGCCGTTCAGGCCCTCCCGCAGCTGCACGCCGCCTACGACCACGACCGTGCGGACCTCTATCTGTACGACATCGGCGCCTACGCCGAGCGCGCCCTCGCCGAAGCGCAGGACCGCCCCGTCCTGCAGTTGTCCCCGACCTTCGTGGCCTGGAAGAGCTACGACCAGGACGTGGCGGCACACCTTCGGCGGCTGCCCGGCGCCGACGCCTACCGGGCGAGGTTCGCACAGTGGCTCACCGGCTCCGGGGCGTCCACCACCGACGTGGACACCTTCTCCGGCCTGCCCGCACGGGCCCTCGCCCTGATCCCCCGAGCGATGCAACCGCACGCCGACCAGGTCGACACCGACAGGGTGACCTTCGTCGGCCCCTGTTACGGCCGGCGCGGGGAGGAGGACGGGTGGACACGTCCGGTCGATGCCGAGAACGTCCTTCTGATCTCCCTGGGCTCGGCGTACACCCGCCGGCCGGAGTTCTACCGTCAGTGCCTGGCGGCCTTCGGCGACCTGCCGGGCTGGCAGGTCGTCCTGCAGATAGGCAGGCACACCGACGCGCGGGAACTGGGTGACATCCCGCCCAACGTCGAAGTGCATTCCTGGGTCCCCCAGCGGGCGATCCTGGAACAGGCGGACGCCTTCGTCACCCATGCCGGTATGGGCGGTTGCGGCGAAGGGCTGCTGGCCGGTGTTCCGATGATCGCCGTTCCGCAGGCCGCCGAACAGTTCCTCAACGCCGACCGTCTCGTCGAGCTGGGCGTCGCCCGCCGCATCGACACCCCGGACGCCACGGCCGAGACCTTGCGGACCGCCCTGAGTGAACTTGTCGCCGACCCGGAGGTCGGCCGCCGCTCGACGCGGCTCCGGGCCGAGGCACGAGCCGAAGGCGGCACCAAGCGGGCCGCCGACCTGATCGAGCACATGCTGAGCTGATCTCCACCCGCCGCTGCCTCGTTCCCATCGCCTACAGCTCGTGCCGCGAGCGAGGAGACGGCGACGATCACGACAGGTCCTCGATGGGGAGTTCGGCGCGGACGGTGAAGCCGCCCTGTTGACGAGGATGGGCGTGCAGCCTGCCGCCGAGCGCGGTGACGCGTTCGCGCATGCCCGTCAGGCCGTTGCCTGGCGTGGGAGGCAGCTGCGGGGTGGCCGATCCGTCGTCGTCGACGTGGAGCGCGAGTTCGGCCGGGCCGTACGCGACATGCACCGAGGCCGACGCTGGACCGGCGTGACGGGCGACATTGGTCAGCGCCTCCTGGACGATGCGATAGGCGGCCCGGTCCACGGCGTCGGGCAGGGCCCGTCGATCCCCTGTGACCGTCAGCGTGGTGGGCAGACCCGCCGAGCGGACCCGATCGACCAGGCCGTCCAGCTGGTCCAGTCCGCTGCCCGGTGGCTCGCCCGCGGTGTCACGCAGCACCTCCAAGGTGGCGCGCAGCTCGCGCATGGCATCAGCACTGGCCTCCTGGATGGCCAGCAGCGCGGCCGGTACCTCCTCGCCGCGCTTGCGCGCGAGATGCACGGCCACCGCGGCCTGGACCTTGATGATCGAGATGCTGTGAGTGAGCGAATCGTGCAACTCCCTGGCGATCCGCAACCGCTCCTGTCCCGCCCGCCGCAGCGCGACCTCCTCCTGGGTGCGTTCGGCCTCCAGCACCCGCTGCTCGGCCTGCTCCCGGTAGGCCTGGCGGTGCTTGCTGACCGTCCCCGCGACCGCGGCGGCGAGGAACCAGCCCAGCAGCAACATCGTGCGATCGGCCAGATCCTGGACAGGTTGCTCGGCGGCGCCGGTCAGGCCGGCGGCCAGGGTGCCGATCAGGAACGCGACGCCGGCGGCCACCATGGGCAACCGGTGGCCTGCCCTGACCGTGGCATAGATCGTGATCAGTACGGGGAAGGCCGCCGGTGGCCCTGGATTCGTGCGCACCGAGTAGAACAACATGCAGACAGTGGCGATGATCATGGCCGTCACCGGAGCCCTGCGCCAGGCGACGAGCCCGAAGGAGCCGACCAGGACAGCCGCGTAGTCCAGAAGCTGCGTGTCAGGCGCAGACAGAGCGCCGGCTGTCAGAAAGACGGCGACCGCCACCGCGAGCGCCACATCCGTCGCGATCGGGTTCCACCGGGGCTCGTACCTCATCCCTGCACAGTAGGGCCCGTCCGGATTGCCCTTACACACGTCAGGGAGGAACCCTTCCTACTCCCAGCGTGGTAGTTCCACCCGATTCTGAGCCCCGCGCGGTAGCCGTAGGAGCCTCTTCAGGGTCCGCCGGACGCCGACAACCGCTACCCCGACGAGCTGGCCGAGCGCCTGGCCGCCGCCGGGCGGCCTCGCGCCGTACTGAACCAGGGCATCGGCGGAAACCGGGTGACGATCGACTCGGTGTGGCTCGGCGACAGGGCCACCTCCCGCTTCCGGCGCGACGCCCTCGGCCAACCCGGCGTGGGTACGGTGATCATCCTGGAGGGCATCAACGACATCGGCATGAGCCAGGCCCCCTCCCCTCTCGGCGCGCCACCCACCGACGTCTCGGCCCAGCAGATCAGGCAGGCCCGCGGCAAGAAGCTGCGGGTCATCGGCGCCACCCTGCCGCCGATGAAGGGATCGCGCCGGAACCTGCATCCGTACTGAGGCGGTTCTTACTCCGCCCCCTGCCGACCGCACCGCGGCCGCATCTGCGGCGTCAGCGCTGTTCGAGCACGCCGCAGGCGATGCGGCCGCCTGAGTCGCCTGTCTTGAGAGTGTCGGCGTCGGGACCGGCCTTCCCATCCGCCTGGCGATAACGGTCGGGGATATGGGCCTGGTTGTCCGGCCCGGCATGGATGACGACAGCGCTGCCATCGCTGTCGAAGAGCTGCTTCACGCGGAATCGGTCGGTGACAGCGGATGCGACGCCCTTACCGTCCTCGCTCACCAGGAGGGCGGGTAGGTCGCCGGCGTGTTGAGGGTGGGATCCGGACCCCAGGTTGAAGTGGCCGCCCGCGCTGAAGAACGGGCTCCCGGTGGATGGATCGGTGGATCTGGCATCACAGACACCCTTGGTGTGAATGTGAATGCCGTGATAGCCGGCCGGGATGTTGCTCACGTTGACGGTGACTCTGGACGTGGTGGAATTCAGTGGCTCAACGCGGAGTAGGCCGACGTTCTCTCCTTCGGCACTCTTGATGACGGCCTCGACCGCCGGTTGCTCCTGCATCCTGTCGGCCGCCCCGGTGACGGCTAGACCCGCCGTTCCCACGCCCAACGTGGCGGCTAGGGCCAGATGTACTTTCCCAGGCATGACAACCCCCCGTACCTGGTCGCCCGCTCCATGTTCCAGCGGAGGTCCAGTCGGTGTTACCCCTTGGCGCGGACCCCATTCACGATGCCCCCTAAAAGTAGTGCCATGTCGCTGAGGCGGCATTGGGAAATGGACGCGATCCAGGAGATCAACGGGCCCGGAGGCAGCGCCGTTCTCTACGACACCCACCCGCCCAGGGGCATCGTCAGGTTCGCCGGGTTCCTCACCTTTGCCGGCGGCAAGAATCCAGCGGCTTCGCCTCCGCTACGACCCCGCCGCGCTGGCTCGCTATCTGCAGCGGCAGTCACGGCCGGTGTTCGACGACCTGGCCGCCGACGGCCGTGGGCTGCCGGCCATCGCCGGCTTCTTCGAACGGCTGGTGGCGGCGCGCTGCGCGGGTGAGCACGCCACGGGCGGCCGGGACCGTCCCGAGGTCCGGCAGGTCCTGGAGGCGCACCACGACGAGCTGCGTGCGGCGATGCGCACCGCGCTGCGCACCGCGCTGCAGGCGGCGCGCGCACACGACCAGCTGCGGCCCGACGTGAATGTGGAGGCGGGCGCGCAAACGCTCGCGCTGTTGGCCTACGGCGTCAACCTGCGCTCGCGGGCCGGAGCCGAGCCGGCCGACCTACTGGCGGGCGTGCACGCCGTACTGGATGGTTTCACCCGCACCGAGGAGAGATGATGATCGATTTCCGCGTGTACGACGAGAGCGACGCCCCCGAGGCGGCGCGCCCGATGCTGGAGGCCGCCAAGAAGCGCATGGGGTTCGTGACCACGCTGAACGGGGTGATGGCCGAATCGCCCGAGCTGCTCGCCGGATACAACGCGCTGGCCGAGCAGTTCGGCAAGTCCTCGCTGCCCGGGCCGGCCAAGCACGTGGTGTGGATCACCGCCAGCGTGGAGAACGGCTGCGAGTACTGCGTGGCCGCGCACTCCACCCTCGCGCTGCGCTCGCGCGTCCCGGCATCTCTCGGGACCAGGACTGCATCATCAGCATGTCCTGATGGTGCTTCGAAGCTGCTTCACATCTCTGTCACGTCCGTTGGAACTCGCTCACCAACACCATCGGCAAGTCCTCGGGGTTATGAGGGCCGCCCGCCGAACTGCCAGTTGTGCACCTCTATGTCCGCGTACCGGTCCGTGGTGAGCATGGTGCGTGCCGTGTCCGGGTCCGGCGCCCGGACCAGCGCCGCCGTGCCCAGCCAGGTGGCGCCGTTGTCGGACAACAGCGGCCCGTAGGCGATCAGCGCGTCCCTGTCGGGCGGCACGGCGAGGTCGGCAGCCTCCCCCTCGCCGAGGCCGAGCACCAGGTACCGATTGCCACCGCTCCGGCCGCCGGGGAAATCCCACATGGTGCGCCCCAGCGTGTTGCGCCATCGTCGCAGCAGCACGTCCCGGTATGCGCCGGCCTGGTAGTTCGGCTCGTCGAAGGCGAACGCTCGGGCGGCGACGAGATCGGGGAGGTCGAGGATGTGCACGCTGCCTGTGGGGGTGTCGCCGTCGTCGGCGAGGGTCGGGCCCCGGGCGATCATCTCCTTGGCGTACTGGTCCATATAGGACCAATGCTCTTCCAGTAGCTCGTCGCGCAGCGCTACGGAGCCGGGCCGGTCACGGTGGTAACAGAAGAACTCCATGCCCATAGTATTCACCCACCCGCCGTCACCGCAGGCGCTGGGAACGCCGCACTGCGGTGTCTTCCTGCCGTGTTCCGGCCGTACCCCGTAGTGGGTCCACGCGCTCGAGCTTGGTCCAGCCGGTCCAGCCTCGCTTCTTCAGCAGGTCGATCAGTCGACGGGCCGGCGGCGCGGTGTCGAACGCCAGTGTGTCCATCAGCTTGACGAACGGCGGCTCGATGTCGGCATCGTCGACGTAGTCCTCGCCCTGCTCGTCGGCCATCTGCGTGATGTAGGCGGCCAGCTTGTCGGCCAGGTCGACCAGCCGTGGGTCGTCGTCGGTCCGGTCGAGAGCCTGGCCCAGGGTGAGATAGAAGTCGACGAGCCGCGGGTCGGCGAGCTGCTCCCGCTTGCGTGCCATCCACTCCGGGACTCGCTCGGGTGAGTGCGCGGCCAGCGGGATCCAGCCGTCGCGTTCGACCTGGACGATCCGCTCGTCGACTCCGAGCGCCCGCAGTCGGTCGAGAAACTCGACCACTTCCGGGGGCAGCACCAGGTTGTCCCCGGCGGCGAGGCGGGCGATCCGCTCGCGGTGCCGCTGCCGCTCCCGGATCTGCGCCCGCAGCCGTTTGTCGATGTCCGCGACCGCCGCGGCGAACTCCTCCTCGTCGGCCTGTAGCAGCTCTCGCACCCGCGCCAGCGGGACCCCGGCCTCGGCGAGGGTCCGGATCCTGATCAGCTCGACCACGGCGCCGGCACCGTACCTCCGGTAGCCGGAGTGGTCCCGCTCCGGCTCCGGCAGCAGCCCCTTGGCGTGATAGTGCCTCACCGCGCGCACCGTGACTCCGGCGTACGACGCCAGCTCGCCGATGGTCAGCATCGGACCAGTCTCCTAGTTCGCGGCGCGGAGCCGGTAGAGGCGCCGCGACCAGAGGTAGCCGACCAGTCCGATCACCACACACCAGCCGGCGGCCCAGATCGCGTCCGAACCATCCGGCGATCCGGCCAGCAGCCCTCGGAAGGCGTCCATGATCGGCGTGAACGGCTGGTGCTCGGCGAACCCCCGCAGCCCGGCCGGCATCGACTCGACCGGCACGAATCCGCTGCCCACGAACGGCAGCAGTATGAAGATCATCGGCCAGTTGCTCGCGGTCTCCGGGTTCGGGCTGGCCAGCCCCAGCCCCACGGTGAACCAGGTCATCGCGAACGACAGCAGCGCGAGCAGACCGACCAGGCCCAACCACTGCATCGCCGAGGCGGCGGTCTCCAGACCGAGCAGGAACGCCACCCCGAAGACCACCGCGAGCGCGAGCGCGGTCTGGATCATCGCGCCGAGCACGTGGCCGGTGAGCACCGAGACCTTGGCGATGGCCATGGTCCGGAACCGGTCGATGATCCCGTTGGTCATGTCGGTGGCGACGGAGACCGCGGTGCCGATGGATACGCTCGCCACCGTCATCATCAGGATCCCGGGAGTGATGAACGTCAGGTAGTCGCCGCGGTCCCCCGCCGGGGCTCCCGGCAGACCGGCGCCCATGGTGCCGCCGAAGACGTAGACGAACAGCAGCAGGAACAGCAGCGGCAGGCCGATCAGCATCAGCGTCTGCGATGGATACCGGGCCAGGTGCTTCAGGTTGCGACGCAGCATGGTCGCCGAGTCGCGGACGGCGTACGCAGCGGTGCTCATACCGCCACCTCCTCGGGAGACTCGTCGGTGGTGGGCTGGCCGGTGAGGGCCAGGAACACGTCATCCAGATCCGGAGTGCGCACGGCGAGCCCGGTGACCGCGTCGTCGTCGATCCCGTCGAGCAGCCGTCGCAGCGTGGTGAGGCTGCCGTCGTGCGGCAGGGTCACGGTGAGTGCCCGGGGGTTCGGGCTCGCTTCGGGCAACCGGCGCGCCAGCTCGGCCACCCGCTCGCTGTCGGCGACCTGGAACTCGATGTGACCGCCGGGGACCAGCCGCTTCAGCTCGGCCGCGGTGCCCTCGGCGACCAGCCGGCCCCCGTCGAGCACACCGATCCGGTCGGCGAGCTGGTCGGCCTCCTCGAGGTACTGGGTGGTGAGGAAGACGGTGACCCCGTCGGCCACCAGCTCCCGCACGATCCCCCACAGGTCACGGCGGCTGCGCGGGTCGAGGCCGGTGGTCGGCTCGTCGAGAAAGATCAGCCGCGGCCCGGCCACCAGGGTCATCGCCAGGTCCAGCCGCCGCTTCATGCCTCCGGAGTACGTCGCCGCGCGCCGGTCGGCGGCATCGACCAGGTCGAACCGCTCCAGCAGTCGCTCGCCCACGGTCTCCGCGCGGCACCGGTCGAGGTGGCCGAGGTCGGCCATCAGCCGCAGATTCTCCCGCCCGGTCAGCAACTCGTCCACGGCGGAGAACTGTCCGGTCACTCCGATCGACGCGCGCACCCGGTCGGCCTCGCGGCGTACGTCGTGCCCGGCGACCCGCGCCTCACCGGCGTCCGCGGGGAGCAACGTGGACAGGATCCGGACCGTGGTGGTCTTGCCGGCCCCGTTGGGCCCGAGCAGGGCGTAGACAGTGCCTTCGGGGACGGTCAGGTCGACTCCGGCGACTACCTCATGATCGCCGTACGACTTGCGCAGTCCGGCGACCTCGATCGCAGTGGTTCTCGTGGTCATGCCACCATGCTGAGAGGTTGCCCCTGCGTCAGGGTCAACCGTCGCGGCGCCGCGACTTGGCTACCTCACCCAGCAGGTCCTGACCTGGGGGTTGATATCGTCTATATTGCCCTCCCACGCACGAAGCGGTCAGGAAAGCGTCCAAGAAACTGTCGCCGGAGACGAAATGGGGCGGGGCCATGAAGGCTCTACTGAACTCGTTGACCGAGGCCGAGATGGGCCTGGTGCGAGAGACCGACAAGGAAAAGCTGGCAACGCTCGACGAGGATGGGCTGGTCGAGTTGCACACGCGGGTCCGCCGGGCCCGCAACAAGTACGTCAAGCTCTACCGCCGCGAGGCCGGCGCCAGAGTCGAGGAGTTCGGTGGGCGCGGCCACGCACGGCCGAAGAACCGCCGCAACGCCCAGAAGGCCGAGGTGTTCGAAGACACCCTGGCCCGGGTCAGCCGCCACCTTGCGGCGGCCGCACGGCGTAGCGCCAAGGAACTCAAGGCTGGACGGCTGGCCGCCGCACGCCAGGAATCCCCCATCCCGCCACCCAGGTCGGCCGGCGATGCGGCGGCCCGCCCCCTGACGAGCCAACGGACCGATCGCCGCCCGGATTCTGCGGCCCTGCGGCGCCGCCAGGCCAAGACACTGGCCAGTGGGGCGCGCCGGCAAGCCAAACGCGACAGTTCCTGACCACGTCGAAGCGGAGCCTCGCCGCCAGATCGCGTTCTGGCGGCCGGGCCACGAGTTTCCCCTGGTCAGGTACGACGCCGGTCAAGCTTTCCGCTTGCCGGACAGCGAGGTCAGCCCCCAGAGGATCAGGCCCATCGCCAGCAGAACTCCCGCGATCTGGTACTGGCCGACCGGACGCCCCGAGGACCACGGCAGGACCAGGTAGAGGCAGGTGATCGTGCCCGCCACGGGGAGGACGCGGCCCGCGTTGAAGTGCGCCACCCCCGTCTCGTCCTTGCGCAGGACGAGCACGGCCACATTGACGATCGCGAAGACCGCGAGCAGGAGCAGCGACGTCGTCCCGCCCAGCAACGCGACGACCGGGCTGTCGGGGATCAGCGAGATGACCGTGATGAGTGCGACGGCGATTGCGGTGGTGAACAGGATCGCCGCCTCCGGCGTGCGCCGGGAGGGGTGCACCTTCGACAGGAACGGCGGCAGCACACCCCGCTTGCCCATCCCGTAGAGGAGCCGGCTGGCCATCAGCATGTTGATCAGTGCGGAGTTCGCGACGGCGAACATCGAGATGAACGGCAACAGGTCGGCGATCGGAACGCCGGGGGTCGCGGTCTGCACCACCGTCACCAGGGGCGTCTCGCTGTCGGCGAGCCGCCCGACGGGGACCACGGCAACGGCGCAGATGGACACGAGCACGTAGATCAGCCCGGTGATCCCGAGTCCGGTGAACAACATCCGAGGGAAGATCCGTGACGGATCCTTGGTCTCCTCTGCCATGTTGACCGAATCCTCGAACCCGACCATGGCGAAGAAGGCCAGCGACGTCGCAGCGCTGATCGCCAGGAACACGCTCTTGTCTGCGGAGGTCTCGAAGGCGACGACGCGGGAGAAGTCCGCCTGTCCACCGAGGATGAAGGTCAGGCTGAGCACGATGACAAGGAGCAGCCCCGACAGCTCGATCGCGGTGAGCACGACGTTGGCCTTGACACTCTCGCCGACGCCGCGGAGGTTGACGGCCAGCACCAGGAGCATGAAGCCCACGGCGATCATGAGGATGACGCCGTTCCCGACGTCCAGGCCGAGTCCGGTGGCCAGGTTCGCGGCGAAGGCCCGCGACGCCGCCGACGCCGAGGTGATGCCCGAGCACATCACGGCGAAGCACACCAGGAAGGTCAGGACATGCTTGCCGAAGGCCTTGTGCACGTACAGGGCGGCTCCTGCGGCTTCCGGATATTTCGTGACCAGTTCCAGGTAGGAGCAGGCCGTGATCAGCGCGACCACGAACGCGATGGTGAAGGGGAGCCAGGCGGCGCCGCCCACCTCGCCGGCGACCTCGCCTGTCAGCGCGTAGATGCCGGTTCCGAGGATGTCGCCGATGATGAACAGCAGCAACAGGCCTGGGCCCATCACCCGCTTCAGACTGGGCTGGTCGCCGCCGGCTTCGGTAGGGCCGGGAGGACTGGTCTGAGTCATGGGCCTCGTCCTTGTCGTGCATGAGCCATGAGGCTGCATGGGAAGGCGTCACGGGCCGGCTCGGGAACCGGTGGAGATCGATCGCGGCGCAGAGACATGATCGCGGGCCGGTCTCAGTGGGCTTCCCAACGTGTCTGTCCAATAAACCGTACAGTCCCGGAGGCATCGATCACAGGGATCGAGGTCGGGCGGCACCACACTTCCGCGGAGCGGACCACGACCGGCCAGAGGAGGCCGTCGATCTCCGACACCGCGCTCGACATGGCCACCGTGAACGCGTCCCATGGGTTGCGATCGCACCACTGCCATGAGCTTCTGGGCCGGTAGTGGCCCTGTCGCTGGCCGCCTCCGCGCGTTTCCCTCAGAAGGAACAGTCCAAGCGACTCTCCTGGGGCGAAGAATGGAACTTTCCCGACTGCTGACCCGCCTCCTGCTGGTCATGGGCACGGCAGCCGCCATGACCATGACCACAGGGTCGGCGGCGCGCGCCGACACCCGCACGTCCGTCATCCCGTACATCCGCGTGGATTGCGAGAGCTGGACCCGGTTGAAGATCAGGTGCAAGGCGACCGTCATCGCCGGCTATTTGCCGTTCACCTACCGCTGGTCCATCGACGACACCCACTACCCCATCTACGACAATCTCACCAGCGTGAACTTCGCCTGCTCGCCCAGCAACCCGAAGACCTACTGGGCCGCCGTCACCGACGGGCTCGGCAACGTCGAGGAGCGCTCCGACACCGCCAGATGCCTCACCACCACCCCGTGAGCCCGCTCGTCACCGGACACTCCGCCTTCGCCGGGCAGGGAGGAGACAACCGGTACGCGGAAACGGCGGTGGCGAGCCGGGACGGCATCGCGGTAAGGGGTCCTGGATGGTTCGCCCGATGAGGGGCCCCGAGAGCAGTCGTCGTGTGCAGGACGTCGCGCCCGGATCGCTCGTGCAACCAGTCCGCTCTCGCGCAGGACGCCGAGGTGCTGTGACACCGCGCTGGGCGTGACGCCGAGCGCACGAGCCAGGTCCGTCGTCGTTGCGGGAGACCGCAGCGCCTCGAGCAGTTCGGCTCGTGCCCGGCCGAGCAGCCGGACCGCGCTGCCGCCGAAGCTGAGAGTGGCGCGGTACGTGCGTTCAGTCGACGACGGCGCCTCCGGTGATGTTGACCTCGGTGGCGGTCATCGTCGCGGCACGGTCGGAGGCGACGAAGGCGGCGACGTTGGCGACGTCTTCGAGTCGCGGCCGGCGGTGGAGCAGGGTTACGTTCGCCTCCGGGTCATCGTCGGGCGGGTTGGACGGATCGGGCGAGCCGGGAGAGAGCAGCCAGCAGACCCGGATGCCGTGCGGGCCGAGTTCGCTGGCGAGCTGGCGGCACAGGCCGGCGAGGGCGGACCAGGCCGTGTGGGAGCCGCCGAGGCGGGGGATGGCTTCCCGGCCGCCGCCCATGGCCAGGATCACGCCGGTGCGGCGGCCGATCATGTGGCGGGCGACGGCGGTGGCCAGGGTCAGGTGGGTGGTGACTGCCTTGGTGACGGGGCGCAGCACGTCGTCGTCGGCCATGTCGACCAGCGGTGTGCCGTGCAGGTCGTCGTTGGACGTGGCGTTGAAGGCGATGTCGATGCCCGCAGAGCGCTGGGCGACGGTATCGGCGTGCTGCTCGACCGCGGCTCGGTCGGTCGCATCGAGTGGGGCGACCTCGACGCGCCCCCCGGTTCGGGAGATGGCGTTGGCCAGTTCCTCCAGAGGTTCGCGAGTGCGTCCGGTCAGGTGGACCGTGGCGCCTTCGCCGGCAAAGACGCGGGCGACCGCGGAGCCGATCGCTCCGGCGCCGCCGTAGACGATGGCGGTCTTGTTCTCTAGCAGCATGACGGTCCCTTCGGCACGTATGGGCTGTGATCGATGCGGGAAGGTGGCTGATGGTCGCACAGGTGCTGGTCGCATGGTTCCGGTCAAACCCGATGCCTTCGCGTACCCGGTGCGACCGCGAGCGAACCCGAAGCTCATCGGTTCGGCCCCGCCTCTGTTGTGACGCACATTCGGATGTCCCCGAGTACCCGATGGGGATCGTCTGAACACGTCCGCGGCTTCGCCGCGATGATGACCGGCCGCAACGGTCACCTACTCGACGACTGGATCGCCACGATCGCAGCAGGAAGCTCACCCCGCCCCGGCAGGTACACCATCCTCGAGCACCTCGACCAGACCGAGTCTGAACTTGCCGGCCACGTGAAGGCCTACGTCAAGGCAGTCGCGGGCTGAAAGGTCATCCTTCGTCACCGAACAGAGCGACCTCCGTCGGATCAGAAGTCGATCGGCTTTCGAAAGCGGACGTACTCGTTCCGCCGCCGGAACCCTACGCTCTCGTAGAGGTTGTAGGACCCGGATTCGCCGCACCGGTGGACAGCCGGGCGGTCTCCGCTTCGAGCAGATCCTGGCCGACGACATGGGCAGCGACTCGCGGTGGGGCCGCAGGCTGCCCGCGGCGCTGGCCGGGGCCGGGCTCACCGGCGTGCGCATGATCTCCACTCAGGTGATGGCCGGGGACGGCGGGCCCGGCGACGACTTCTGGCGGGTGACCCTGGCTCAGACGGCGCCGCAGTTCCTCCGGCGTGGCCTGGCCACCGCCGCCGAGCTCGAGGAACTGGTGCGGCTGTTCGACGACCCCGCCTTCCTGGACATCTCCTTCGCCGTGACCTCGGCCTGGGGCCGGCGTGCCCCGGCGTAAGGAACCGGCACCGACGAAAGAGGCGACCCTTTGGCGTCCATCTCATCCCCGACCTCACCGCCGTCCCCAACCTTGGCCACGGCCGCGCCTGGGCCAGGTGCTGTCCGGCTGCTCCTCGACGGCCATCACCTGACCCTTGAGCAGGCGCGCCAGGCCGCGACCGAGCCCCGCGCCCGCACGTACGGGCTGACCGACGAGGCTCGCGCCGCGATGGCACGCTCCTGCAAGGTCAAGGACCATCTGCTGGCCAGCGGCGCGGCCGTGTACGGCGTGACCACCGGCTTCGGCGACAGCAGCGGACGCCAGATCGCCTCGCGCAAAGCCGCAGACCTGCAACGCAACCTGCTGCGCTTCCTAAGGGTCGGAACCGGGCCGCAGGCGCCCGATGACGTCGTACGGGCCACCCTGCTGATTCGCGCCAACAGCCTGGCCCGCGGCGTGTCCGGGATCGGTGAGGAACCGGTCCGCCTGCTGCTCGCCCTGCTGGAGAGCGACCTGTTGCCGGTGATCCCGGAGCGGGGCTCGGTCGGCGCCAGCGGCGATCTGGCGCCTCTGGCCTACATCGCCGCGACGCTGCTCGGCGAGGGCCATCTCAGGGCCGGCGGCCAGGTGTCGCCCGCGGCACGCGCGCTGCTCGAACACGGTCTGCGGCCCGTCGAACTGCAGGCCAAAGAGGCCCTCGCGCTGGTGAACGGGACCTCGTTCATGACCGCCTACGCCGCCCTGGCCTTCGCTGAAGCCGCCGAACTGGCCTGGGCGGCCGAGCTGTGCACCGCCCTGACCGCCCAGGTCCGCCACAGCCCGGCCGGGCCGTTCGCACCGTTCCCGCACCGGCACAAGCCCCATCCGGGGCAGATCGACAGCGCGGCGGGCATCGCCCGGCTGCTGCACGGCTCCCCCTCCGTCGGGGCTGACCAGGTGGGGACGCCCGAGGCCGCCCACGGCTACGCCGAACTCGGCCTGCGCGTGCAGGACCCCTACTCCGTACGCTGCGCGCCCCACGTCATCGGGGTGCTGCGCGACACCCTCGCCTGGACCCGGCAGTGGCTCACCATCGAGATCAACTCCGCCAACGACAACCCGCTGTTCGACCCCGACTCCTGCCACGAGTCCGGTCACGGCGTGGTGCACTACAGCGGCAACTTCTACGGCGGCCACGTCGCGCACGCCGTCCAGGCGATCACCAGCGCGGCCGCCAGCGTCGCAGATCTGATCGACCGCCAGCTCCAGCTCGTCGTCGACGAGAAGTACAACTGTGGCCTGCCCGCCAACCTCATGCCCCCGGTCGCCGCCGACCATCCGGCCGCGGGACTGCACCACGGCTTCAAAGGAGCCCAGATCGCCGCCTCCGCACTTACCGCGGAAGCACTCCACCTGACCATGCCCGCCGGGTCGTTCTCCCGATCCACCGAAGCCCACAACCAGGACAAGGTCAGCATGGCCACGATCGCGGCCCGGCACGCCCGCACCGCCGTGCAACTGGCGACCGACGTCGCCGCCATCCACCTGCTCGCCCTGGCACAGGCCGCCGACCTGCGCGGTCCCGAACATCTCAGCTCCGCCACCCGAGCCTGCCACGCCCTGCTGCGCGACAGCAGCCCGCCGCTGAACGGCGACCGCCCCCTGGACACCGACATCAGCGCCGTCGCCTGCCTGATCCGCACCGGCACACTCCGCCGCGCCACCGCCCCCACCAGCCCGCCAGTGCCCTGAGTCGTCGCGCCGGGTCCTGGTCACATGCGTTCCTCGCCGGTTGTCTCCGATGACGGCCTCAGGATTTGCCACACGTCGCGGGGCAGAACGTGACCTCGGGGTAGCGTGATGACGGCTTGTCCAGGAGGGGCTGCCGCTGCGACTTCAGGTGCTGGTCGAGGAAGGCCGCCACGTACGTGCGGGTGAGCTCGGCGGAGCGCGCCGCGGGCAGAACGCCGGAGGGGGGCGTGATACCGAGGGCGCCGGCCATCAGCGGGCCGTCGGTGAAGGACTGGTGTTCCGCGCCCGACAGCACGAGCCATCGCTTCCACCCGGTCAGCAGCTTCCAGTCGCGGTCCCACGAATTGTCGCGGCCGCCGGGGACATGCTCTTGCGAACCCAGGAACATGAACGGCCGGGAGAACCCACTCTTGGGGATCCGGGCGTAGGTGGTGCCGTCCATGTCGACTCCGGCGCGTACCCGGGAGTCCTTCAGCATGGCTGCCACGGCGCCGGCCCCGCCGATCGACTGGCCCACCATCGCGATCCGGGTGCGGTCGATCAGGCTGGACCGGTCCCAGGTGGAGGTCAGCTGGTCGAGGACGAAGGAGACGTCGGCCGCCCGGCCCTGGGCCACCCCCGTGCCGAAGCCCGGGTCGGTGTCGCTGTCACAGGCGAGGCATTCGGCGACCCGCCCGTCGGGGAAGGTCGTGGCGTAGCTCTCGTAGGTGTGGTCGATCCCGGCCACGACGTACCCTCGGCTGGCCAGGTCCTCGGCCAGGGACGTGAGCGTGCTCATCGGCTTGGTGAAGCCGGGAGAGACCACCACAAGCGGAAGCTTCCGCCCCGCCGGGTCGGCGTCCTTGACGGCGTTGGTTCGCGTCTTGCTCAGCGTGTCGAACGGCACGCTCGCGATCCTCAGGCCCTTCAGGGTGAGCTCCGACTCCTTCGGCGTCATGTATGGTGCCCGCTGCCCGTCTCGCTGCTTGGTCGGATACCACAGGGTGACCTTGAGCTCCCTGGCGTCGACGTCGAGGTCCCAGGGATCGGGGCGGGAGGCGTCCTTCAGGTACAGGGCGGTGGTGCCGACCGGATGGGCACCGGTGGGAGCGGGCAGGGTGGCGGGGCCGGTCGGCGTGGCTGACGGGTTGGCAGCGGACCGGGGCGGCGCGGGCGCGGAGCAGGCGGACGCGGCGAGGACGACCAGTCCCGCGGCGACTGCCAGGATCTGTCTCATCGAAAGGTCCCTTCACTTGTGCAGCAAGGTCAGGGCCTTGGCCAGGGCGGGATCGCGCCCTGCGGCCGCGTCCTTCGGCGTCAGGGGCGCGTGGTGGTCGGGTGGCACGCCGATCCGGTCGAT
>NZ_JBAHWD010000046.1:0-61037 GCF_037044575.1 Nonomuraea sp. LPB2021202275-12-8 | reverse complement strand
AGGGACGCGTACGGTTTTCGTAACCCTGAATCCCAACGACTCCGCACTCGCTGCGCCACCACGCGAAAGAGCCGCGGCTGCCTCAACCCCGCTTAACTTCGAAGAGCCCGTATGGGGCGCGGAACGCATCGATAGTGGCGGCGGGAACTGGGGAGGCCCTCCCCGGCCCGGCAACCTGCGGAGGTGGGTGTTGCCGGAGCGTCGCGCCCTATAACCGGTCGGAGCCGGGAAGTGGGCGGTGAGCCGGGCGGGCGTCGGAGGCGGCCGTAGTACCGATCGAGCCGACCGGACAACACAACCGGCGGTGAGGGAAGGGCCGCTGCTTCGTCGATGCGCAGTGTTTGTGAGGGAGGGGCCCGGTGAGTGCCGGTCAGGCTAGTCCCGCCGCGAAGGGGTCATCGGAGCCACGGGTTCCGCGTGATCCGGTCCGTGCCCTGCAGCATGCGCTTTACCGGGCGGCCAAGGCTGATCCCGGGCGGAGGTTCCACGCGCTGTTCGACAAGGTCTGCCGCAGAGACGTGCTGCAGCGCGCGTGGGTTGCGGTGCGCATTAACAACGGCGCACCGGGCATCGACAAGACCACCCTGGCCCAGGTCGAGGAGTACGGAGTCGACCGGCTCCTGGACGAGGTGGCCGGCGAGTTGCGGGAGCGGCGGTATCGGCCGCTGCCGGCGCGGCGAGTCCTGATTCCCAAGCCGGGGCTGAAGGATCAGTATCGCCCGCTGTCGATTCCCGCGGTTCGTGATCGGGTCGTGCAGGCGGCGGTGAAGATCGTGCTCGAGCCGGTCTTCGAGGCTGACATGGCCGATTGCTCGTTCGGGTTTCGCCCGAAGCGGTCGGCGCACGATGGCCTGCAGGTGCTCGTTGAGGAGTGCGTGCGGGGCCGCCGGTGGGTGGTTGAGACGGACATCGCCGACTGTTTTTCGGCGATTCCGCATCAGGAGTTGATGCACGCGATCGAGGAACGCGTCTGCGACCAGTCGGTGCTCACGTTGCTGCGCGCGATTTTGCGCGCGGGGGCGATGCAGGACGGGCAGGTGCGGCGTCCGGTGACCGGGACCCCGCAGGGCGGTCCGGTCTCACCCTTGTTCTGCAACGTCTATCTGCACCGAGTGGATCGGGTGTGGGAGGACGGGGATGGGGTGATGGTGCGGTTCGCCGACGATGTGGTCGTGATGTGCTGGTCTCGCAGCCAGGCTGAACGGGCGCTGGCCCGGCTGGCCGAGCTGCTGGCCGGGCTCGGCTTGGAGCCGAAGGCGGCCAAGACCCGCATCATCCGCCTGGAAGTCGGTGGTGACGGCTTCGATTTTCTGGGTTTTCACCACCGGCTGGTGCGCTCCCGTGGTGATCGGGGCAAGCCGAAGGTGACGTTCCTGGCTCGCTGGCCTGCGGACAAGGCCATGCAGCATGCCCGCGACCGGATCCGGGAGATCACCTCCCGGCGCTGGATGCTGCTGCGGCCGGAGGCGATCGTGGACAGGCTGAACGCCTTTCTTCGTGGTTGGGCCGGGTATTTCCGCTATGGACACTCGGCCCAGCGCCTCAGCAAGATCAGACGGTATGCGCAGTGGCGGCTGGCGCACTTCATGCGCCGACGTCACCGCCGCAGCATGGCGTTCGGCTGGCAGGTACTGCTCAACGCCCGGCCGATCGACCTTGGACTGATCAGCTTGTATGGAATCACTGTCGCACCCAGGGCGGGCAAGCCCTGGCGGGTGAAACCGAATGCCGCCGGTGAACGGCGTCGGTGAGCCGTGTGCGGGAGAACCGCATGCACGGTTCGATGCGGCGGGAGCTGGAAACGGAGCCACGAACCTGGTCATGGTCATCGGGGAGAGCACAGCCGACCGGGAAACCGGCGGAAGACAGGCCCCGAGCCCTACCGCCAGGAGACGCCACCGCGCCAGCTCCCGACCCTACAGCGAAATAATTCAGGACGATTGGGGATTTCTGGGACGCCGGCGGTGACGTATCGGGCCTTTCGGGAGGAGTCGTCGAAGGCCGGAGACAGGCGTGGAGCCTCCGGTAGATGAGTTCTCACCACAAGAAATCCCGCCGCCGAAAGGCTCCACGTGATTGCTCATCGTGCCACGCTCGACGTCTCTCGCGCACTCGTTCACCACGTCGCCCGACTTCTGCGGGATGAACGCCGACTGCGCGGCACGCCCAAAGACAGCCGAGCCCTGACCCCGTTCCGGCAGGCAGTCATGGTGCTGTGCTGGTTCCGCGGCGAGCACGACATCCCCAAACTCGGCCGCGATCACCACGTCTCCCGAGCCACCGCCTACCGCTACATCCACGAAGGCATCGAAGTTCTCGCAGCTCAAGCACCAGATCTGCACGAAGCCCTCGACCGCGCCCACGCCGGAGGACTGGCTTATGTGATCCTGGACGGCACCCTGATCCCCATCGACCGCTGCTCCGAGCAGACCATCAGCGTCAAGGGCGAATCCATCGATGCCTGGTACTCCGGCAAGGCCCACCACCACGCCGGCAACCTCCAAGCCCTCTCAGCACCGGACGGGCTGCCGTTGTGGATCGGCGAGGTCGAACCCGGCTCCGTCCACGACCTGTCCGCCGCCCGCACCCACGTGCTGGGCGCGCTGTACGCCGCAGCCGCAGCCGGTCTGCCCACCCTCGCTGACAGCGGCTACGACGGCGCCGGAATTGGCATCCACACGCCGATCAAACAACCCGAGGGGAACCAGATCCTCAGCCCGGACAACCGCACCTACAACCGGCTCCTACGCGCTCTACGCTGCCTCGGCGAACGCGGATTCGCCCTGCTCAAAGGCCGCTGGCGAACCCTCCAGCACATCACGGTCAGCCCCAGCCGAATCGGCGACATCGCCCGCGCGGCACTTGTCCTCACCCATTTCGAGCACGACTACCTGCCGGCGATTCGCTGAGATCACGTCAATGGCCTCGCGTTGCAGGCGGAGCCGGACGTGTAACGGCACCGTCGGATATCAGAACTGTCTGAATGCCTCGGTGCTGGTGGTCCTCATAGCGGTGCCAGGAGCATGAGGATCTCGTCACGGTCGCCGTGATCGAAGCGGAGTGCAGCCGGCCACCGGCCGATCTCCCGCCAGCCGAGTCGGCCGTAGAAGTCTTCGAGTCCTTCTCCGCCTCGTGCTTCGAGTCGGAGTTGTTCGAGGCCCAGTTCGTCACGAGCAACGTCACGAGCACGGTGCATCAACGCGGCGCCGAGACCGCGGCCGCGGAAGTCGGGATGGGTCTGAACCCGTTTGACCACGCCCCAGTGAGGAACGAGCTGGTCCCGGTATCGGCTCAGGCTCAGCCAACCAGCGAGGACACCGTCGAGTTTGGCGAGCAGGAGCTGGTTGTACTCGGGATCAAGGTCTGCGATGAGCTGATCTGCGACAGGCCTCACGTCGTCGATGCCGACCGGAGGAAACGCGAAGCCCACGGCTCCGCCGTTGTTGGCCACGATCATCCAGCAGTTGACCAGTTCGCGGGTCGCCTCGGATGACATGTCTTCCGGACGCTTGGCCTGAACGATCTCGACCAAGTCGCGATCGACGCGGGTTGGCAGGGTCACGGGATCTCCGTTTCCAATGGTCTGCCCGGTGAGGGATTCGGTTGTTCCTGTGGGGGTCTGCGGCTGATGTCGGCTGCGTAGGTCATCCAGTCGCCGCTGCTGGCGCGTTGCCAGGCGACGGCGACGTCGATGTGGATGCCGAGCAGGCGGGTGAGCAGGGCTGCGGGGAGTTCGGTGGCGAGTTGGAAGAGTGCGGCGGAGCGTGCTCGGCCGGGTTGGATGCCAAGGGTTTTGAGGCGTTGTCCGAGGTGGGTGGAGCTGATTGGGCGGCCGGGTTGGCCTCCGGGGAACAGCCAGGGTGAAGGGTTCCCGGTGCCGGTGGTGGCGTGTCCGCGTTTGCCGTCCAGGAGTTGTCGGGTGAGGTCGGCGACGGGGTCGGGCAGGATGACGGGCGCCGATCCGAGGCGGATGCGGACCGTGGTGCCGTCGATGGCGATCTGGTTGGTGGTCAACCGACTGATCCGGGCGACCGGCTGGGCATAGAGCAGGACGAGAAGGCCTGCGAGGCGGTCCCGGTTGCCGATGGTGTCGTCGTGGAGAAGTCGGCGGGCTGCTTCCCAGCGGCCTTCCTCGTCCAGCACGTGGGTGGGGCCGTGCCAGCGGGTGGCGGGGAAGGACAGCGTGGTGAGGCGTTGGCCGACGCTCCAGCGGATGAAGTGTGCGGCCTGGTAGCGGTGGGAGGCTTGGCCGCTGGTCAGCCATCGTTCGAGGTCGGCTTGGCGGCAGGTCGCCAGGGTCAGGTGCTGGGTGGTGAGCCAGTCGAGGAAGATGACGGCGGCGCGTGTGTGCTGGTGCACGACGGCGTACTGCTGGATCGTGGTGGCGTGGCCGCCGGTGCGGCGGCGAAGTCGGCGCAGCAGGTGCCAGACGGCGTAGCGGTGCAGGATCTGACGCTGGTCGGGATCGGTTCGGGTGGCCAGGACGTCGTCGAGGAAGCGTTCCAGCCGGGCCATGTGCTCATCGCGTGGCGGGAGCGTCCCGGTGGCGACCAGCACGCTGCGCAGGTGCGCGAGGATTCCGGTCTGCTCCAGGTCATCGAGTTCGGCGTGGGTGAGTTGGCGGCGGCCCGCCGCGACGTCGGCCAGCCCCTGCGCGACGGGTTCCTTGGCGAGCCAACGCAGCGCCGTTCCGGGCGGGTCGGTGGCTGCCAACGCCGCCTTCAGCGGCTGCAGGGCGGGGTGGATGACGCCGTCCGGGCCGGTGAACAGCTCCCGGAACCGCAGTTCCAGACGGCAATCGGGGCATCGGCCCGGCTGCGGGCTGCTCTCGCAGGCCGGACAATCAGGAAAGACCGGGACGGTGCAGCCGTGGCAGAGCGGCTCGGCGATGGTGCCGGACCGGATCGGTTCGAGATGTCCGCAGCGGGTGCAGCGGCCGGAGCGCCGCTGGCAGGGTGGGCACCATGGGAGCCCGGTCAACCGGGAGGTCCCGCAGGGCCGGTGCTCCTGGCAGATCGAGCATTCGAGCGTTGGCAGCGGCGGGCAGGTGGAGCAGAGAGGCCCGTCCGGGGTCCGGGTGTTAACGACGCGGTGACGGCCGCAGTTCACGCAGTTCTCAAGGTTGGCCGCGTTCCTGACCAGGCAGTTCGGGCAGATGGCTCGTCCGTGCTCGTCGCGGGTTGCTGCTTCGCAGACCCGCCCGCAACCTGAGCATGGCTCAGCCCGAGACCTGGCCACGCAATTCCGGCAGAGTCTGACCCCGTCGCGCGGCTTGACCAGCGGGATCACTCGGCCGCAGTGCGGGCAGGGCGGCCGGACGATGCCGGTGGTGCCAGCCTCACAAAGCGCGTCGATCAGCCGGAGCACCGAGGGAACGGGGGCCTGGGCGCCCGCTCCGGTGAGGAGTTCCGGCCGGTCCTGCAACGTCCAGGCCAGCTGATAGCGGCGCCCCGCCGCGGGAACTGCTGCCTGGACGGCTGCGGCCACGACCTCCGGTCGCAGGGACGGATCGATCGCGGTGACGATGTCGATCACGACGGCCACCGGATCACGACCGTCCTCAAGCGGGCACTTATCGCATCGGGGCCGGCCATGGCGGTCTCGGGAATGCATGGGCTTGGATCGTCCGCAGACGGTGCAGGGTTCGCGCAGCGGGCCGCAGGCGCCGCAGTACCAGTCCTCACCACGGCGCTGCAGCGTCCGCAGCGTCTTGCCGCACTCGGCGCAGACCGGCGGCGAGACTGCCCGAGCCCCGGCCCTGACCAGCGCGATGAGCAGATCGCCCACTGCCCGGAGTGCCGGAGACCGGCCGTCGGTGAGGATCTCAGGCCGCGTGGTCAAGGCTTGAGCGAGCTTGCGGCGTTTGGCCCGGCCGCCGGCCACGCTCACTACGGCCGCCTCGACCTCTCCGCGGCCCAGGCTCGTCTCAACATGCGTGATCAGGTCAACGATGACTCCGATCGGGTCGGCGATGACATCGGATGTCGGCGTGCCCAGCACTCAGCCGTCAGCCCGGGTGATCCGGGCCCGTCTGGGCCGGAGTTCGCCGACCCCGGCTTCACCACCGACCACCTTGGTCTTCTTGGCCTGCCCGGCGGCGGGGACGGGTTCAACAAGGTCGGTCATCGTGCAGTCCAGGATGTCCAGCAACGCCATCAGGATCTTCAAGCTGAGGCGTTCAGGCCGGTCGACGACCAGACGGTAGACCTGCGAGGACGACAGCTTGATGCCCCGCTCGCAGAGCGGTTGGAGCAGGTCGGTGGTGGAGAACATGCCGCGGGTGGCCATCACCTGCCGCAGATGCCACTGGTAGTCCAGCTTCGCCGTCATCGCTGATCCTTCTGTCCTGGCCGACTACCGTGGCCGCTATCGAGGGCCGGGCCCAGAGCCCGCCGCAGAGCGGTGTTCATGAAGTCGTCGCTGACATGGGTGTAGAACCGCCGTCGAGGAATCACTCTCGTGCCCGACCTGGGTCTGGATGAATCTCCGGTCAACCCCGCCTTCGGTCAGATGCGTGACATAGGAATGCCTCAGACTATGGACGGCCAGGGCAGACGGTAGCTTCAGGGCCTCCCGGTAGGCGACGAACCGGGCGTTGATCTCGGCCGGTTTCACCCGACCGCCGCGTCCAGTCACCCACAACGCCGGATGATCCTCACAACCGAACCGGGGCCGTACGTTCTCCACGTAGTCGACGACGGCCTCGACCGCCCAGTCCATCACCGCCGCGACGTTCCGCCGCCGGGGCGGCTGCCCCTTCTTGGCCTTGCCGTAGCGGACGTTGAGCATCCCGAACCGGCCGAACTCCGGAGCAGCCGGGTTCCGTCCAAAGTCCATCACATCCAGCTTGGCGGTCTCCGTCCGCCGCAGCCCCCACCCATAAATCACCTTGAACAAGGTCGCGTCCCGGTAAGCGGCCAGGGCGCCTTTGCGCTTGAACTTCACCGCGCGTTCCACCTGGTCATCGGCGTAGTCCAAGAACCGCTGCAGCTCTTGGCGGCTGAACGGCCGGGCCTCGGGGTTGCCTTCGTAGTCGTTGAGGTGGGCGATCGTGTTCCACTCATGTGCGATCGCCACCGGATGCCGCCCTGGGCCGAACGCCTGCTCACACGCCACCGCCCACCCATAGCGGCCATCGATCAGGAACTCGGTGAACTGCCGCAGCGTGCACTGGTAGCTGCGGATCGTGGACGGCGCCAGATGCTGCTCGGCCGTCATATGCAGCGACCACTCGTCCATGTGCCCTGGTGACCACGCCCACGGGTACTCGTTGGTGAAGTCCAGGAACCGGCGGACCAGTCGCTCGCGTGGCACGATCGTGTCGTCCTTCAGCCCGCGCGCCGTCTGCTGCGCCCGCCAGCCCCGCAACATCGCCTCGACCATCGCGTCCTCCGGACGCAACTGCACCACGCCGGAGACCAACTCCATGTGGGCCGCACCCGCAAGCTCAGCCCGCCGCAACCAGTCCTCCACCCCGTCAAGATCCAACCCGTTTCAAGAGCAAATCTTGCATCAAGCGGGATCATTCTGGCAAACTCGCTGATCAGGCAGCCAAGACCCAAGGCTCCGGAAGCCCCAGTAGCCGCCGCCCTGACCTCACGACCTGCGGCTTCTCGCCCGTCTGATGCAATTCCCGAGCTTTGGCATAGGTGTCGGCGGTGATGGAGATGTGGGCGTGCCCGAGAGCTCCTTGATCGTGACCAGTTCCACGCCTTGTTCCAGAAGCGTGGCGCACGAGTGCCGAAGGTCCAAAGCGGATCTTGCGGAGTCCGGCTCCCGAAGAAGCCTATGGATCTCACGGTTGATGTTGCTGGGTTGGAGGGGCTGCCGTTCGTGGTGGCGAAGATCAACGGTCTTCGGCGTCCGGGGAGTCCTCCAGAGCCCCGGGCCCTCGCGCCGTCGCCGAGGACCATGTCCACCTGCTCAGATTCGCCCAGTCCCATGGCCGTATCCATCCACGCCTGTCGCTGAGCTGGGGTTGATTTGAGGTAGACGCGCCCGTTTCGTTGGATTCACGGATCTTGGGATGGGTCGTCGTATTTTGAGCTGGTGACCCCCGATCCCGCGAGTTGGAGTCGTGAGGAACTGCTGGCTGCGCTGGCCGAGCGGGACAGGGTGATCGCCGCGTTGATGGCCGAGGTCGAGCAGTTGAAACGGCGGGCAGGGATGGATTCGTCCAACTCCTCGATGCCGCCGGGTTCGGACGGTCCGGCGGCGCGGGCCAAGCGCGCCAAGAAGACCAAGAAGCGCTCGTCTCGGCCGCGTGGTGGACAGGACAGGCACGAAGGGCATGCGCTGGCCTAGCGGAGCGATCCGGACCAGATCGCCGTCATCGCCCCCGAAGCATGCGCTGGGTGCGGTCATGTGCTGGCCGATCTGGAGGGGAAGGTCGTCGCGCGGGTGCAGATGTTCGACACACCGCCGGTGAAACTCCAGGTGACGGAGTACCGGATGCTCCAGATCGCCTGCCCGGCCTGCCGTCGCACGACCCGGGCGGCTACCAGGGGCTGGCCGGGCCCTGCTGTTACGGCCCGAACGTCCGCGCGGCGACCGCACTTTTGGCCTGCGCCGGGCATATGAGCATCAGCCGGGCCGCCGACCTGGTGGGCGTGCTGCTGGACGCGCCTGTTTCCACTGGGTTCACCGGCGGGCTGGTCAAGCGCGTCGCCGACCGGCTGGCCGGCTTCGAGAACGCGCTCAAGAACGCGTTGCGGGCCGCGCCGGTGCTGCATCACGACGAGACCCCCGCCCGCGCGTCTCCGCCAACGATGACGATCGGCTGCTGTATGTCTACACCGCCCGCGCCGGCCGGCTGGTCTCTTCGGCGCCGCTGACAACCGCGGCCACGCAGCGCTGGACGGGGTCGGGATTCTGCCCGGCTATCGGGCACCCTGGTCCGCGACGACTACGCCGACTACGCCGGCTACGCCAAGTACGACAAGGACCTGGCCGCGGTGCAGCTGTGCTGCGCGCATCTGCTCAGATCGTTGCGCGGCATCGGCGAGCTGGACGCCGTCGGCAGCCGGGTGCAGCGCTGCTGGACCGAGCCGGTCATGAGCGCACTGACCGACGCCAAGGCCGCGGTCGCCAAAGCCCGCGCCGAGGGCGCCATCGCCGTGGAGGCGGAGGTTCTGCACGGGCTGCGCGCCCGTTACGACGAGGCGGTGGCCTGGGGCATCGCCACCAACATGCACCGGGACTGGCCGGATGGCCGACATTCCGGCTACACCCTGGCCAGGCGGCTGCAGACCAGGGCCGCGCCGGTGTGGCGGTTCACCGTCGACTTCGCCGTGCCCTTCACCAACAACCCCTGCGAGCAGCCGCAGCGCATGGTCAAACTGCAGATGAAGATCGGCGGCTGCTGGCGCAGCGTGCGCACCGCCGCCCGCTACTGCCTCATCCGCTCCTACCTGGGCACCGCCCGCAACCACGGCATCCACCCGCTCGATGCCCTTCGCGACGCTCTGTCCGAAAACCCCTGGATGCCACCACAAAACGCCTGATCAATCACAGGCGTGAATGGATACCCATGGCCAGCTCGTCCGGGACAGGTTCCGGATGTTCATGACCTCCTTGCGTGGGTGCTGGAGCGTGGACAGGACGCCGGCCGACCGCGCTGCCCTCGGGTGAGGGTGGTCAGGGCGGCGCGGATGCGGTCCTTAACCTTCTTGTCTCGTTGGTAGGCGGTCAGGAACGCCACGCATCGACGATCACAAGGACGAACGGTTATTCGACGGAGATCGTGTGAGAGCGGAGGTGGTCGGCGAACAGGCCCGCCCGGGTCCTGCATGCGCGCGACGGCCCCGGACGGTGGATCAGATGATCGAGCCCTTTCCGGTGCCGGTGGTATCGGTGACCAGGACATGGGTGCCGTGGACCTTGAGCGTCCAGGGCTTGCCGCCCTCGCGCAGCCCGATCGCTACCGCCTCCAGGTTGGTGCTCTCCGGAATCGGCAAGGCGGGAATCGCGTGGCCAGCGGGTCGCGGCGGGGGAAGGCTTGCGCCAGGTTGTTCGAGCGAGTGGTCCAGTCGGCCAGCGCTTGCCCCTTGAGCATCTTGACCATGACGGTATCGGCGACCGGCCCGCAGGTGACCTAAATCAGCCGGGGGCGGTACTCCGGACTCTTGGCCATGTGGGACGGGCCCGCGCCGGACAATGGCGAACTGCCAGTGCCGCCGGTAGTTGGCCGTGTGCGGTCGTGGTAGTGGGCCGGGCGGACGCGCGGACGGCGTGTACGGCCACAGTCCCTACGCCTGATCCGGCGCGATCCCTCTCAAGCAGGTGGCAACCAGGTGGTCGGCGAAGCCGGGCGGGAACTCGATCTCCGCCGCCGGGGTGCCGTGGAAGAGGTGCGGGAGGATGAGCTCGTGGCAGGCGCCGACGATCATGGTGGCGGCGGCGTCCGGGTCGGCCGTGGCGGACAGGCGGCCGAGGGTCTGCTCGGCCCGCAGGTAGGCGGCCAGTTCGGCGCGCAACCCCCGCCCCTGCGCGACCGGATTCTCCAGCTCCGCGAACCGGGTGAGGACCGTGGGCCGGCTGAGCAGGCCGGCGAAGGCGGGGATGATCGCCAGGTGCAGCGCCAGCCCGTAGGTGACGTACGTACGCAGGTTGTCCTCCAGCTCTCCTGAGCCGGCCTCGGCGGGCAGGGCGGGGAGGCTCTGCTCCACCGTGCGGACGTGCGCGTGCAGTGCCAGGGCGATCAGCTCCTCCTTGTCGGCGAAGTGGTTGTAGAGGACCCCGTCGGCGACCTGCGCCTCCCTGGCGATGGCGCGCACGGTGAGGCCGGCGGCGCCCTGGGAGGCGATCAGGCGTTCGGCGGCCGCGACGAGATGGGCGGGCAGGGTCTCGCTGTCGCCCAGGGCCGCCGGCTTGCGGGGGCTCATGGGCGTACGGCCGTGATCAGGCGGGCGGCGCCGCGCAGGCGTACGGCGCCGTCCCGCTCGTAGGGAGCCAGGGCGGGGGCGAGGGCGGCCGTCGCGCGGGCTGCGGCGGCGGGGGTGGCGCGGCCGAGGAGGTAGCGGACGGGGCCCCAGGCGGCCAGGAAGGCGGCCGCGTCCTGGGCGTCCGTGCCCAGCACCTGCTCCGCCTCGACGGGGGTGGCCTCCACCTGCGTGAATCCCGCCGCGGTGAAGACCTCATGGACGTGGGCGGGGTCGGAGAGCGAGGTGGGGGAGGTGCCGTCGGGGGAGGGAGGGGGTGGCGGCAGGTGCTCCGCCAGGGTCTCGAACACCAGGCGGAGGTCGTGGTCGGCCAGGTCCCGCATGCCCAGGAACGCCACCCGCCCGCCGGGGCGCAGCGCCCGGCCGATGTTGGCGAAGGCGGCCACCGGGTCGGCGAAGAACATGATCCCGAAGCGGCTGACCGCCAGGTCGTACGTTCCGGCCGGGAGCGGGTGGACCTGCGCGTCGCCCTGCTGGAAGTCGACGTTGCCGATGCCCTCCTCCGACGCGAGGGCGCGGGCCCTGCTCAGCATGGGCGCCGACAGGTCCAGGCCGGTGGCGTGCCGGGCCCGGCGGGCGGCCAGCCGCGTCACCTGGCCGCTGCCGCACCCGACGTCCAGCACCCGGTCGTCCTCGCTGGCGAACTGGAGCAGGTGGTGGTTGAAACCGCTGTTCGTGGCGTCGTAGCGGTCGTGGTGGTCGGCCCAGTGGGTGCCCTCGTAGCCGTTCCACGCCTCGGACTGATGGGTGTTGACGATCGTCATGCTTACCTCCTGGATTATGAACGCACGTTCATGAACATACGTTCATTACGCTTGAGTGTCAAAGGTCATGGCCGGGGAGTGAAGTGATCAATATCCTGTTACGGCACTGCCTCCGGGGCAGGGGAGACGAGGAGGCAGTCATGACCATCGCCGCGCACACCGTGACCGGACCCGACGCCGAGCACGGCGAGGGGCCCGTGTGGTGCGCGCGCTGGGGCGGGCTGCGGTGGGTGGACATGCTGGCCGGCGACTTGCTGGCGCTCGATTCCGGTGGTGCGGTGCGCCGCCGCCATGTGGGCGTGCTCGCGGCCGTCGTCCGGCCACGTGTCACCGGCGGGTTCCTGGTCGCGGCCGAGCGCGAGTTGCTGCTGGCCGACGACGACGACCTCGACGCGCCACTGCGGTCACTCGGGCAGGCGTGGAGCGACGAGACCGTCCGGATGAACGACGGCGGCTGCGACCCGGACGGCCGCTTCTACATCGGTTCCATGGCCTACGACCAGAGTCCCGGCAAGGGGGCGCTGTACGTGTCGGGGCCGGACGGGGTCCTGGACGTGGTGCTGCCCGGGGTCGGCATCTCCAACGGGCTCGACTTCAGCCCGGGAGGCGAGCTCGCCTACTACGCCGACACCAGCACCGGGCGGGTCGACGTGCTCGACTACGACCGGGAGGGCGGGCTGACGGGGCGACGGCCGTTCGTGGCGGTGGACCCCGACCAAGGGGCCCCCGACGGGCTGACCGTCGACGCCGAGGGCGGGGTGTGGGTGGCGCTGTGGGAGGGCTCGGCGGTGCACCGCTACACGCCGGAGGGCAAGCTGGACGAGATCGTCCCGCTGCCCGTGCGCAAGGTCACCGCCGTCACCTTCGGCGGCGAGGGGCTGGACCGGCTGTTCATCACGACCTCCGCCCTCGGCGCCGACCGCACGCGGGAGCCCGACGCGGGCGCCGTCTTCGCGGCCGACCCGGGCGTCCGCGGCCGCCCGGTCCTGCCCACCACACTCTGACGCCGCGCGCCGCTCGGACTGGCGGGTCGGTACGGCGCGTCCCGGTCGGTACGGCGCGTCGCGCTCGCCTGGGCTGTCGGTGAGAAGAGACAGCGCTCAGCCGCACCATCGGAACGGTGAGTGGAGCCGACCTGGGTACCACCGCTGGCGGTTCCGATGCCGGGCGGCGCGGGCCGAGCCGTTCGGTGATCACCGGGTCCATGCCGTCCGCCTCCAGCGAGCCTCGGCGCCAGGCCGCGCGGAATTCCGGTTCAGGACTGCGTCGCGGCCGGGGGCGGCGAGGTGGGGCCGGGGCGGCGCTTGCGGGGGGCGGCGGAGCGGGGTGGCTGGGTGCGCATGTGGTCGCGGACGCGGGTCATGATGTCGCCGAGGTGGCGCAGGTCGTCGTCGGTCAGGGGGTCGAACAGCAGGCTGCGGGAGACCTGGATGTGGCCGGGCAGGACGCGGTCCAGGAGAGCCCGGCCGTCTTCGGTGATGGCGACCAGGGTGGCGCGCTCGTCGTCGGGGCTGGGGCCGCGGGTGATGAGGCCGGCCTTTTCCAGCAGTCCGGCCTGGTACGTCAGGCCGCTACGGCTGTAGACGACGCCGTCGGCCAGCTGCGTCATGGTCAGGTGACCGGGCGCGTGGGCCAGGCGGGCCAGGAGCTGGAACTGCACGTAGCTGATGTCGCCCTCGGTACGTAGCTGCTGCTCGACCTGGTGCTGGAGCAGGCTGACGGCTTCCATGAGCACGAAATAGGCCCCCAGCTGCTGGGGATCGAGCGCCTGGCCGGCGGCGTCGGGGGCGGGGCGGGTGTCCGTCATCCCCCCACCGTATATGTTCGAATTCAAAGCACTGTGAGAAAGGTCACCCACTCGCACGGTATTGCTTTGAAGTCGAAGCAGGTTACTGTCATCACATGCTTCGACTTCAAAGCATCGAGTCTGGAGAGATCATGAAGGCAGTGCGTTACCACTCCTACGGCGACAGCGACGTCCTGGTCTACGAGGACGCCGACCGTCCGGTGGCGGGACCGGGGCAGGTGGTGGTGCAGGTCGCCGGCACCTCGTTCAACCCGGTGGACGCCGCGATCCGCGCCGGTCACCTGCGGGAAGTGTTTCCGGTGGCCTTCCCGCACGTTCCGAACTTCGACGTGGCCGGAGTCATCACGGAGGTCGGTGAGGGGGTCAGCGGCTGGCAGGCCGGAGACGCGGTGGTGGCGTTCCTGCCGATGACCGCGCCCGGTGCCGCCGCCGAGTACGCCTCCGCCCCGGCCGAGACCCTGGCCGCCGCCCCGCGCACGATCGACCTCGCCGACGCCGCGGCGCTGCCGTCGGCCGGCCTCACCGCCTGGCAGGCGCTGTTCGAGCACGCCGGGGTGAAGGCGGGGCAGTCGGTGCTGGTCAACGGCGCGGGCGGCGCGGTCGGCGGGTACGCGGTTCAACTCGCCAAGCGGGCCGGTGCCGGCGTGACCGCGACCGCCGGCGCGCGCAGCCTCGACCGCGTCCGCTCCTACGGCGCGGACCGGATCATCGACTACACCGCGACCCCCGTTCCGGAGGCGGTGGCCGGGCAGCGATTCGACGTGGTGCTGAACCTGGTGCCCACCAGCCCGGAGGAGACCGCACGGCTGGTCGACCTGGTCGCCGACGGCGCAGTCTTCGTCAGCACCACCACCCCCGGCCCCGACGACGTCGGGCGCGGGGTGCGGACGGTGCGGATGTTCGCGCGCAGCGACGCCACCCAGCTCACCGAGCTGATCGCCCGCGTCGACGCCGGCGAGTTGGAGATCGAGGTGGCCGAGCGGCGCCCCATGGCCGACCTGGCCGCCGTCCACGACGAGGCCATCGCCGGACGGCTGGCCGGAAAGACCGTCCTGATCCCCGCCTGAGCGGCGACATTTCCCATGGCTACGAATGGAGCGATCATGATCTGGACAGCCGGCTTCCGTACCGCTGTGATCAGTCCCTACGAGCAGATCCAGCTCACCGAACCGCGCGGCTTCGCGAACCAGACAGTGCGTCAGGTGCTCCACATGGCCGGCGGCGGAGAACGCCTGCGTATACGCCTGACGAACCTCTACGGCCGCACCCCCTTGACCATCGCCGCCGCGACGGCCGCCACCGAGCACGGGCAGGCCGCCCTCACCTTCGACGGCGCCGAGAGGCTCACCATCCCGCCGGGTGAGGAGGCCGTCGGCGATCCGATGGATCTCCCGATCGCCCCCGGCGCCGACCTGTTCCTCAGCCTCTACCTCCCGCAGGAGACCGGCCTGGCCACCTATTCCCACAAGCCCATGGAGACCGCTCACATCGTCGCCGGGAACCACGTCACCTCTCCCGCACTCCCTGGGGCTGAGCAGGTGGAAGCCAGGTTCTACGTCTCGGGCGTCGACGTGCTCACCCCTGACGACACCACGATCGCGGTGGCGTTCGGCGACTCCTGGTTCGAAGGGGTCGGTTCCACGACCGGCGCGAACAACCGCTCCGTGGACGTCCTCAACCGGCGCCTCAAGCGGGGATGGGTCGTCAACCAGGGGATCGCCGGAAACCGCCTGCTGCGGGACGAGGTCGGCGAGCACGCGCTGGGCCGCTTCGACCGCGACGTCCTCTCGATTCCCGGCCTGACCCACGTTCTGGTGCACCTCGGCCTGAACGACCTCGGCCTCCCCGGCATGTCCGGCGAGCCTCCCGCCACCTCCGACTCCCTCATCGAGGGCTTCAAGGCCCTGGCCCACCGCGCCCACAAGGCCGACCTGAAGATCCTCGGCGCCACCATCGGCCCCTTCGCGGGTGCCGTCTACCCAGGGATCAGCACCCCTGAGGGCCTCGCCGCCCGACGCGAGGTGAACGACTGGATCCGTACCGCCGACACTTTCGACGCCGTCTTCGATGTGGCCCGAGCTGTCGAGAACCCCGAAGCCCCCGACTACATCCACCCCGCACTGGACAGCGGCGACGGCATGCACCTCAACGACCAGGGCGCCCGGGCCATGGCCGACGCCGTGGACCTGGAAACCCTCGCCCTCTAGAGCCGTGATCGTCAGCCCGCTGCGACCCTCTGGGCTGCGGCGGTCCGGGCCTGAGGTCTGGGCCGACGGGCAAACCCGCCGCCGTCATCGACATCATCAGGTGAGTTCGTCCAGGCGGGCGAGCTGGGCCGTGCGGGCACGTTCGAGGTCGGCGGCGAGGGCGAGGGCGCGCGGATCGGAGCCCGAGGCCCGCTCGCCACGCGTGACGAGCACGGACTGGTCCAGGTGGTCGCGCAGACAGCGCAGGAACAGCTCGTCCAACTCCTTCCCGCCGGCCGCGCGCATGGCGTCGAGCTGCGATGCCGTCACCATGCCCGGCATGTCATGACCTTCGTGGACATTGACCTCCGATATGCCCGCCGACTTCCGGAGCTCGGCCAGCCGGGCCCGCTCGGCCCGATGCGCGGGGCCGAGCGAGGCCGCCAGGCGCCTGACCGCCGGATCGGCGGCCTCGTGCGCGGCGAGGTCCAGCATCGGCATCGTGCGGTCGATCATCGGGATCATGAGCTGCACCCAGGCGGCGTCGGTGCCGTTGAATCCACCATGGGACGCGGAGCCTTCACTGGCAGGGCTGCCCGAGGGGCCGTCCGGGGCGGGAGCCGCGTGGGAGGCGTGGTGCCCGCCGGAGGCGGCGGCCTGCTCCGGGCCCGTGGCGCATCCGGCGGCCAGGAGCAGGGCGAGGAGCAGGCCAGTGCGGTTCATGGCAGGTCGTAGTCCTCGTCGAGGGCGGCCCCGCGGTGCGGCTTGTACTGGTCGTAGCCGCGCGGGTCGTATGGCAAACCGCCGTTGACGCAGTGGCTCACCAGCGTCTGCAGGATCGGCGGGTGCCAGGCGTTGAAGAAGTCGTAGTGCGGGGCAGGACGCATGGCCTCTCCTGTCGCCTGGACGGAGGGGAGAGCCTGGTGATCGCCGCCGTCTCGGTCAAGCTCATGTCCCTGCTCACCTTGGCCGGTCCGGCGGCAGCCGCGGTGACACCGGCCTTCGCGTACCTGACCGGCGGAGGGCACTATGTGCACGTGACCGACAACCATCCTGCCTTCATGTCCGCTCTCACGACCGAGCACTTCGTGCTGCAGACCGCCGCGAGCACGGCCACCAGCGAGGAATCGGCCCGGGCCACGCTGTACGTGATGGCGCTGTCCAGCTCACTGGTGGCGCTCGGCTTCGCGGCCCCGCCCTCGCCCGCGTTCACGCCGCTGGCGTCGGCCCTCTTACCCTCGCTGGTCATCCTCGGGCTTTTCACCAGCGTACGACTGGTGGACACGGGGCTGCAGAACATCCAGTGCCGCAGCGCCATGGCTCGCATCCGTCGGTACTACCGCGAGCTTTACCCGCAGGCAGCCGCGTACATCATTCCCTGGGCAGGACCGGCGGAGGACGACGTCGTCGCTGCCGCCGCAGCCACGCTGGGCATCGGACGGCGGCGCGATTGGCTCATCGGCTTCTTCTCCATCGCCATGATGATCGCCACCATCAACAGCATCGTGACCGGGGCGGGGATCACGCTCCTGACCGCCCAGGTGCTGCCGCTCGCTGCGGCGATCGCGCTCGGCCTGCTCGCCTCCGCCGTGCATCTCGTGCTGTTCTACCTGTACCAGCGCCACCGCTACAGCAGCCGCCCGGCACTTCCCGATCTTCCGTTCTGACCGCGTCAACCAGCGAACGGACCGGCGCGGGCGACGGCCGGCACGGCGATCAGCTCCGTCACCTTGACCGCCTGCCGTGGTGGGCGCGCCTTCCGAACCGGAGGTGGGACGCATTCACCGGCGCCCGGAAACAGCCTGTCCACTCACCGATAAATGCCCGCGTAACGACCGGTTGCCGTCCTCGACGGTGTTTCCGGGTTGATACAGGCTTGAATCATGAGAACTCTCCTCAAAGCGCTGGGCGCCGGATTGGCCCTGGCCTGCCTGACGATGTTCGCCGCGACGGGCCCCGCCCAGGCTGCGAGCGGGCGGTTGACCCTGAGTGGCGGGACAGCCAGCCGTACCGTCGTCTACGACACCTGCCAACCGCCCGCCCAGTCCCAGCCCCAGACGTTCACGATCGAGACATTCGTCAACGAGCCACTGCCCGGTTGCCAGGCGGTGCTCATCAACAGTGCCGGGGCGAGCAAGGTGTTGTGCGTGGGACGCGGAACCGTCCCGGCCGAGTTCCGCAACGCAGCTCTTGTCCGGGTGCAGCCCGGCACCGCGCCGCCCTGCGCCTTCTAGCCGGAGGTGCGTAGCCGAGCCCGCCAGGACGCAGGGCCGCGGCCTTTTCCGGGGCCGGACCATGGTGCGCTTCCCGATTCGCCCGGCGGACGCGCCGGTGACGTCGTCGTCAATGTGGATACGAAGGCGGCCGCGGCCATGGCTTCGGCGGGTCGGCTCTCCCCGGCGGCACCTCCCGCGCCGGGTCTGAGCATCCTGAAAGGCTCGATCGCGTCCGCGGGAGGTGACTGTCCAGGCGGTATGGCGGAGTACGGGGCAGCGGTGAGGCGAAGGGGATGGGGAGTCCTCGTGCCGCAGGTTGTCGCGCTCCTGCGTATCTCGTCATGCCTGACCAGTGCTCGTGTCCGAGTGCGCGCAGGGGAAATCCGGCGCCGAGCGGCGTCTGATGGGCTGGGAAACGCCTGAAACCTTAGGTCTCCTGGACTAAAAGCATCACTGCCCAAAGCGTGCAGGCCAGCGCGACAGCCGGGGGTCACGATCCACTCCCTGAGCATGCGCACCCGCGCCCGGTCAAACCGCGCCCGCGCCCCATTGACCGGCGCCCAGCCACACTGGCGCGTCTCCTGCTCACACGAGCCGAGGCGTGACAGCCAAGCCGGCTCGCGGATTTCCCAACGCGCTCGTTGCCCGGTCTTCGGGCGCTGGCCGTGGTCGGCGAAGCATGCCGCGTCCAGATGAAGCTGTCCGGCGTCGAGGGCGAGTCCGCTCGCAAGCATTGGCGCCAGACCGTGGCAGACTTACCAATCGGGGAGAACGCACTGGTCAGTGGCTATGGCGGTCGGGGGAGGCCGGGTCGTCGATGTGCATCAGGGTGGGAATGCCGCAGTCGGTACGCAGCGTCCGAACGGGATCGAGCCATGCCGACGCCGCGCGAGCAGCAGAGCATGCACCCGCCGGCAGGTGACTTGCGCCGCGCTCCACTACTCGGTGGTCGCGTTTTCCTCAGGAGGTCTGCCACCAGGATCGACGTGTGCCAACGCCTCTTTGGGCTCATGGCCGCTACCTGGGTGTCGGCCCTGCAGCCTTTCTCCGATGGGCCGGACCTCACACTCACCTGACAAGACAGGAAAGAGGCGCAGCCATGCGCGCAGTGGTTCTGCAAGAGTTCGACACCCCGCTGATCCTCGGCGAGATCGAGAAGCCTGCCGCCGGTCCAGGCCAGGTACTGGTAAAGGTCAAGGCCAGCGGCGTCAACCCGCTGGACATCAAGATTCGGACTGGCAAGGCTGCCCACGCCAAGCGCACGCTGCCGGCCGTCCTCGGCCTGGATCTGGCCGGCGTCGTCGAGGAAGTCGGCGCGGGCGTCAGCGACTTCGCGCCCGGCGACGAGGTTTACGGCATGACCGGTGGCGTCGGTGATCTGCAGGGCTCGCTCGCCGAGTACGCGGCCGTTGACGCCCGCCTGCTCGCCCGCAAATCGGCCTCACTCACCATGCGCGAGGCTGCGGCTCTGCCCCTGGTCGTCATCACGGCCTGGGAGGGCCTGGTCGACCGGGCTCAGGTCCATGCGAGGCAGAAGGTCCTCATCCAAGGCGGGGCAGGCGGCATCGGCCACGTGGCCGTGCAGATCGCCCGGGCCCGCGGTGCCGAGGTCTTCGCCACTGCCTCGCCCTCGCGCCTGGAGGTCGTCGAGCGCCTGGGAGCCACCCCCATCGACTACACCACCACCGCGGTGGACGAGTACGTCGCCAAGCACACCGGCGGCGAGGGCTTCGACGTCATCTTCGACACCGTCGGCGGTACCGTGCTCGACGCGTCCTTCGCGGCGATACGCACCTACACGGGCCACGTCGTGAGCGCCTTGGGCTGGGGGACCCACAGCATCGCGCCCCTCTCCTTCCGCGGGGCGACCTACTCCGGTGTCTTCACCCTGCTGCCCCTGCTGACCGGCCGCGGGCGGGAGCACCACGGACAGATCATGCGCGAGGCGGCCGCGCTCACCGACGCGGGGGCACTCAAGCCGCTGCTCGACCCCAGGCGCTTCACGCTCGCCGACATCGCCGACGCCCACGCGGCCGTGGAAAGCGGTGCCACCCAAGGCAAGATCGTGATCGACGTCGACTGGCCACCTTGATCTGCACCGCCGCCACCGCGGCCGGAGTCGATCCCGACCGGATCAAGTTCCTGGCCACCCTCCGGATCGTGCGCCGCTCGGTCACCGACCGGGCGGCCTTTTCCCCTGAACCTCAAAACGATCTCTGGACCAGAACTGTCCACCAGGTCGGCCGACCCCCGCAACCGCAACCCCGAACGCCGCCACCGCACCTACCCCCGCCCTGTCAAACGCACCCGACGCAGCAGCTACCGCGAACGACGCCCGAGTGACAAAGGCATCCGCCACGCTGGGCCACCCACCGTCCAACTCCTGTCCACCATCCGCCGTGTTGCCGGGCGAGGTGGTAACGCCAGCAATCATCGAGATGACCGTTGGCGGTCATGCAGAGCCGATTCTCGACGAAATCTGGCTCATCAGCTCTGGTCGCACGTACGACACCTACGCGGACCTGCTCTCCAACTCCCATGGCTTGCTCATGAACCTACGACCGAGGTCGGGTCTGCAGGGAGAGGCCATCCCGACGCGGAGTCATGACCGGCATACCTTCGCTATACCGCCGGACGATACAGTTCCCGCCTCGATGATCGTCACCAAGGGAACCAAGCTCATGATTCGCTACATCGGCTGCGCGCTGTTACTGGTAGCGGCGCTGTTCGGCCCGGCAAGTCCGGCAAGCGCCGCCGCACTTCCTGGAGAGAAGGCGAACTACGTCATCTCCTTCGGATCACTGCACGAAGCATCCGGAAGCAACTGGGTGCGCCTGGGCACCTACAGGTTCACCTCCAACGGCCGGGTACGTAGCGACACCTGGGCCTGGAGCCAGACCGCACCGGCCGCCCGCGTCGGCACGGGCACCGTTCCCGGTGGAAAGTGCTCCGGCACGTCGACCACCGTAAGGCCGTGCGACATCAAGACCGCCAACGGGTTTCTCACCCCCGCAACAGAGGTCAGAGCGGGGTCCTTCACGATGCACGCCGACGCTTCCGGACGTCAATACGTCAACATCGCCTGGGACCAGACCGCGTGGCGCACCGAGGAATGGTGGGTCGAAACCGCGCCTGACGGTACGTACGCGCGCCTGACGTTCAAGTACGCCCGCAAGTTCACCCACGGTTACGGCTACGGCAGCAACGCCGGATTGACCGTGCGGCGGCCGATGGAGGCGGTGCTCGGGCATGACACGCCGCTGACGATGACCTATCACCGCGCGACCAAGGGGAGCATCGCATACGTCGACAGGACCTGGAACATGGGCCAGTACATTCGATGCACCACCACGACCTGGTGCCTGACCTACAAGACCGCATCGACGAGCAACTGCAAGTGCGCGGCGCCGTACGACAAAGACCAAAGCCTGCAGAACTACATCCAGCAGGTGACCAGCAAGGATCGCCGTGACACGCACTGGCACTGGTGCAGCTGCCTGGCCAAGGGCAGCCAGTGCTACAAGGGCAACTCCCATGTCTATCCGTTGCTGCAGATCATCGATGACAACGCCAGGTGGCGTGGCTGGGTCGGCGTCGAGACTTCCTTCTACCCGTACAACGACCAGGCGGATCCTCGTCGGCACGACATGCTCTCGGTCTTCCGCGTCACTGAGTGGGCTTGACGTTCGGACCTCGGGGTCGAGGAACAGGGACAGCCGTTGGGGGTGAGACCGATCATGGAACAGGTGGTCCGTCGCGACCTGCGGAGAATCTCAAGAGCGCGGTAGCTCGCTGGACTGTCCAGCCAGGTTCGAGCCGAAGGCCGACTCGACGTTGTTGGTCGTGTGCCGACTCGACGGGGCATGACGAGCATCCGAACGAAAAAGTCCCGTTAGCGGGTGGCCACAGCTGACTATTTGAAAACTGCCTCAGAGTCCTTCGAGGTGCTGAAGTCTCGCAGCGACGGGATGGCCGATGCCTTCGACGTATTGCTGCGATGGATGCGGCAGTGCTCTGCTCTTCATCACTTGAACGCCCGTTGTTCCCGGCAATCTGCGGAGATGTCATCGTGCCCCAAACTTTTTCCCGACGCAGCCTGCTGAGAGGGGGAGCCGGTGCCGTGGTCGCGGGCATGGCCGCGTCCCTGGCCGACGATGCGCTGACGCCCGATGCCGCGCACGCGGCCGCGTGGCATTCCCAACTCGTCCACCCGGGTGGCGACGGCCGGCTCGTCTACAAGGCGGATCCGCGGGGCAAGATGATCCCGGATTTCAGCTGGGCCGGCTATCGCAACGGCGAGAGAGCAATACCGTCCGTTCCCGTCGTCAAGGAGATCGGCCCGGTCAGCGGTGACAACACCGCACACATCCAGGCCGCGCTCGACGAGGTCGGCGCGATGCCGCTCACCTCCAGTGGCTTCCGGGGGGCGCTGCTGCTCAAGGCCGGTCACTACAGGGTCGGTGGCGTGATCAAGATGAGGCGTGACGGGGTCGTGCTGCGGGGAGTCGGCAGGTGGGCCGACCCGTCGGTCAACACGGTCATCACCGGTACGGCCGATGGGAGCGCGAGCACAGTTCTCTGGGTCGGCGGTACTTCCGGGGAATGGGACACGCGGGTGTCCGGCACCACAACCGGCGTCACGTCAAGCCTGGTCAAGGCGGGTGAGCGCCGGCTCACCCTGGCCTCGACGGCCAACCTGAAGGTCGGCGACAACATCATCATCTGCCACCCGCACACCCAGGAGTGGACCGACGCGGTCAACGGCGGAGGCGTCAACAAGGACGCCCCGTGGAGCCCTGGCACCTTGCCCATCATCTACAACAGGTACATCAAGGAGATCGTCGGCGCCGACATCGTCATCGACGCGCCCGTCTTCAACGATCTGCGGCGGTCCCTGTCCCAGTCCTACGTCTACGTCTGGGACCAGGCAGGGCTCGTCCGCAACGTCGGCGTCGAGGACCTCCGCATCGACATGGGGAACCCGTCGCCCTACAGCGAGGAACATCCGCAGAGCTGCATCATCGTCAGCCGGGCCGAGGACGCCTGGGTCAAGGAATGCAAGCTGGTGCAGTTCTCCATTTCCGGCGTCTATGTGCAGCGCAGCACCCGGGTGACGATCCAGTCGGTAGCGGCCGGCTACCCGTGCTCGAGTATCGTCGGGGGCAAGCGCACCAATTTCTGCGCCGATTACCGGGCTCAGCAGGTTCTTTTCCGCGACCTCGAATCCACCTACGCACGGCACGCCTTCGGCGCCTCGGGAAGAAGCACCTGCTCGGGAATCGTGTGGCTCAACGGAACCAGCGAGCACGGCTACGCCGAGTCCGGCGGCCACCACAAGTGGAGCCAGGGCCTGCTGTACGACAACATTCGGGAACTGTCCAGCCAGAGCGACAAGGACTGGGTCCTGGGCCTGTTCAACCGCGGCGACCAGGGTGAGTCCCACGGCTGGTCATCGGTGCACAGTGTCGCGTGGAACTGCACGGTCGACAATGGCAAGAAGGTGTGCGTGCAGACCCCGCCGACCGCCCAGAACTATGCCATCGGCACAACGGGCGCCGTCACCGGGGTGAATTGGCACACCAACCACCAGATCGGTTACGTGGAGGGGACCAACAGACCCGGCCTGGCGCCGAATTCCCTCTATCTGGCACAGCTCGCTGATCGACTCAATGGCTGAGCCGATCAAAGGACTCCAGGGTGAGGGGGCCGCGATAGGCGGGAAGGGGCTCGGGAGAGGCGGTGACCGGTGCCCTGCTCGGCCGAAACCGTCTTGGCGATGGTGGCGAATTTCCATCACTTCCGGAGACCGCCCGAATGATATTTCGTGCCTCGCAATGGCCTTCGGTGAGCCGTCAGCCCCTCTGCCAGGGCCAGCGTCCGGTGATCTCCAATTCAAGGGAGAAACTGAGAAATGTGCGAATAGCGACGATTGCCGCGAGCAGGCCGACGCTCGCATACGTTGGCGAGACAGCGACGGTACGAGTGATGTCGCCGGCGACGAGGAACTCCAGCCCGAGCAGGACCGACCGCCCAAGGCGACGGCGATAGCCGGTGTATACGTCCGTTTGGCGGCGAACAATGGCGACAGCCGCGGCTACGGTGGCAGCCAGAGCCCCGATGACGATCACCGCTACTCCCACACCCTCAAGGGCCGCACCCACCCACTGCACGACGTGCTGAAAGTGCACCGCTCTTCCCCTCCATCACTCGGGCGGCGCTCGGCGCATCCCTGCCGGGCACCAGGACAAGCGCGCAGGCAGCCACCATGTTGATCGGGAAGCACTTACGTCAGTCTGATGGCAGCGACAGTAATCCAGATCTCGACCGATCGTCTAAGTATTTCCATCTCGGTAAGCGACCTCGCCCCCGTCGGCATTTGAAGATTGCTGCAGCCCGGAAGGGGTATGGCCCGCAGTCTAGCCGTCCAATCGGGCCCATTTTTTGCTGTCGGCGGGCCAAGGAGGTCGGGAGACGGCAAAAGGAGGGTAAGGACAATGGAAATCCAGCAGTCCGACACCGCAGTAGTGCTCATCGACCCGCAGAACGACGTACTGAGTGAAAACGGAACGAGCTGGGATGCGGTCGGTGCGAGTGTCACCGAAAACGGCACGATCGAGAACATGGAGCGTATCTTCAAGGCCGCGAAGGAGCAGGGATATCACGTTTTCATATCGCCCCACTACTTCTATCCCACCGATGGCGGCTGGAAGTTCAATGGACCGCTGGAGACCGAGGAGGCCCGGACCGAGACCTTTGCTCGAGTCGGCCCGCTGAATCTGACCGGTTTCCGCGACTCCGGAGCAGACTGGCTGGCTCGGTTCAAGCCCTACATCGAAGATGGCAGGACGATCGTCGCCAGTCCGCACAAGGTATTCGGGCCGCAGACCAACGATCTGGTCCTGCAGATGCGCAAGCGGGGGATCGACAAGGTCGTTCTCGGCGGCATGCTGGCGAACATGTGCGTCGAATCCCATCTGCGCGAATTCCTCGAGCAGGGCTTCGAGGTGGCCGTCGTCAGGGACGCGACCGCTGGACCGCGGCATCCGGAGTGGGGTGATGGCTACGAAGCGGCGATCATCAACTACCGATTTCTCGCCCATGCGGTGCCCTCGACCTCGGAAGTGATTGATCGCATGCTCCACTGAGGTGATCTCAGCGAAATAGTTAGGGCGATTGGGATTTCTTGGACACCGCCCGCATACGCGCCGAGGCGCTGAGCCCGACCTCGACGCACTCGGCTGTGGCCGGCTCGCTCCGCCAACGGCCGGCACCGGCTGAGCCAACCGGCAGATGGCCTGGCCGTCATCCGCCGATGACGAGGCGCCACTGAACCCTGCCTCGACCCGCTCCTCGCAGGCTTCTCCCGCGGCGGCCGGTCCCCGCTGACCTCACCCTCCAAGGTGCCGCCGGCCGTTCATGCCCGGGCCATGCCCCCAGCTTCCGCGGCAGGTGCTTTACGCGATCCCGGCGCGCAGGAGAAACAAGATGTCCGGTGAATGTCCCACCTCTTGGCCTGTTGTGCTCACGCAGGGTGGGCCAGAATCTGATGGCCTGGACGAGGGGAAGTGAACAGGGCGCCAGGCGGCGTCCAGGGACCGCGAAGGTGTCGCTTGTCCGGTGTTGCCGCAGCGAGCTGCATCGGCCGGCGACCGGCCCTGGTGCCCTCTCGCTACCGGGCTGTCGACCTGCTCTTCGTCGCCACGGCCCGATGCGCCTTCGAACGGGCCAGTGAAACCATGCCCGCCGCGCGGAAGGTCGTGGCGCATCGCAAGGCGGGACCGCTGATCCAGCCGACCAGCCGGTCGAGCGGCGATGAGACGCCGCATACGCCGGGAGCGGAGCCCATACGCCGAGATCGAGGAGAACGGCTGCCGGAAGCGATCGGACGAACGTATTTATGGGCGTAGAAGGCGAGATGTTGTGATCCCTATACGATTTTCGGTGCTCGGCCCCTTGACGGTGGTTCGAGACGGGACGAAGGTGTCCGTCCCGGGTGGCAAAATACGGACCTTGCTCGCGGCGCTCCTGCTCCGGCCCAGCCAGGCCGTCTCGCTCGACCAGCTCGCCGGCCGGCTGTGGGATCAGCACCCGCCGCAACACCCGCGCCGGGTGCTGCAGACCAACATCGCGCGTCTGCGGCAGTCCCTGGGCCTGGGCGAAATGATCTTCACCGAGCCGGGCGGCTACGTCGCCCGCCTGGAGCCCGGCCAGCTCGATCTGCTCGAGTTCCAGCACCTGATCGAGACGGCCGCCACCGCGACGACCCCCGTGCTCGAAGGGCGTCTCCTTCATGAGGCTCTCGCCTTGTGGCGTGGGCCCGTATGCGCCGACGTCGAGTCGCAGGCACTCCACCAGATCGACGTCCCCCCACTCATCGAACAACGCCTCCATGCCCTCGAACGCCGCATCGACATCGATATCTACCTGGGCAGGAGCGCTGCGCTCGTAGCGGAGCTGCGTGCCCTGACCACTGAGCATCCCCTGCGGGAGCGGTTCTGGGCCCAGTTCATGACCGCCCTCTACCGGACCGGGCGGCAGGCCGACGCCCTCGACGCGTACCGCACCGTTTCTCACGTCCTCAAGGAGGAGCTCGGCATCGATCCCAACGCCGAACTGCGCCAGCTCCACCAGGACATCCTCACCCAGCAGTACGAGCCCCAGGAGCGCTACCCGCTGCATTCGCAGGCGGATGGCGACGCGCTCGCGATTCCCGCCGTGGCAACGAGGTCGACAGCAGGAGAGACAGCCTCGGTCGTGTCGTCGGATGCACGCGAGGGGGCGAAGGCGAGCCCGCCAGAGGAGGGACATGCGCTGGGCGTGCTGTTGCGCACCTGGCGGGCACGGGCTCTGCTGACACAAGAGCAGGTGGCGTTGCGGGCGGGCCTCAATGTCCGCACCGTTCGCCGCTTGGAGACGGGCGAGCTGCGACGGCCGCGCGGCACGTCGGTGCGCTCGCTTGCTGAGGCGCTGGGCCTGGACGCCACAGAGTTGTCGACCTTCATGCAGGCCACCAACGAAGGACGGGGCAGCCCCCTGCCGAAACGGACAATGCTCCGGCAACTACCTGCCGACGTGGGAGCATTCGTCGGCCGGGAGCAGGAACTGGCCTGCCTCGACCGCATCGGTGACGCCGCCACCGTGGTGGTCACCGCTATCGACGGCATGGCAGGAGTCGGCAAGACCGCGCTGGCCATCCACGCCGGACACCTGCTGACCCCCCGCTTCCCCGACGGCGAGCTGTTCGTCGACCTGCACGGCTACACCCGCGGAATGGCCCCCGCGGACCCGGCCGACACCCTCGCCCGCCTTCTGGGAGCCCTTGGCGTCCCCGGCGAATCGATCCCCCAGCACATCGACGACCGCGCGGCCCTGTATCGCAGCCAGCTGGCCGGCAGAAGAATGCTGATCGTCCTGGACAACGCCGCCGACGAAGCCCAGGTCCGCCCCCTCCTACCCGGCACGGGCGGCTGCTTCGTCCTGGTCACCAGCCGCCGTCGACTCGTCGGCCTGGACGACGTCAGGACGGTCTCAGTGGACGTCCTGCCATTACCCGACGCGATCGCCCTGTTCACCGGCACCGCAGGACGAGACCGCATCGCAGACGTGCCACACGAACTGCTGGCCGAGGTCGTACGACGATGCGGGCTACTGCCACTGGCCATCCGGCTGGCAGCCGCCCGGCTCAAGGCACACCCTGCCTGGAGCGTGAACCACCTGCTGAAACGGCTCGAAGAACACGAACGCCGCCTGGACGTACTCCAAGCCGGACAACGCAGCGTCACGGCAGCACTCGACCTGTCCTACCGCGAACTGACCACCACCGAACAACGCACCTACCGCCTGCTCGGCCTGCACGCCGGAGTCGACCTCGCCGCCGACGCCGCAGCTGCCCTGCTGAGCACCACCACGCCACGCGCCTCGGCGCTACTGGACCAGCTACTGGAGGTCCACCTGCTCCAAGAACCGATCCCCGGCCGCTACCACTTCCACGACCTGATCCGGGCGCACGCCGCCGAGACGGCCACCGCCGAGGAATCCGGGACCGAACGGCACGCCGCGCTGACCCGCCTGCTCGACTACTACAGTCAAGCCGCCTCCGCCGCGATGGACCGCCTCTACCCCTACGAGGCCGACACCCGCCCTCGTCCCCCCGCCCAAACCACATCCATGACCGACACCGCCACAGCCACCACCTGGCTCGACGCGGAGCTGGCCAACCTCCTCACCCTCGCCCAATACGCCGCCGAACACGGCTTCCCCCAGCACATCCAGCACCTGTCGGCCACCTTGCAACGGTGCCTGCGCATCCGCGGCCGCCACACAGAAGCGGAGACCCTCCTCACCCGGGCGCTGACCGCCGCCCGTGCGGCGTCAGATCGCATCGGGGAGATGGAGGCGCTCCTCGGGCTGGGAGAGATCCGTCACGCGAAGAGCCAGTACGACGCCGCCATCGATGCCAGCACCCATGCCGTGGCCATAGCCCGGGACATCGGTCACCGCACCGGCCACCTCCGAGCACTGAACAACCTCGGTAGCAACCATCTCGCCCTGGACAGGTACGGCATGGCCGCGGACTACTTCACGCAGGCGCTGGGCCTCGCCCGGGCGGTCGAACACCACACCGGTGAGCTCGAAGCATTGCTCGGCTGCGGCAATGTCTATCGAGTTATGGGCCGGTATGAAGAAGGAGTCGAATGCTTCGCGCAGACGCTGAGCCTCGCCCGGAAGATCGGCCACCGCACCAGCGAACTGCGAGCGCTGCTCGGCCTCGGTTACAACCATCTGAGGCGGGGAGAGCCCGGGCGGGCCACCGATTATCTGGAGCAGGTCCTGAGCCTGGCTCGCAGTATCGGGCATCGAATCGGCGAGCTCAACAGCCTCAACGCGCTCGGCCATCTGAACTTGATCCAGGGACGGCACGAGCAAGCCCGTGAGTGCTACGAGCAGGCCCTCGAATTCGCCCGCGAGATCGGCAACCGCAACGCTCATTTCGAAGCCGTCTCTGGCATGGGCCGCCTGCAGCAGGTCAGCGGCCGTTACGATCAGGCGCTCCACTGCCACCGCGAGGCACTCGCCCTCGCCTCGGACCTCGGCCATCCAACCGACCAGACACGCGCCCACGACGGCCTCGCCCACGCCCACGCCGCCCTCGGACACCACGACCGAGCCGTCCACCACTGGACCCAGGCCCTGACCGTCTTGACCTCGCTGGGCATCGACCGGACGGACGAAAGCGGGGTAGACGTCGAGAGCATCCGCACTCACCTCGCCCGTTACGGGGCATGATCGCTGGATAGCCGGGCTCGACCGTCGCTCCGATCGCCGCCATGTGCGGCGCGGCGATCGTCTCGATTCCCCACCCCTTTGCTCAGACCGCATACCCCGGTGTATCGCACCGAGCGCTATTCGTCGCGACGTGGAACCTCTACACATTCGATCTGTGGTAGCATATCATCCACACCGCGCATCTAACCGCCGGCCGGCGAAAGCAGTTATCAACCGCGATATCCCCCATCTGAGTAGCTCCGGTCCGGCAATCCATTTCTTCTACCTGCTCGCGGTCGGCAGCAACCCCGCTCAGGGCGAAAGCAGTCCGACCTGTAACAACATGCCGGTCGCCGGCATCGGAAACGCCAAGGCGGAGAAAATCTGGTATCGGGCCCTCACCGAATACTTCACCGCCAAGACCAACCACTCCAACGCCCGGGTCGCGACCCTGAAAGCTGCAGCCGACCTCTATGGGGCGCACAGCCTGGAATACAATACGGTCAACGCGGCGTGGTCCGCCGTATCAGTCGGCGGCGCCCACCCGTTCCCCGGGGAGCAGACGCCATATCCCGTCAACCCGGGAGACCAGGAGACCGCCGTGCGGAAGGCGGCCAGCCTGCGACTCGAAGCTACAAATCCCGGCGAACGGACGTTGACCTACTCGGCGACAGGGCTGCCTCCGGGACTCACCATGGACTCGGCCTCAGGCCTGATCTCCGGTACGCCCACGAAGACGGGCGACTACCGGGTGACGGTCGGAGTGACCGACACTCTCCATGCCCAAGGCGCCACGTGGTTCATGTGGTACGTGACGTGACTGCGTGGCCCAGCAAGGGCCTGCGGGAGTCGAGGTCAGAGGCCTCGGTCCGCCGGACCGGGTGATCTGCGCCCTCGGTGGCAACGATGACGTGCCCGGCCGGGTCACAGCACATCGACCGAGAGCAGCGTGTATCCGGCTTCCCTCCATGTCAGCTCGATATGGGTGAGGGGACAAGCCATCGGTGCGTCGCTGACCCTGCAACGCGGGTCACGCGGAGCTCGACAGACGTGGCGGACTCGGCAACGAACGGAGATCCAGTTCTCCGACGGATGGTTGTGGAAGATCAATCGTCTACTGGATCTCCGTTCCCATGTCTCGGGGACTCACCTCCTTGACAGCGCCACGGGCGCCTTGACCACCCGGAGGCGCCACGCCCCTCTCTGCGGCGGTGGACGCTCCAGTGAAGCCGAACAGAAGCCACCCCCAGTCATCATGTGCTCTTGTACAGCAGCGGTCTCCAGCCACACCGCTGGCACGTGATTTCTGGTCACTCAAGATGCGGGGCTGCGGTCATGCGGAAGTGGTGTGTTGTAAGCGCGATCGTCTGCGTGTTCACGTTGACGCCCGCCGACCAGGCGGCGGAGTTACCCGTCACTCGGAGCATTGCCCAGGAAACGCCGCTCGGCGCGGCAGGTGAAGCGCCGGAGCAGAGGTCCGGTTCGGCCGAGGACCTGCGCCCGGGCGGCTCGACGGAAACCAGCCTGCGCAGCACCGAGCGAAAGTGGGTGCGTCCCGAGCATGCGGTCGCGGACCGGCTGCCCACGCCGGCTCTCGATCCGCCCCCATCGCAAGCGCCGCAGCGGTTGACGAACGTGAAGATGTTCGAGGCCGAGTGGCCGAAGAGCGCAGACCAGGCCAAGATCGGCAAGGAGCTTGTCGAGCAGCGCTCCGCGACCTCCCGCGTGTACCAGAACGAGGACGGGACGCACACCCGCCGCCTGTACAGCGAGCCGACGCAGGCTCGACGGCCGGACGGGACTTGGGCGCCGATCGAGCTCGACCTGGCCCATGACGCCGGTGGGCGCATCGCGCCCCAGCTCGTTCCCTCTCCGGTCAGCTTCGCGGCCACCGCTGCTGACGGGAACCTCGCCACTCTGACGCTGGACAACGCGCAGGAGGTGGCCTTCGGCTTGCGCGGGGCGGCCGCGTCGCCCGGCCGAATCTCCGGCGAGCAGGTTGACTACGTCGGCGTACAGCCGGACGCCGACCTCCGGCTCAGCGCCACCGCGACCGGGCTCAAGGGGGGCATCGTGGTGCGCTCCGCCGACGCGCCGACCTCGTACGACCTCGATCTCCGGTTGCGCGGCCTGACCCCCGTCCTGGACAAGGCCACCGGCGACATCGCGTTGTCCGATGCCGGCGGCGCGGTCCAGGCGCTGGTCCCCGCCGGGTCGATGCGCGATGAGAAGGGCGCGACATCCCAGGGCGTCCGTTACCGCCTGCAGCAGTCCGGCCAAGCCTGGGTGCTGCGAGTGGAGTTGGAGGAGGACTGGCTGCGCCACAGCAGCCGGGTGTTCCCGGCCATGGTGGATCTGAGCCTGGAGCGGCAGATCAACGGCGACGGCGATGACACGTACGTCACCACCGGCGCGCCGGGCAACCACTCCGCGGAGGAGACCCTCAAGATCGGAAACGAGGGCTCCGGGCGGGTCCACGCGGCCTACCTGCACTTCTCCGGTTTGGCCAGTAGCCTGCCGAACCAGTACGTCGTCGGCGCGGCGCTGAACCTGTACAACGTGCACAGCGCCGCGTGCACCCCCAAGCCGGTGGACGTGTACGCGGTCGGCGCGCCCTGGTCCGGATCGCAGATGACCACCTGGCCGGGAGCCCCCCTCGCGCAGCATCTGAGCCAGCGGTCGTTCTCGTACGGCAAGGCCGAATGCCCGGCGGCGCGGGCGGCCCTCCCGCTGGAACTGGATCGGGACGTGCTCACCGACTGGACGCACGGCGCGCCGTTCTACGGCCTTTCCGTGCGCTCGGCCAAGGAGGCGGACACGGGCGGCTTCAAGCGGTTCGCATCGGCGCAGGCCACCGCCGAGAACAGCGCGGGTGTGCCGTTCCTGGACGTCACATACTCCCCGCAGGGCGCCGAATACCGAGTGGACGAGGTGACGCTGCCGACAGCGAACCGGGCCGGCCAGCTCAAGGCGACCGTCCGCAACCGTGGCGCCGCGACGTGGACGCCGAGCGGGCCGCACAAGTTCGGCTTCATCGTCAAGCGGGGCAGCGCCGTCGTGCAGACCTCGCCGAAGTTCAACGTCCCGAACGCCGCCCCGAACGCCTCAGTCGCGATGAACGTGCCCATTGCGCCGCTGCCGCCGGGCGAATACCAGGTCGCCATGACGATGTACAACGGCAGCACCGACTACCACGACTACGGCGTGCCCTACGGCGCGTTCGCCCTGCGGGTGGTCAACGTCCCGCCGACCACCCGCTTCCAGCAGCCGGGCAGCGGCGCGGCGGTTGACTCGATCAGGCCGACGCTCTACGCCGAAGGCCACGACGACGACAACTGGCCGGGCACCGGGTTCAAGTACAAGTTCAGGATCTGCGCGGGCACCCCCGAGAAGCCGGCCGACTGCACGGAGACGGAGGACTGGGCGAACGCGACGTGGGTGCCCCCGGCGGGCAAGCTGCGCTGGAGCCAGACGTACTACTGGTGGGTCCAGGTCCACGACAACGTCACGGCCGGTGAGTGGCGCGGCCCCCTCCAGCTGAACACGCGGGTGCCGCAGCCGGAGATCACCTCGCACCTCGGCCTGACCCCGCGGGGAGCGCCGGCGCCGGGGCTCGACCCGCAGGTCGGCAACTACGGGATGACCACCACCGACGCGTCGGTGGCCACCGTGAGCCCTGACCTGACCATCACCCGCGCGTACAACAGCCTCGACCCGCGCAACACCAACGCCTTCGGCGAGGGCTGGGCGTCCCGGCTGGACACGGAGCTGTCGAAGGACGACGACGGGTCCGGCAACGTGACGGTGACGCTCCCCACAGGCCGCCAGGTGCGCTTCGGCCGCAACCACGATGGCGCGTATGCGCCGCCGATGGGGCACAACCTCGACCTCGCTTACGATACGAGCACCGCCGAGTACACGCTGCGTGACACCAGCGGCAGCCAATGGCGGTTCTACGAGTGCGGCAAGCTGCGCCGAATCACCGACCCGAGCGGCCTCGTACAGGAGATCGAGTACGAGGCCGCCTGCCCTGCCGGCAAGCCCGTCAGCGTGCGCAATCTGACCAGCGGCCGGCGGCTGAACCTGACCTGGACCGGCGGCCACGTCACCCAGGTGACCACCGATCGGCCGTCGCCGAGCGTCTCGCCGCTGACCTGGACCTACACCTACGAAGGCGACCGGCTGACCAGCGCGTGCAACCCGGCTGCGGCGCCGAACTGCACCCGGTACGACTATCAGGCCGGCTCGCACTACCGGTCGGTGGCCGTGGACGACAGCCCGCGGGCGTACTGGCGTCTCGGCGAGACGACCACGGGCGGCGCGGCCAGCGTCACCGCCCGTACGCCGAATGCCGACACAGGCACCTACAACGCGGTGACGCTCGGCGTCACGGGGGCGCTGGCCGGCACCACCGACGGCGCCGCGGCGTTCAACGGCACGAGCAGCCGGATCGACCTGCCGGACAAGCTGACCAGCAGCACGATGACCCTCGCCGTCGAACTGTGGTTCAAGACCACCGCGGGTGGCGTGCTGATGAGCTACGCCGACCAGCCCTTGGCGTCGGCCACGGCGAGCAAGCGGTGGGCGCCGGTGCTGTACGTCGGGCAGGACGGCCATCTGCGTGGCGGATTCTGGGTGCCGAAGCCCGAGGGCAAGAAGCAGATCGTCTCCGACAGCCTGGTCAACGACGGCCGCTGGCATCACGTGGTGCTCTCCGGAGCGATCGACACCCAGAAGCTGTACATCGACGGCGTGGCGCAGAAGGGCGACGCCGACCCTGAGCAGGACGACACGATCAAGGGTCTCATCGACCACGACGAGATGCCGCACGTCGTCGCGGGCGCGGGCAGGACCACCGGATGGCCGTCGGGCAACGACGGCAACTACTTCTTCGCCGGCAACATCGACGAGATCGCGGTCTACCAGCACCCGCTCGGCTCGACCGCGATCGCCCAGCACGCCGCCGCGGCGCGGCAGGTCCAGCAGCTCACCAAGGTGACGCTGCCGCAGGACAACCGGATCGCCGCCCAGCTGACATACGACACCGCCAGGGACCGGGTGGCCACCTACACCGACCACTCGGGGCGGAGCTGGACTCTCGACGCGCCAAGCCGCAACGAGGCGGTCCGCGGGGTGGTGCTGCACGGGCCGTACCCCGACTACGTCTACGAGTTCGACGCCGACCACGGCGGCCGGCTGACCAAGCGCACCTATGACGGGAAGACCCGCCGCTACGAGTACAACACAGCACGACGCCGCCGGACGGCTGGCGGGCCTCGCGGACGCGATGGGCCGGGAGACCCGCTACACCTATTACGACGACGACCTCCCGGCGACCGCCACGCGCAAGAACGTCCAGCAGGCCAACGGCAGCCGCAAGGACGTGCTGCTCGACCAGCGCGAATACGACTCGGCAGGCAACGTCACGAAGATCACCGCCGCGGGCGGCCGGGTCACCACGATGGCCTACGACCCCGGCGGCCACCTCGCCACCCAGACTCTCGATCCGGCCGGGCTGAACCGTAGCACCACCTACACGCGCGCCGCGGACGGCCTACCGGTTGCCGTGGACCGCACCGGCGCCGTGCAGCCCGGCCGGGTCGAGACCACCAAGTACCGCTACGACGCGGCCGGACTGCTCATCGCCGAGGACGTCCAGGCGATCGAAGGCGACGCGGGCAGCGTGGTGTCCGCCACGTACGACCGCGACGAACGCGGTCTCGTCCTTGAGCAGGCGGACCGCAAGCGGCTCCCGACGACGTTCACCTACGACGCGCTCGGCCGGCTGGTCACCGAGACCGGCCCGCAGGTGGAGACCTGGGTGGCCGGACAGCGGCAGACCGGCGTCAGGCCGCAGTCGACGGCCGGCTACAACACCTTCGGCGAGCCCACCCACACGAAGGACCCGAACGGCGCGGTCACCACGGTCGGCCACAACCTGCTCGGGCAGGTGGCGTCGGTCCGGCGGCCCGAATACACGCCGTCCGGCGGGCAGGTGATCCGGGCCGAGACCCTCATCGGGTACGACAATCTCGGCAATGTGACCTCGGTGACCGACCCGCTGAAGCGGACCGTCACCCGTACCTTGGACCCGCACGGCCGGCCACTGACCGAGACGCTGCCTCCGGTCGACGGTCAGTCCGGCGTCACCAGAGTCCGGTATGACCGCAACGGTGAGCTGCGATCGGTCACCGACCCGAACGGCGCCACCGTCGAGAACACCTATGACGAGCTGGGCCGGCGCATCACCAATACCGCCGTCGAACGTGCGCCGCAGATGTTCTTCATCACGAAGTACGGCTACGACGACGCGGGCAACCTGACCGCGGTGACCGACCCGGCAGGTCACACCGCCATCAGTACCTTCAACGCCGCCGGCGAGGAGCTCACCAGCAAGGATCCGACCGGCCGCACCACCACCCACACCTACGACAACGTGGGCCGCCCGCGCACCTCCACCGATCCGGCCGGCGCCACGACCCGCATGGACTACAACCTGCTCGGCCAGGCCACCCTGACCGCGCAGCTGATCGGAGGGGTCGGGATCGAACAGCGCCGCTGGCAGATGGCGTACGACCCCAACGACAACCTGACCAAGACCACCTCGCCGGAGGGCCGGACGACCACGCTCGGCTACGACGCGATGAACCGGCTGGTGCGCCAGGAAGAGAAGATCAGCGAGACCAAGACGATCCGTACCACGTTCGGTTACGACGCGGCCGGCAACCAGACCCGGTTCGTCGACGGTAACGAGCACGCCACCGACTACACCTTCACACCGTGGCGCCTGCCGGAGTCGACGATCGAGCCGGCCACCGCCACCACCCCGGACGCGCCTGACCGGACCTGGACCACGTCCTATGACCCGGTCGGCAACGCGGTACGGCAGACCGCCCCCGGCGGGGTGACCCTCACCGCGGAGTACGACGCCCAGAACCGGCTCAAGGTCCAGCGCGGCACGGGTGCGGAGGCGCCGACCGCGGACAAGACCTACGGCTACGACCCGGGCGGGCGGCTCACCTCCTTCGGCGGGCCGGGCGGGCCGACCCGGCTGAGCTACGATGACCGCGGCAATCTGCTGACCACCCGCGGCCCGGCCGGCGACGCCACCCTTACCTACACCGGCGACAGCCGGCTCGTCACGCGGAGCGACGCGGCAGGGATCTCGACGTACACCTACGACGGCGCGGGCCGCACGAATTCCGTCACCGACGGCCTGTCCGGCAGCACCGTCGACTTCGCGTACGACTCGGCGGGCCGGCTCTCCTCCACCGCCCAGCGCGGCATGGCGAGCCTGGTCAAGCGGGTCAACACCTACGACTCGCTGAGCCGCCTCGTCGGCGACAAGATCACGGAATACACCGCCGGCGGTGCGGTGTCGCGCATCATCCAGGGCGCCGACTACCGCTACGACACCGACGACAACGTCACCTCGAAGAAGACCATCACGAATGGGGTGGAATCCCCCAACGCCTATCAATACGACGGCGCCAACCGGCTCACCTCCTGGACCCCGCCAGGCGGCACCGCCACGACGTACGAATGGGACGACGCCGGCAACCGGACCAAGGCCGGCTCGACCACCTTCGCCTACGACGCACGCAACCAGCTCATGTCCGGCGGCGGGATCGAGTACACCTACAAGCCACGCGGCACCATGGCCACCGCCGGGACCCGCAACCTCGCCTTCGACGCCTTCGACCAGCTCGCGTCGAACGGAGTGCGGTACACCTACGACAGCCTCGGGCGAGTCGCCCAGCGCAACAGCGTCACCCACAAGTACAGCGGCCTGGGCAACGACGTCGTCTCCGACGGCACGAGGCTGACCAGCCGCGGCGTGAACGGCGAACCGGTCGCCGACAAGGCCGCCGGTTCCACCGCCACCGGCAAGCTGCTCTACTCCGATCAGCACGGCGACGTCACCGGCCGTTACGGCGGCGCGGAGACGTCCGGCACCCGCACGTTCGACCCGTTCGGTGCGCAACTCGGCACCGGCGAGGCGGGGGAGACGCCCAGCGTCGGCTTCCAGGGCGAGTGGACCGAACCCACCACGGGCGCGGTCAACATGCACGCCCGGTGGTACAACCCTGGCAGCGGCGTGTTCACCAGCCGGGACACCTGGACCATCCCGCAGGTCCCGTCGACCGTCGGCAACCGCCACGCCTACGGCATGGCCAACCCCCTCGGCAACGTCGATCCCTCGGGGCACCTTCCCTGCTCGGTCTACGCCTTCGGTCCCGAATGCCACGACCCGAAATCGAGGCAGTGGTTCGACTACCCCCGCCCCGGCTTTACCAATGGCAGCATCAACGGCCCGGCCGGAAATGGAGGCAGTGGCTCCTCCGGTGGCTCCGGCAGCGGCGCCATGAACGGATCCGGAAAGGGGTTCCCCCCGCCCCCGCCCCCGCCCCTCTGGCAGAAGAACCTCAACAACCCGCCGCCACGACCGCCCGCAGGCGAGACGGTTCCGCCGCCACCGGCAACGCTGCCGAGCTGGGACCCCGACCACAGCGATCTGATCGACCGGTCGAACTCGCTCTCCGACGAAGCCACGGAAATCACCGAAGATTCCGTGGAGCCGAGCCCGATCAATTTCCGGCCGGATGAACCGGATGAATACGACTTCGACGGCACCTGTGAGGCGGAGAACATCGGCAAGTGCCCCAAAACTCCGCTGAACAATGACCGCAACTTCTTCGAGGACCTTTGGGATGACACCGTCGAAGGCACCGGTAGATCGGCTGATGTGGTGGGCGGCGCCGGGGCATGGCTGTGGAAGTACCGAGCCCTCATGCTTTCCGGAGCCGGGGCGATAGCAGGCACCATCTGTCTCTTCCCGGGACCGCATTCCGTTGCGTGCGGGATCGCGGGCGCCGCCTTCGCCCTTTCGACGGTCGATGGCTTCATCGGATGCGCGTTTGGTCGCTCCAACGACGCCTGCTTCATGGCGATCATGAGCCTGTCGCTCCTCCAGTACGGGAAGGCGATTCACGGGCTGGGGAGCGGTCTGTTCGCGTTGGCTAGGACGTGGGCGTGGGGGACCAGATGGCTTCCCCGTGCGGGCGGCTTGGTGGCGAGGGGAGCAGAGGGCTCACTGGGTCTGTTCGATCTAAGTCTGAACCTAGGCATGACGGCCCTGGAAGCCGGCAGGATCAGAAAATGGGATAGCTCGAACAAGAATCGCGTCCAATTCCCGCAAATGTGTGAGGGAAAGACCTGCTGAGCCCCTCTCGTTCATATAGTCCGGCGGTCATGACCGGCTGGAAGTCTCAACGACGAGATTCACCTTTCGGGTGCGCTCCTCGTGACGGAGAACATTTTCTGGAGGTATCTGTGAGCAGCCGAAAGGTGCCTGCCGTGGTGGCGGCGATTTTAGCCCTGGGTGCACTGATCGTTCCCACCCCGCCGGCATGGGCGGTACCGCTGCCGTCCCCGACGGATCGGATGGACGCGGCGGTGCGGGTCGCGGCCGCGGTGGACACGGCCAGGCCCGGGGCCAAGGGCAGGGTGCTGCCGCTCGAGACCGACGGCCAGGGCCGGGCCCTGGTGTACGTGTCCGGCACTGACGTCACCGCAGCCCGCGAGGCGGTCAAGGCGGCCGGTGGCGTGGTGTCCGATGCGAGTGGTGACCGGGTTCGTGCCGCGGTGCCACCCGGCAAGCTGGAGGACCTGGCGTCCCGGTCCGATGTGGTGGAGGTGCGCCGCCCGGAGCGGCCGGTGCCATTGGACACCACCTCGGAAGGTGTGGCGCGGTCGGGCGCGCAGGCCTGGCACAGCGCCAGCCCCGCCCGGCTCGGCGCCGGGGTCAAGGTGGGAATCCTCGACGTCGGGTTCGGCCGGCTCGCGGCCGCTCAGCAGGCGGGTGACCTGCCGGCCGACGTGACGGTGAACAACGGCCTGTGCTCCCCGCAGGGGCAGAGCACGCACGGCACCACCGTGGCCGAGGTCGTGCACGACATGGCACCTGAGGCGAAGCTCTATCTGGCGTGCGTCACCGACTCGATGAGCTTCGACGACGCCGCCCGCTGGCTGAAAGGCCAGGGCGTGCAGATCGTCAACGTCTCCATGGGCTTCCCCGGCACCGGGCGGGGCAGCGGTATGCCTGACGCGATCGATCCCGATGCGACCGATCCGGTCTGGAGCCCGGCGACGGTGGTGGCGTGGCTGCGCGGCCAAGGGGTCGTGGTCGTGGCGGCGGCCGGCAACGAAGCCGAGCAGCACGCGTACGGGGCCGTGAGCGACGCGAACCGCAACGGCTGGCTGAACTTTCCCGGAGGGGGCGAGAACCAGGGGTTCACCGTGCGTGAGAGCGGGGCGCCGATCACCATCGAGCTGCGCTGGGACGCCTGGCCGCGCACCAACACCGACTACGACGTCTATGTCATGGACCAGCTGGGCGTGCCTTCGGACAATCCCGGTCGCCTTCCGGTGGCAGTCGCGAATCGCCCGCAGCAGGAGACGCCGGGCGGGCTCCACCCGGTCGAGACGGTGACCATCGAAAACACCGAGGCCGGTACGGCCTACTGGATCTACGTCAAGGTCAAGAACTCCGCCCCCACGAGCACGCGCTTCGACCTGACCATTCACGGTCGGGCCCAAGGGGTCGCCATCAAGCACCCGGAAGGCAGCATCGCCGAGCCGGCCAGCTCGCCGTACGCCATCGCGGTCGGTGCCATCACGCCGGCCGGTGCCGCCGCGGGCGGAGACGTGGAGGGATACTCGAGCCGAGGCCCGACGATCGACGGGCGGGTCAAACCCGACGTGATCGGGTTCACCGGCGTCAGCACGTTCACCGGCGGACCGGCCAACCCGGAGACCCGGCAGGGCACCTCGATCGCGGCCGCGCACGTCACCGGAGCCGCCGCGCTGTACAAGGGCGTCCGGCCCGGCCTCGACCCGGCCGAGCTGGAAGCGCTGCTGCTGGACAGCTCCACCCGGCCCGGGCGGAACAACGCCTTCGGATCCGGCGTGCTCAACGTCGGTCAGATACGCGACCTGGCCCCGCCGTCCGGCAGCGCTTTCACTCCTCTGCCCACCTACCGGCGGCTGCTCGACACCCGCGACCCGGCCGGCCGTCATCCGGCGCCGCTGGCCCGCGGGGAGACACTCGCGCTGGGCGTCCCCGACCTGCCCGCCGACGCCACCGCGGTCATGATCGATGTCACCGCGGTCAACCCGACGGGCGACACCGAGCTGGAGTTCTTCTCCGACACCCCGCAGGGCATCCCGTCCCTGGCCGCCGACGCGCGCAGGGTGACGACGGCCCTGGTCTCCGTCACGCTGCATCCGCAGGACAAGACCGTCAAGGTCAAGAACTCGTCGGCGACGACTGAGGTGGTGATCGACGTGTACGGCTGGTACAGCAGCCAGAGCAGCGCGTCCACCTATTTCCCCAAGACCTCGCCGTACCGGCTGCTGGACACCCGGACCTGGGGGATCGCCGCGCCCAAGCTCGACCCGGACGAGGAGCAGATCCTGCAGGTTCGCGGCGTGGCCGGCGTCCCGGGTACCGCCACCGCGGTGCTGGTCGACGTCAAGGCGACCGACGTGACCGAGACGGCCAACCTGGAGTTGTACGCAAAGACCGCCCGGGGCAAGGTCACCTTGTCGGCGCGCCCGGGCGAAACCCTGCAGACCCTCACCCTGGTCCCACTCGCCGATGACGGGACGATCAGGATCCGCAACGGCGGCTCCGGGCAGGCGCATGCGGTCGTCGACCTGGTCGGCTGGTACGCCACCGGCGGCGGGGCCCGTTATGTGCCGCTGCGCTACGCCCAGCCGCTGTTCGACAGCCGGACGGGCACCAACACCGCGCCGGGCGCGTTCGACACCGCCGATACGCGCGCGGTTCAGGTCAAACTGCAGCCCCGGGTGCCGTCCAACGCCACCGCCGTCATGCTCGAGGTGGCGCAATCGCGACGGCGCCTGGCGGCGGCCACCAGCGTGGCGTTGTGGTGCACGGAGTGCGGCTGGTGGGGCCACACGAACGTCAGCAGCAGCTCATACGAGAGGCAAGGCGGGGATGGAGATCCTGTGCCCGTATCGCCGGTCCAGACGGTGAGCAACTCCGCAGTCGTCTCACTGGGCGCCGATGGCACCCTCAACGCGCAGAACGCCCAAGGTGACGGACCCGGAAGCGTGGGCGTCCCCGGTGTGCACATCTCAGCCGGTCTCACCGGGTACTTCGTGGGCGGCCAGGCGCACGGGTCCGCCCCCTTGCCGTCACCGACCGGCCACTGGAGGTTCGACGACGGCACCGGGACGACGGCCGCGGACTCGTCCGGCAACGGGCGCCCCGCGACCATCCAGGGCGGCGCGTCGTGGATCGGCGGGCGAAGCGGCGGGGCGATCATGCTGAACGGTACGTCGGGCCACGCGGCCACGGCCGGCAGCGTGCTGCGCACCGACCGGTCCTTCACCGTATCGACGTGGGTCTTCCTGAACCGCCGGGGCGACTGGTTCACCGCCCTCGCGCAGTCGGGGCGCCAGCAGTCCGCGTTCTACCTCCAGTACAGCCGCGAGACGGACAAGTGGCGGTTCGTCGCTCCGTCCGCTGACACCGCCAGCCCGCCCGCCTATGTCTCGGCCGGCGCCGCGACGCAGGCCGCCACCGGCGAGTGGACTCACCTGGCGGGCGTGTACGTCTCCGGAGCGCGCCAGCTGAAGCTGTACGTCAACGGGGCCCTGGCCGGCCAGGCCACCGGCACCACCTGGAATGCCGACGGGCCGTTCACGATCGGTGCGGCGAAGAGCGGCGGACAGGTGAACAACCGCTTCCCCGGCGGCGTGGACGATGTCCGAACCTATGACCGGGCACTGTCCGACTCCGAGGTGCGGGAGTTGCACCGGATCCCGCCGCCGGGGCTGTACGACCACTGGAAGTTCGACGAGGGCTCCGGCACGGTGACGCGATCCTCGGAAGGGCGGAAGACGAACGGCACCTTGAAGGACGGCGCCTCGTGGGAGACCGCCGGTCTGGCCGGCGGTGCGGTGCGGCTCAACGGCACCTCGGCGTTCGTCGAGATGCCGTCACGCGCGATCGCCAGCACCGACAGCTTCACCGTGACCGCATGGGTGAAGCCGATCAGCAACGTCAACGGCGGGTGCCGGATCGTGCTCAGCCAAGACGACGCCACGATGAGCGGTTACGCCCTGAAACACTGTGGCCCCGGGACGGGCAGCTGGCAGCTCGGAAAGGTGAGCCCGACGAACCTGGCGGCGGGCACCGCGGCCCACGGACCGCCGGCCACTCTGAACAGGTGGACGCACCTGGCCGGGGTGTACGACGCCGACGCCCGCGTGCTTCGGCTGCACGTCAACGGAAGTGTCGTCGCCACCGTCGACGGGGTGACCTTGGACAACGCGCTTGGCGCGTTCGCCGTCGGTCGGGGTCGGCTGACCTCCGGATCGGCCGGCTTCTTCGCAGGTGCGATCGATGACGTACGCGTCTATGGAGGCGCGCTGAGCGACGGCGAGATCCGCGTGCTCGGCACGGCCCCCCGCTGAACTGGGCGGCGGACAGGGAGGTCTGGGCGAGGATCGGCTGCTGGGTTGTGGAAAGGGGCGTCAGCCGTACAGGCCGGCGCCCGACCAAGGAAGGCCGTTACAAACCCGACATGGTCGGCCCGGCACCAGCATGTCCTGCCCGCTGGTGGCCGGCCGTGCCGCCGCCGTCCGCGGAAGCCTCCTCAAGAACGGCACCCCCCGACCCCACCGCCGCGCTCGTCAAGGCGCTGCTCATCAACGGCACCGGCTGGGTCAGCTCGCCGAGATGACCTGGCGCGAACCGACCCGCCGCCACCATCACGACCCTGACTTCATGCTCGGCGAAGCTCCTGGTGGCAGGGACGTTTTGGCGGACTGCCTTACCTGCCGGAGCTTCGTTTGCTGTTACCGGCCGGACAGACCGAGCGGACCGAGCAGGCCGCTGTGGCTCGCCCGACTGCGGTCGTGTCCGTCCGGGGCGGCTACCGGTTGTCGGGTGGTTGAGGTGTCTGTTCGGGGTTGTCCCAGCCGGAGGTGAACCAGTGGGCTTGGCCGGTGGTGGGGTCGTAGGAGCGCCGGCTGATGGTGCCGATGTTGCCGCCGTAGACGTGGATGCCGATGGTGGGTTGGTTGCCGATGGCTGTGACGGTGTGGACGTCGTCGTCGGTGGTGCAGCAGATGGTGACCTGGCCTGGTTCCCATCGTGTTTCGCCGGCTGGTGTGAGGGGGGTGTTGGTGGTGGTTGTCGTTGGTTTGAGGTAGCGGGTCTCGTGTTCGGCTCCTGCGTAGATGCCGGCGACGCCCCAGGTTTCGTGTGAGTGCACGGGGGTGCGTTGGCCTGGGTTCCAGATGACGGAGGCCATGGACCAGGTGTCGTCGGCGGCGATGTGGAGCGGATATGTCAGGTGACGCACGGGCGATGGTCGTGTGAGCTGTGGTGGGAGCTGGTAGTCGCTGGCCAGTAGGGCCGAGAGTAGTTCGGCGACGCGTGCGGTGATCTCGTGTTCGTCGTGGGTGGTGCTGACCACGAGGTCCACGTCGTGGATGAAGGTCTGCAGGCGATCAGGGTTCATGGTGTTCTCCTTCGCGCGATGCCTTTGATGATCGCTATGTCGATCATGATGGGGTGCCGGGCAGGATCCGGTACTTGAGGTGGGTGACGCCGGGTGCTTCGATGGCGCGGATCTGCTCGAGTCGGATGTCGGCGTCGCCGAGGTTGTCCAGGAGGCGGGATCCGTCTCCGAGTAGTACGGGGACGACGTGTAGTTCGAGTTCGTCCAGTAGTCCCGCGGCCAGGTATTGCTGGGCGATGTGGCCGCCGCCCCAGAGCATGACGTCCTTGCCGCCGGCGGCTTTCTTGGCTTGCTGGAGGGCGGATTCGATGCCGTCGGTGACGAAGTGGTAGGTGGTTCCGCCTTCCATCTGTACTGGATGGCGGGCGTGGTGGGTGAGGATGAACACGGGGTAGTGGAAGGCCGGGTTGTCGCCCCACCAGCCTGTCCACTGTTCTCCGTTCCAGGCGCCGCCGCCGATGGGGCCGAACATGTTGCGGCCCATCACTCCGGCGCCGAGGTTCTCGATCGCCTCCTCGAATACCGCGGTGCTCGGGTTCACCTCGCCTCCCTGCTCGCCATGGGCTCGGCGGAAGGCGGCCAGCGGGACCACCCAGTCGTGGAGCTGATCGCCACCCACGCCGAGCGGGTTCTCCTCGCTCTGGTCCGGGCCGGCGACGAAACCGTCCAGCGAGATCGAGATGTGACACCGGAGCTTGCTCATCGTGCCTCCTCGGTCAGCTCGGCGCCGCCGTTCGGCGCCGTCAAGAAATAGTCGGAGCCGGCCCGGCCGGCTCGACATCACTACGGAACTACGTGCTGAACATGCGGGGCGTTCGTGGTCTGAACCGCCGCAGGCGGCGGTTCAGATACCCGCACGGGTGAACGTCACATGCGTGACTCCGCTGGGCGAGGAGGTGGCCTCGACCGCGTAGTCCTTCTCGAGGCCCTCCAGTCCGTTCCAGAGCCGCATGCCCCGGCCGAGCAGGATCGGGACCACCGCGATGTGCAGGTAATCGACGAGCCCGGCAGCGAGGAAGTCGCGGATCGTGGTGGGGCCGCCGCCGATGCGTACGTCCTGGCCGTCCGCAGCCTTGCGGGCGGTCTCGAGCGCCTCGGCAGGCGAGGCGTCGATGAAGTGGAACGTCGTGCCGCCCTCCATCTCGATCGGCGGGCGCGGGTGATGGGTGAGGACGAAGACCGGGGTGTGGAACGGCGGGTTGGGCCCCCACGCGCCCTTCCACTCCGGGTCCTCGTGCCATCCGGGGTGGCCGAACTTCCCGGCACCCATGATCTCGGCGCCGATCCCCGGACGGTGTTCCTGGGCGAAGACGTGATCGACGCCCCCGCTTCCGCCGGGCTGCCACCACCGAGTGGCGAACAGCCATTCGTGGAGCCTGTCCCCGGCGTGACCGAAGTGTGCGTCGTGGCTCTGACCCTCACCGGCGCCGAAGCCGTCGAGTGAGATGGAGAAGTTGTGGACGCGGGCGAGTGACATGGCTGATGCTCCTTTGGCAATGGGGGGCGTTGTCGCAGGTGGGATGGGAACGGAGGTTGGCGGCATTCGGGTCATCGCCGCCCCAGGTTCTGCTCCCACGTACCGAGAATTAACTGTATCTCTAGGACACTGTGTATGCTAGAGACAGTTTGGATGGGATGGCAAGGAGAGGACGGCGATGTCGGCCAACGAGAATCCGAAGGCAGTAGCCGAACTGCTGTGGGGCCTGCGGAAATCGCGTAGCAGAGGCCCCAGGCCCGCCTTCGACGTCGCCCAGGTGGCCGACACCGCTGTGAAGGTCGCCGACACCGAAGGACTGGAGGTGGTCTCCATGCAGCGGGTCGCCGCAGAGCTCGGCCTGACCAAGATGGCCCTGTATCGCTATGTCAACGGCAAGGCCGAGCTGATAGCCGTCATGATCGAGGCGGCGGTCGGCACACCCCCCGACCTGAGCGGGGTGACCGGCTGGCGGGCCAAGCTGGAAGAGTACGCCCGCCAGTTGTCCGCCGCCTGGCGGCGCCACCCCTGGCTGACGTCGATAACCGTGGGCGACCGTGTCATGGGCCCTCGTGAGACCGGGTGGCCCGAGAGTGCCCTCAGCGCCCTGGCCGATACCTCCCTGACCGAACGCGAACGACTGGATGCGGTCATGCTGGTGTCCAGCCACATCCGCGCCACCCACGCGGCCGCCACCCCGGGCACCCAGACCTGGACGGGCGGCAGCGCCGCCTCGATCATGCGTGACCTGCTACGCCTCAACGCCGACCGTTTCCCGCTCCTCGCTGCCGTCGAGGCCACCCCCTCGGCCACGACGACGCAGGAGTTCGGCCTACGCGCCATCCTCGACGGTCTCGAACACACCATCAGCCAACGCGGTGACGATGAATGAGTCATCTCAGCAGGTGATTTCCTTGCCGACGAGGATTTCACTGATCAGGCTCAACACGCTCGCGTGTACGCCCCCCGCCCTTCCGTGCGGTGTGACATCCACCGCACGGCTCGTGCAGACGGCCTTAACCGGTGTAACGAGCGGTGGTGGGTGTCACATAGCCGCGGCTGCCTCCTGCCCAGACGCCTCCACCGGGCACGCCGGCGAACACTCGGCCGTCGCCGGCCGACAGCAGCGGCGGGAGCTCCTGCCACGCTCCGCCTGATCCACGGAAGAGCGCATCGCGGCCGACTCCGTGATGGCTCTGCGTCTGGAGCAGCACCGAGCCGCCCAGGTCGTACAGGCGCGCGACGCGTCCGCCCGTCGGTATGGGCACCCGCCTCCAGGTCTTCGAGTCCCAGTGTGCGAGGTAGCTTTCGACCGGCGACATGTCATCCTTCACCAGGTCTCCCGCCACCCACACCTGGTCCTGCGCGACCGCGGCCACGGCGTACGACCACACCTTGAAGCCCGCGTCGCCCGTCGGCAGGTCATGCCGGGTCCAGACCGTGCCGCTCCAGGACGACACGTAGGAGGAGACCGTTCCGCCGACCACCCACGCGGTCGTCCCGGTGGCCGACAACCCGCGAACTCTGTCATGCCCGTCCGTCCCCGGGGACGGTGTGACGACCCATTCTCTCCCGTCCCAGCAGGACACCTGCTCGCGATGGTCCGAGGTTGGGCCGTAGACGTACGAGAGCCCGCTGAGGAGCCACGCCGTGCCGGGCGAGCCGGTGTCGACATGGCCGTTGCCGTTGTAGAACCAGTTCCGCGGAGCGGCCGGTACCGCGACCTCTGTCCATGCCGAGCCGTTCCAGTGCATGGCCTTGCTTCCGTCGCCGGCCCAGATGTCGCCGGTCGCGGCGCCACTGATGCTGCCGCCGACGGCCGGCGCGGCGACCTTGGTCCACTTCGATCCGTCCCATCGGCCCAGGACGGGTGCGGCTCCCACCAGGCCGACGGCCCACGCGTCCGCCGGCCCCGACGCGTGGATGCCGACGACCGCCTCATTGACGGACGGACTGCTTGAGCTGTCCGGAAAGTCGTGTGCCTGCCAGCCCGCGGCGGCATGCGCCCGGTCGGACGGCCACAGGGAAGCCACGGCGACGCCGGCGACTGCCGCGGCACCTGCCAGGAAACGCCTCCGGGTGGGTTCGGCCGATGGCCTGCGTACGACCTGGTCGCTCGGCGCGACGGTGGACGGCCGCACGGTATGCGGACTCATTTCAGGATGCATTGTGTTTCCTTTCGGGAACAGCAGCGGAATTGCAGGAATATTGCCGGTTCTGCTCGAGAAGGCCGACGACTCCAGGACGGCCCATGCGTTCCGAAATGAGTTCACTGTAGAGGGCTGGGAAGTTGAAGAACAGGCAATTGGCGGGGCACTCGCCGGACATTTCACGTTTATGAATACGCGAGGTGTGCCGGCGGAACACCTGCGCGCGCCTGGCCGCCGTGGCCGATGATCTGCGCACTGCCGTCGCCCGCGGGGCACTCGGTTGTCGGGTGGCGGCCGAGCAGCCAGTACGGCAACGGACGAAATTTCACTAGGTATAACACCAGGGAAAGGCCAGTCGCATCCTTCAGTCGTCCCGGGTTGAAGGCGCGGTTGAAAGCGATATGAAGCCAGAATGAGGACCGGTTTCTCCTAGTATTCGGCTAGCGCGGCGGGCCTGGCCGCGCCACATCGAATCAAGGGATAAAATGACAAAGAGGAAAAGACTTCTCGGCACCCTCCTCACGCTCGCGGCAACGGCGATGTTGTCGCTGGCGGGCGCGGGCCCCGCGGTGGCGGATGACCCCGATTACAACCCCCTGCTCATCGGCGGAGATCAGGCCACTGAGGAGTACGGGTTCGCCGCTTCGCTGCTGTACAAGGATCAGGGCTCCCGGCCGAACCCGCTCCGCTGCGGAGGCGCCCTGATCGCCCCCGAATGGGTCATCACCGCGGCGCACTGCGTCACCGGGCGCAACCCGGCCGACTTCAAGGTGGGCGTCGGGTCGAACGACTACCTGGGCGGCGCGATGTTCGAGCCGATCAAGTTTGTGACGCACCCGTCCTGGGACGACCAGAGCGACGCGAGCATGGCCGACATCGCGTTGATCAGACTGGCGGCGCCGTCGACGGTGCGGCCGATCGCCAGCGCGCGGGCTCCGATCCCGGACTCCGCCGTACGCCAGATCGGCTGGGGTGTGACGGTCGAAGGCGATTCGGCCTCGATACCGCGCAACATCCTTCAGCTCGACACGAAGTTACTGCCGATCGCGGAGTGCTCCTTCGGCGACGAGTTCGACGCGACACCCGGAGACCTCTGCGTCGAGCGGTCGAAGAAGGACACCGCGGGCGCATGCAGTGGTGACTCGGGAAGCCCGCTGCTGTCGAGGGTCGACGATCGGTGGCGGATCATCGGTGTGGTGAGTCGCAGCGGCGGTGCCACCTGCCTTGGCACCGACGAGGTCTACACCGCCACCAACAGTTACTGGGCCTGGGTGACCAGCGTGATCGGTGCCAACCGGATGTCATGATGTGACCTCGTCCGACCCCGCCCTCTCCTTCCCCGTGACATGGCGCGGGGGAGGAGAGGGTGAGGTCGGACGCACGCATTCCACCGCTTCGATTCCCTCCGGTTCAGGGACGCCCTGCTGTACCGCCTCGCCGTCCAGGCCTTCACCGTTCGTTAAGTGCTGGTGGAGCAGGGCTTCAAGAACTCGGTCGTCACCCAGGGGGCTCGGCTCGGCGACGTCCAGGCACTCGCGGGCGGCACTGCTCAGTCCTGAACAGGCGTCGGCCGGAGCCGGTAGCGAGACATGTCGATCAGCGCCACCGACGCAACCGGGCAAAACGACGTGCGGCCGCGTGCGCAGCGTGGGGGAGCGTGGCGCCGCCGCGTATCGCCTCACATTCTCTGCTGTCCGCGTTATGTCCCGCCAAATGTCCGGTTAACGCCCTGGTTTACGCATGACCTTTGGTGCAAAGTCTACGGAAGGGCAAATCTGCCTGTGAGATGAGCAAGCCCTCCAAGTCAAAGTGGGATCCACCTCGCAGGCCGGAGAAAGTCCTCCGCCTGCATGTCTCGGGACGGTGACTCCCGGGGTGATCACATTGAGTCTGTACACAGGAAGGGTGTAGTGCTGCCCCAGAAATGACCGCTCAAAGAGGTTGAGCGTCAGAATATCAGGCACCGCTGTTGGTTTACCTGCAGAAGCGGACAGGCTTACAAGAATGAATTGCCGTTGGCGCCACACAGGAAAATCCGAAGAAAGGAGCACCACAGAAATGAAAGTTCGACTCGTGTCCGCTGCGGTAGCCGGCATGTGCGCGGCTCTGCTTCTGTCGACGCCCGCCAGCGCTTCCCAGGCCTTCGACGGCCAAACGGCTGTCGGGGAGGTTCAGGCCGACGGCGCCTGGGAGTACTGGGGGACTTATTCTGCGAGCAAGTGCAAGCTGCAGGTGAAGTTGTGGGCGGACGTCGGTAAGCAAGCCGAATGCCGCCCCAACTCTGATGGCGTCAATTTCGATCTATATCTGTGGATTCTTAGGTAGTAAATGCGTTCTGGATTCTTCGGCCCCAACGTGCTCGAGGTCTGTTTCCGGAGCGATGGGTCGGAGGTCGCGCAAGGATGCCGGGGCCTCGCCGGCCGACGGTCCGCGAGGCCCTCGGATGGGCGTCTTCGGGCTGGTGGGTGGCGGGGCTTCGGTGTCGGTGCGGTGGCGGGCGGCTGCTGCGCCGATTGCGCCGCGCGGCCGAGGAGGGACCGAATGAGGGCTACCGGCACGCCGAATATGGAGCGTGGGCACAAGTTGATCAAAGCAGGCGCGGGCCGGGACAGTCCGAGATGCGGCTGGTGGTCGCCATGATGCATGCGATGAAGAGGCCGATCACCACGTCAGATGGGCTGCGGCTGTCGCAGTCCGCCGGTCGGTGGGTGGTGGTGGCCACAGCGCTCGGGGCGGGGCTGGTGCTGTTGGAGACCACGGTGCTGAATGTCGCGTTGCCTGAGATAGCGCGCGACCTGGGCACAGGCATGACCGGTATGCAGTGGACGGTGAACGCGTTCGCGCTGGCCCTGTCGGGCCTGATTCTCTTCGGCGGTGCGCTGGGGGATCGTTACGGGCGGCGGCGGATCTACCTGGTCGGCCTCGCTTTGTTCGCGATCGCCTCGCTGCTGGGTGGCCTCGCGCCGAGCATCGGTTGGGTGATCGCCGCGCGGACGATGCAAGGCGTCGGTGCCGCGTTGCTGGTCCCGGGGTCGCTGGCACTCATCCAGGCCGCGTTCCACCCTGCTGATCGGGCGCGGGCGGTCGGCGCTTGGTCGGGCATGAGCGGGATGGCCGGGGCGGCCGGGCCGCTGCTCGGCGGCGCGGTGGTCGATGTCGCGGGGTGGCGTTGGGTGTTTTGGATCAACGTCCCGATAGCGGTTGTGGTGGCGGTGCTGATGATCCGTCACGTCCCCGATACCCGCGGTGCGGCAGCGCCTGGCCGCTTGGATGTGGCCGGGGCCGCGCTGGCGGCGATCGGGCTTGGCGGCCTGACCTACAGCCTCACCGACGCCTCCGGCGGGTGGCCGCTCGCCGCGACCGCCGCCGCGATCGGCATGCTCGCGATGGTCGCCTTCATAGTGGTCGAGCGGCGCGCTGCGGCGCCGATGCTGCCACTGGGGTTGTTCTCCGTCCGAGCATTCAGCGCGGCGAACCTGGCATCGTTCTGCCTCTACGGTGCGGTCGCCGGGCTGTTCTTCCTGCTGCCCATGCAGCTCCAGATCACCACCGGTTACTCCCCGCTGGCCGCAGGGATGGCGCTGCTGCCGATCACCGCCGTAGTGCTTGTGCTGTCGCCCTTCACGGGCACGCTCGTCACCCGAGTCGGTCCCCGCATCCCGCTCACGGCCGGCTCTGTGGTCTGCGCCGCCGGGGCATTGCTGGCGGTACGGGTCGGCCCACACGCCTCCTACGTGCCCGATGTACTGCCGGCCGTCGTCGCCGCAGGCCTGGGCATCTCAGCGATCACCGCTCCCATCAGCGTGACCGTGCTGTCTGCCGTGCCGGACAGCCGCGCCGGCATCGCCAGCGGCGTGAACAATGGAGTTGCCCGCGCGGCCGGGCTGCTGGTCGTGGCCGCTCTGCCGTGGTTGGCGAACCTGCCCCAGGACGCCACCCGCAGTCCGGAGGCCCTGAGCCACGGGTTTGTCGTGAGCATGCTGGTCTGCGCCGGGCTGTTCCTCCTCGGCGCCGTGGTGGCCTGGTGCGGGATCGGGGGCTCCGGTCGGCTCGCCGAATCAAGCCGCCGTCGGCACCGTCCCCTGGCCGCCCCCACGCTGGAACCGCCACCGTGAGGCTTTGCATTCGCCGCACCGACAGCTCATACGTATCGAGGGGAACCAGATGTCACCCGTCACCGTCCTCGTCATCGGCGCCGGCGGAGCCGTCGGCTCCGCCCTCATCGACGCACTCCTCCCCGGCCATCGGGCGGGCCGACCGGGCCTCATCGCCGCCGCCAACCGTCCTGCGAGCGTCCGCGCGCTGTGCGAACGCGGCATCGAGGTACGCACTCTGGACCTCGACGAAGCAGAGGCGGCCGGACTCGGCGCTATCCAGCAGGTGTTCGACGGGGTCGACCGGACGTTCCTGCTGACCGGCTACGACGTCAGGATGCTCGCCCAGTCCAAGGCCGCCGTCGACGCCGCCATGGCCGCGGACGTCTCCCACCTGGTCCACGTGGGAGTGAGCGCAGCCCCAGACACCACCATCGTGCACTTCGCCTGGCACCAGCTCATCGAGGCCTACATCGAACGCTCCGGACTGGGCTACACCCACCTGCATCCAGCAAGCTTCATGCAGAATTTCCGGCTCGGCATCGAGAAACCCGGCGTCCTGACCCACTTCGTCGGTGACGCGCGACCCAGTTGGGTCGACGTCGGGGACATCGCCGCCGTCGCGGCCGCGGTGCTGTCCGACCCCGCACCGCACGACCATCGCTCCTACAACCTCGCTGCCGAGGCCGCATCGCTCTACGAAATCGCCGACCTGCTCACCGAGGTCACCGGACGGCCCTGGCGCTACGAGCCGGCCGAGCCCCAGGTCTTCTACGAACGGATGACCGCCGCCGGCGCCGACCCGATCTACATGGCCTGCGTCCGCAACGTCTTCGAACGCACCAGGAACGGCTCCCTCACCGACCCGCCCATCACCGACGACATCCACCACGTGACCGGCCGGCCTGCCACGTCCCTGCGCGCGTTCTTCCAACGCCATCGCAACCTGTTCTGCCTCTGACGCTCCTCGATGCGCGCCCTGTGTGAGTGCCGGGCTGATCCGCCGGCACCGCAAGGCGCTCGGCGCGCTTGGCGGCGGCGTACAGCGTGCCGAGAACCTGTGCGCGGGCGGCGGTGACGTCACTGACCTGCCCGCGGTCGCGTTCGCGGTGCTGGACGGGGATCTGCTTCCAGGACAGCCGTTTGACCTGGGCGTACAGGCTTGGCTGCCGAGGCCCCCCTGGGCGCTGGTGGGGCCGCCGAACCAGTGGCTCCACCAGCCGAGCATCAGGCGCTCCCCACGTGTTCCTTCGTCACGAGCGTGAATCGCGAATCGCGGAACAACAGCGTCAACACCGCTCGAAACAGCATCTGCCGCACCTCCCCTCGGCCTCGTAGTCGTTGAGGTCGGCGCCCGTGCGAGGCGTCGGCCGCCGGCTATCCCGAGCCCGAGGGGACGGAATAGCCAGGTCGTAGGAGCGCGCCCTCATCGAAGTCGCACCGACACTTCGGCGCACCGCGCAACTTCGCCGAATCGTCGACGATGGACAGCGAGCGCAGCGGCACGCCGCGGGACTCCAGCTCGGCTCCGACGTCGCGGTATACGACGCTTGCGTCACAGCCGGCCCGGGCCAGGACCTCGACCGCGACACCACCGGAAACCTCCCGGTAGGAGTGCCGGGCGGGCAGCGGCACCGCCTCGACCGCCTCGACCGCTTCGGCGATGTCGCGGGCAAAGGTCCAGCCCGCGTCGTGCCGTACCGCACTGGAGAGTTTGCCGAGCAGCGGGCCGGTGCCCGGCAGGTCACGGAGTTCGCAGGTGAGCGCCGAGGGCAGGGCCCGAACCGCGTCACCTGTGTCGTACCGCAGGAGGACCGTGGTGTCCCGGTACGGCAGGAACGGCGTGGCCACGATCGTGCCGACCGCACCCGGTGCGGCAGCCGTCCCGGTGTCCGGGTCGATCACCTCAACGAGGCCGGAGGTCGGATGGAAGTGCACGTGGCCCTGCCCACACATGCGCCCGTTGAACGGCACCAGTTCCGTCAGCGCATACGACTGCCGCAGCTCGAACGGACCGAAGAGCCGTTGTGCGCGGCGGTGCAATGCGGCGGTGACCGGCTCTCCGCCCAGGTACATGCGTTCGATGCCGAACCGGTCGGGCCGCCACCCCGTGGTCAGGCCGTACCTCGTGCGGAGCCCTGCTGGCGGTTGGTGTCAGCTTGACCGGCTCACAGAATGCCGCCGGATCAGCGGGTCGAGCCCCGTGGCCAACTTTTCGAGCAGTGACAACTTCACGCCGCAACCAGAGCTGTCCTTCTGGCGGTTGCCCTTGAAGAGTGCGCGGGCCTGGGACAGATCGGCCGCTGCCCTCGGGTCGTGCCGACGCCGCCACAGGGCCGTCTCCAGGGCGTCCAGTGCCAGTTCGGTGCGTACGTGGGTGGCCAGCTGCCGGCCGACGACCGTGCGCGGGTACACGTCGATGGAGAACGCCGCGCACAACCAGCCGCTCCAGGTGCGGGGTGGGCTGGGGCAACAGCCCGCCAGCCCGACGACGACGAGCGAGACCGCCCAGCCGACCAGGCATCGAATCTGACCTGGTCCAGCGCCACCCACGCCCCGTGTTGATGACGAACGCGGGGCCAGATCCTGCCCGCGGTCATGAGCCGAGTCCTTCCGGCGACGGCCACCCTGCGGCGGCCGGCTCCGGCATCACGGGCGTGTGCCACGCAGCGGTGAAAAGTCCGCGAGCGCTGAGGATGCTGCGGCGACTGAAGGGCCGCGGCGGGGCGGCACCCTGTCACACAGGTGGATGCCACAGGCACGCGGCGCGCCTCACCCGGTTCCTCGAACGCGTGACGGCAAGTCTCGACTGTCGCAACAGAGGTGTTCCAGGGCCTCGACCGGTCATTCGCCAGCCCGCAGCCGGGCCTGACATCCCGGTGGCGGGGCGACGACGCACAACGCGAAAGCTCATGGCTCGGCGGTAAGAGCTTGACGATCACCGCCGCGCCATGAGCCTCGCACGTCACATCACCGGACAGGGGCAACCCTGCTAGCTAGCCGGCGTGCGGGAAATATCCCAGGATGAATTCGGCGTTCACCTTCGAGGTCGGCGGATTCGATTCGCAGTCGGAGCGGACGGACACGAAGTGGCTCTTCGTGTGCGGGACGTAGCAGCGGTAGAGCGGTCGCCTGCCCGCCCCCGGGCTCCTGTAAAGGAAACCCTCCCGCCGGATGAACGTGTTGTTCTTCGAACTGCTGACGCTGTTCTCGCAGTCGGCAGCGGCGGTCAGGAACTGGTCGCGCGGGGCGTGGCCCGCGAAGCAGCCGTAGATCGGTCTCGTGCCCGGGAGGTTACTGGTCAGAATGGGGACCCGGCCCTCCTCGCGGTATTTCGGGCCCGGCTGCGCGCCGCTGGTCACATAGTGCTTAAGCCCGTCGAAGTACCGCACCAGCGGAACGGCTGGCGGGCCGGCCTGCCGGCCGGTTTCGGCGTGGGCCGCGGAGATTCCGGCCCCGGCGGTGACGATGGCCGCCGCCAGCGTGCCGAGCACGGCGAATTTCGCCTTCATGTCGACTTACCCTTCATATGTTTTCTGCATCTTTGGCATAGGTGCGTCCCGCGTCGTTTCGCGCAAGATCGGAATATGCCCGGCAGTCACTTTAGCCTCGCCGGTATCGTGCTCAGCTCTGTTTCTTGACATATGACCGGCTATTGTCAGGCAAATGTCCGCCGAATGTCCGGTCGCGTTGACTCTGTTATTGGCCGTAGCCGGGAAAGCGCCGCAGCGACCGCGTCGATGAGCTGCGTGGCGGGGCTGCTGGCGCTGCGGTCGCCCATCCTGTTGCCGACCAGCGCAGTGGACAACCGGCCGCAGGTATCGGAGATCGACCTTGTCGCCCTCAGGGCTTTCGCAGGCGAGAGTGCCCCGCAGCAGCCGCTCGGGTCCGATCATGACGCGCAGGCGTCCGCGGCCCGACTCCGACAGGCCTGCTTGGGAACTCGTTCTGCGGCTGCGGCCGCTCCGCGCTGAACGCGTGCCTCCCGCAGCATGCGCCGGCATGCCGGCCGCCCGTGAGCGGTGAGAACTCCCGGACCGGCGGTGAGGCCTTCCTGAGGTCGCTTCGAGGCCGACCGTCACCGATGATGGGGCGGGTCGTGCTGGCGCAGGGCCTCGCCTGGAACGGGCGAGCCTGAGCCGGCCACGCCCGCGACGGCGACGTTGGGGAGGCGAAAAAGTGTTGGTGACCAGGACGGCCGCGAGGGCCTTACCGGTGGCGGGCCAGCTCGCCCGAACGCAGGGGCGAGCGCGGTGACGTTCCTGCCTCCGGCCGCGTCCGTGGAAGTCGTGACCGTCGACGCTGCCGACGTCGCGGTGCTGACCTGGGTGCTAGCCGATCACCACACCGCCGAGTGGCCGCTCTTGCCGCTGCTAGGCGGCCCTGCGATTCGGCCGGACCATCGTGATGCAGGGCCACGAGCTGTGGGTCCTGCTGCGAGTGGCCGACCCCGGAGTGCTCTACGACCTGGCGGCTGCCCATGACGCCGTGTGCGAGCGGGTCGATGTGCAGGCCTACCAGCGATTGGAGACGGAACTCTACCGGCAGGCGCCGCTGACCGCGGCCGCTATGAATGCGGTCATGGAGGCCGAACTCGTCATCCGGGCCGCGCAGGACGGCTGCTGAGCCGCCCCGGCCACCCCCCGCCGAAGGACCGCCGCCTGATGCGACCGCGTGCACCGACAGGCGGCCGTCATGGCGCAGATCGCGTTCGTGCTCGGGCACGCCGACAAGGCAGGCCGGCCATGACCGGCCGGCGGCAGACCACGTCCGCGAACGGTTCAACGACGACACCCGTCGTGGGGTCGTCCTTGTCCTGCTCTGTGATGAATATCGGCACCGAGCGGAATCCGTATCAGTGGCTCAGCGGTGCGGTGCCACCGCCACCACGTGGTCCCGTCGTGCCGTTTTCGCGCGCCATCAGCTGAGTGGCGTGGTCCCGTAACAGTTCATGCATCCGGTACAGGCCGATTTCCGGTTCCTGCAGCAGGTGCGCTCCTGCCAGCTGTTCGAGCAGGAGCTCGGCTGTGATGACGTCGGTGTTCAGCAGGGCTGCGGCCGTTTCCGCAGGGATATCGGCTGTGGTCCGGCTGCCGAGCAGACGATACGCTCGCCGTTGATCTTCGGGTAGTTTCCGGTAGGCCTGATCGAGCGTGGCGGCGATGCTGCGGTTGCCGACCGCCAGTTCGGTCAGCCGCTGATGCGGCTCGGTCAGCCGGGTCAGCAGATGAGCGATGTCCCAGGCGGGGTGATAGCTCAGCCGGGTGGCGGCGAGGCGGATGGCCAGGGGCAGCAGCCCACATCGCATCACCGTCTGGACCAGCTGCGCAGGCGTGCCAACGATTGGCTGCGACCCGGCGGCGCGGGTGAACAGGGTGATCGCGTCCGCCGGTGGCAGAACGTCGAGCGAGACCGTACGGGTCCCGTCCAATGCGGCCAGCCGGCGTCGGCTGGTGATCAGGACCCGGCAGTCCCGGCTACCTGGTAGCAAGGGCAGAACCTGCTTTTCGTCGACGGCGTCATCCAGCATGATCAGGATTTTGTGGCCCGCCAGCAGGCTGCGGAGCAGCCCGGCCCGGTCATCCGCAGGGTGCGGGATGTGGTGCCCGGGCACGCCAAGAGCACTCAGCATGCGATGCAGCACCTCCTGCGGGTGGACCGGGGCCCGGTCGGCGGTGTGACCATGCAGGTTGACGAACAGTTGGCCGTCGGGGAAACGGGCGGCCAGCCGATGGGCGGCGTGGAGGGCGAGCGCCGTCTTGCCGACCCCGGCCATCCCTTCGATGACGGTGATCATTGCAGGGTGCCTCTCCGCCGGGTCGTCCAGCAGGGCGACTTCGTCCGCTCGGCCGACGAAGTCGGCCACGTCCGCCGGCAACTGCCGCGGGACGGTGAAGTGGTGCCGTTGTGCCCGGAGCACATGATCGGTCGGAGCAGCACTCCCGCCGACCGGCCGCTCGCGGGTCGTCAGGTCCGACATCGCGGGCTCGTTCCCCTGCGGCCGGAGCATCTCGGCCAGCAACCGCAGCAACGAATCGCGAGCCCCCGCCTCGATACCGGTCTCAAGCTGTTGGAGGGCGCGCGCACCGAGCACCGCCTGTTCGGCGGGCACTTCTTGCGTGAGGGCGGCCAACTTCCGCAGCGGTCGCAGCTTGGTGCCGAACAAGCGTCCGGCTGCGGACGGCTCTTCACCAGGATCGGCCAGTGCAGGCTTCGGCAAGATGAGGCCGGGCTCCCGTGCCGCGGGCGGCTTTTCCAAGGTGATCAGGCGGACGGCGTCCGTGGCGTCCCAATCAGCGGCTCCACACCGGCTGGTGATCACCGTCATGCAAGCCCGACCTGCCGGTAGCAGCGGGCGGACCTGCTCGGCGTCCCGTGCGTCGTCCAGCAGCACCAACAGGCGACGGTCGGCGGTCAGAGTCCGGTACGAACCGGCCAGCGTGACCAGGTCGGAGGGAAGGTCATCGGCGGGAACGCCGAGCGCCCTCAGAGATGTCCGCAATGCTGCGGCTGGTTCGATCGGCGCGTCACGCGACCCGCGTAGGTCGAGATAGAGCTGCCCGTCCGTGAATCCGTCGGCGATCGAGTGAGCCCAGTGAATCGCCATGGCTGTCTTCCCGGTGCCCGCCGGACCTGTGACCAGCGCGACGGCTGCCGATCCGGACTGCGCCAGATCGCTCAAGGCTGTGAGCTCCGCGCTCCGGCCGATGACTTCTTCGGCTGCGGCGGGGATCGTACGGGGGATCACGCGAAGGCGTGGCGCCGTGCCTCTGATGAGCGAGGCAGCAGGTGGGGCGACGAGCAGTTCCGCGTACAACCGCTGTAACTCCGCGTTGGGATTCACGCCGAGATCCTCTGCGAGGCGTATCCGGAGTTCCTCGTACCGCTCCAGTGCCTCCGCCCGCCGGCCCTGCCGGTCCAGCACCATCAGCAGGCGCAGCCATAAGGACTCGCGCAAGGGACAGCGCGCAGTCCACCTCCTCAGCTCCGCGACGAGATCGCGGCTGCGTCCCTCGACGAGATCCAGGTCGATTCGCCGCTCCAGTGCCGCCAGATATCGTTCGGCCAGGCGCGGTGCCTCCGCCTCCTGCAGCCAGTGGGAGGCCACGTCCTCGAACGGCTCACCCCTTGACAGAGCCAACGCCTCGTCCAGCAGCCTGCGTTCCAGATCGGAATCCTGGGCACGCGCTGCGCGGTCGAGGATGCGTCCGAAGCGCAACGCGTCCACATCGTCGGCGTCGACCAGGAGAAGAAATCCATTCGGCCGCGTCTCGACCCACCGACCGCCCAAGGCGCTCCGCAGCCGCGCCGCGTAGTTCTGCAGACTCCGGCGGCTGTTCGCGGGCGACCCGTCCGACCACACCATCTCAGTCAGCCGCTCCAGGGACACCGTCTTCCCCGCGGACATCGCCAGGGCTGCCAGCAGTGTCCGCAACCGGTTGGCGGTCAGCTGAATCGGCCGCCCCCAACCGAAACCTCCAGCGGTCCGAGGACCCCGACCGACAACCCTTGCAACAGCCTCCCCTTACCATCTGCCCCTGGTCAGCGACACGTCCAGTCAAACAACCAGCACCTTCAGATGGCATCCAGAACAGCTGCACATGCTCATGGTCGCGTCTGCCAGGTGGTCACGGGTTCCGGGGTCACAGCGTTCCAGGGTGAGGTGATCCGCCGCCGCGCGGACGTGGTCGCATCTTCCCCGACCGGGCCGCGATCACCGCCTCGTCGGCGCGGCACGCTGGAACAGCACACAGTCTCCTGGCGGTGCTGGTTGTCTTCGTCGAGGCCCCTTCTATCAGGTGCACTTCTATGCAGAGATCAAGTCCAACGGTCCGCAACAGGCCTGTGACCTGCCCCGTCACGATGGCATGAGCTCATTTCATACTCAGGACGTACTCAACGTAGCTGCGTTGCCGGGTGGTTGGGGCGTGTGTTCGGGGTTGTCCCAGCCGGAGGTGAACCAGTGGGCTTGGCCGGTGGTGGATCGTAGGAGCGCCGGTTGATGGTGCCGATGGTGCCGCCGTAGACGTGGATGCCGATGGTGGGTTGGTTGCCGTTCGGCGACCTGCGCGGTGATTTCGTGTTCGTCGTGGGTGGTGCTGACCACGAGGTCCACGTCGTGGATGAAGGTCTGCAGGCGATCAGGGTTCATGGTGTTCTCCTTCGCGCAGTGCCTTCAGTGCGGTGCTCCAGGCGATGACCTGGTCCAGCAGGGTGGTGAGGGTGTCGCCGTGGCGTCCCGTTCGGTTCGTCCAGGGGTGGGAGCGCGAAGCCGGTCAGGTCGACCATCTCGAATGTGGCGTCGCCGCGTTTGGTGGCGTTGTCATGGATCCAGTTGGCGACCGCTTCGCCCTTGCGTCCGGGTCGGGTGCTGCCGATGATGATCGCTATGTCGATCATGACGGGGTGCCGGGCAGGATCCGGTACTTGAGGTGGGTGACGCCGGGTGCTTCGATGGCGCGGATCTGCTCGAGTCGGATGTCGGCGTCGCCGAGGTTGTCCAGGAGGCGGGATCCGTCTCCGAGTAGTACGGGGACGACGTGTAGTTCGAGTTCGTCCAGTAGTCCCGCGGCCAGGTATTGCTGGGCGATGTGGCCGCCGCCCCAGAGCATGACGTCCTTGCCGCCGGCGGCTTTCTTGGCTTGCTGGAGGGCGGATTCGATGCCGTCGGTGACGAAGTGGTAGGTGGTTCCGCCTTCCATCTGTACTGGATGGCGGGCGTGGTGGGTGAGGATGAACACGGGGTAGTGGAAGGCCGGGTTGTCGCCCCACCAGCCTGTCCACTGTTCTCCGTTCCAGGCGCCGCCGCCGATGGGGCCGAACATGTTGCGGCCCATCACGCCGGCGCCGAGGTTCTCGATCGCCTCCTCGAATACCGCGGTGCTCGGGTTCACCTCGCCTCCCTGCTCGCCGTGGGCTCGGCGGAAGGCGGCCAGCGGGACCACCCAGTCGTGGAGCTGATCGCCACCGACCCCGAGCGGGTTCTCCTCGCTCTGGTCCGGGCCGGCGACGAAACCGTCCAGCGAGATCGAGATGTGACACCGGAGCTTGCTCATCGTGCCTCCTCGGTCAGCTCGGCGCCGCCGTCGGAACACCACGCGGTACGGCCGTACGGATGGAACTCGGAATGGACTTCGCTGACGCGAATTGCGTGGCTGTTTCCTGCACGCCCTCAAAATTCCACGCGGGCCAAAAATTGGTCCAGGGCGTTGAGCGGCCATTTGCAGGGCATGTGCCGCTTGGCAAGGCCCGACGTGAGCAGACGGACGCTGAAGCCGTGCCAGACATCGGCCGGTTCGTCCACGGTCTTGGCGAACTCGTACCTCGAGTCGTCCCAAAACCCCTGCCGTTACGTCGGTCACTTCAGCGACCGGGCCGACCCGCGTCCTGACCCATGCCGCCAGACCCCATGACGATGGCGCGCCGATGCGTGGCGGCGATGGTCCCGCTCGACGAGTGCAGGCTGCCGCTGGTCGGTACGGTGCCGGCTTTCGTCGGGCGCTGCGCCGGTGTCGCCCTTGCCTGCGCTTCAAGTCCCACCGTCATTCCGCTCCGGGCAGGCCATGATAAGTATTGACCTTCT
>NZ_JBAHWD010000045.1:0-61232 GCF_037044575.1 Nonomuraea sp. LPB2021202275-12-8 | reverse complement strand
CTGGCTTCTGCTTCGGGGGCCGTTGTCGAGTGGAAGAAGGCGAAGATCTGCAACCCATTTGGGCCCGCTCGGACCTGTATGTGCTCCAGTCCCGCATCGGGGGTGATGTTCGCCTCCAGCAACTCCCGCAGGGTCTCGGGGGCGAACGACACCAGCGGCGCGATGCGCAGTGATGAGATCTGCATCAAGTCGTCGAGTCAGGCGTCGTCCCGCCCCAGCCGAATCCGCCCGGCTCTTCATCGGCCGCCACCGTAATCGACGTCCCGCCCCATCCGAATCCGTCCGACGCGCTCGAAGCGAGATGGGTACCGATAAGCGCGATACTGATGCATGCCATAAGAAAGACTGCCCGAACCCCGGCGATCGTCTTAATGCGAGCCATTTTACGTCCCTTCTCGACCTGGATACGGCGGGTCTTTTTGACTTCTGTTCGCCGCTGCCTCAAGAATGCGTCACGGGACAATTGGTGTCACTACAGCTGGACTGGCGGGAGAACGCCTGGCAGGGGCCCGCCAAGGCCCAGCGAGATCAGCCCGGCAGCTGGTCAGGCTCAGGCCTGGCCGCGAGCGACCCGGCGACAACAGTCGGCCGAACACCCGCTGCAAGAGGAGGGCGGGCGGCGTGAAGGTCGGCGACAGTCCCTGCGGGTGCCGATTGATCATGCGGCCAGGTCAGGCGGCATGCCGGTACTCCTTCAGCACACCACCGAGTCGATCACGTCGGCGGATGTTGAGCGATGCGATTCCAGTGGGGCCCAGTGTCGGAATCGGGAAGTAGTCGAAGCGGAGCTGCCTGTCGGAGAGCGCAGTGCGGCCGGTGCTCGTTGTAGAAGGTCTCGAACTCACGCAGCTCGTGGTGGAGATGGTGGTCGTTCCAGATCAAAATCCGGTCCAGCAGTTCGCGCCGGCAGGTCTGGATCCAGCGCTCCACGATGGAGTTCATCCGCGGTATCCGGACCTCGTGTTCGCAGTTGTCCAAGATCGACGTGTCGTGTAGCGAGGGAGATGTCTCCGCGTGCCTTCGCTGGGCTGCGGGGCGGGCATGGAGATGCCGGAGGAGCATCGGCGTGTCTGTAGCACCCTGGTAGGAGGTGAATCCGCCGATGCTCCCAGATGGCACGTTAGCCTCGCCGGCCGCGCTGCTGGCGGTGTTCCGGTCGTGTTTCACCGCACCAGGTCATCGCCCGTTCGCCGCTCTTGTGGTGGGGGTGATCGCACAGACGCGGCGGCGCACGGCGTGCGGGATTCTGCTGGGCGCCGGGCTGGAACGGGTGTGGCATCACTGCCGCGCGCACCGCTTCTTCCCCACCGCTCGCTGGTGCCCCGACGCCCTCGCGCTGGTGTTGGGTTGGTGAAGCCCGGACAGCTTCCAGCCCGCGGCCGCGGGCACGGCCCCACCAGAGGGGAGCCGGTCACTTCACGCAGGTGTAAGAAGCGCAGCAGCGATCGCAGCGCCCCGCGCGTTGCACCGTCGCCGATGCGACGTTCTGCCTGCAGGCCAGGATGAACGCCGTCACATCGGCGGCCGTCAGCGTCTCCAGGTCCGCCGACAGGCCGGCCGCGATGACGAGCCGTCGGCGGGCGTCATCGACTCGCAAAGCGTCAAAGGCGCCGACACCGTCGGCCGCGACAGCCGCGGCTACGACGCGGGCAAGAAGGTCACGGCCGCAAGCGATTCGTCATTACCGACACCACCGGCCTGCTCGTCACGGCCGCGAGCCGGCAAGACTGCCCTGCTGTCGGCGTACCTGACCACCCCGATCCGGCACGTCTTCGCCGACCGGGGCTTCGCCGGACGTCTGGTGGACTGGGCCCGCGACACCCTGCGCACCACGCTGGAGAGCGGGCGCGTCGACGCGACGGACGAGGTCGCCCACCGACGCCCGCACGTGGTAGTCCAGCAGGCCGCCGGGAAGGCCCGCACCTGGGCGGGATCCGTGTCCTCGTCCTGCTCGCCGTAGTAGGCGTAAATCGGACAGTCCACGGCCCGTACGGCAGGCGTCCGGTAGCCCTCGACCAGCCAGGGGCCGGGCAGGCCGAGACCGCGAGTGCAGCCGGACGGACGCCGTACTCCTCGGCAGCAGGCCCGCCACCTCGTAGGCGACCAGGGCGCCCGCACCCAGGCCCAAGACCACGAGGGGCGCGTCGTCGAACTCGCGAAGGCCCAGGCGGGAGCCTGACAGGTGCCGCTTCAGCTCGTTACATGTAATGCCATTGACCCACTTCGCGATTCAGCGGTCCGTCGGAGATACCCGCGATGTCAAAGGGCGACGGGCGGTCCCGGAAACCCGGTTACGCGACCGCCGTCCTTCAGGTTGCCAAGGTGTCAGTCCGCCGCCGCGATCCACGCGTCAAGTTGTGCCCGCGTCGTAGTGGGATCTGCCACCAGTTCGGCCAGTTCGTCATCGATGTAGTGCAGGGTCGACACGGCGGGGCAGCGGCGGCAGGCCTCGACACCGACCTGGTGCCACCACTGACATTGCGCGCGGAGATGGCATCGAGGAACGGCCTGGCCCTCGGACGGCTTCGCCAGCACCCTGTTGACAAGCGCGCAGTCGTTGCCCTGCCGATTCACGCAATCAGTGACGCAGTGCGATGCGAATCTCAGAACGCGCCGGGGCTCGACGTCCGCGGGGATGTCGCCGAGGACATCGGCGGCCGGCACCGGGTCCGCCAGGTATGTCAAACGGCCGTCACGGCCCGAACGCACACCCAGGACAACGGACTCCGCGGCGTGTGCCTCACCACTTGGACACCATGTTGGAGCGGGCTCGTTGGCTTCCACAGCGCTCACCTTGGCTGCTTGCCACCGGTGCAGGCGCTCAGCTCCGCCCCGCCATTCTGCCGCTCCAGTGCGACAGCCTGAAGGACATTCTGCCTGAGATCCTCTGCAGAGATGATGCGCTCAGCCTTGGACTGCGGCTCGGCCGCCAGAGCCGAATTCGCGCCGACGATAAGGATGCCTGCAGCAATCAGCGCCGCCGCACCAGCACGGGAAGAATTCTTCATAGCGTACTCCTGAAGTTGAGAATTGCGGAAAACCCGCTGGAAGGTTGGTTGGAAACGAGCTTAACGACGGCTGGTATATTCCCGGTATAGCATCGAGACGTGACGATTCAGATCATCCCGTGAGTGTGTGGCTGGGCAGCCAGGTGTTACCTATCCGGCCACCTGGGCAAGGCCTCGAGCAATTCGACCACTCCGCCGGTGCGACGGATCAGGTACTCCGCGCATAGCGCCCGGTCTGCGACGCCAGCACCCTGACATGATCACTCGCCACCTGACGACGGCAGCACGTATCTGTTCAGCCGCCCGTGCCTGCTTGCGTGCGGGGGATCTGGCCATGTTCATAGGCCCAGATGACCGCCTGGACACGGTCACGGAGCTGGAGTTTGGCAAGGATACGACCAACGTGAGTCTTGACCGTGCCCTCCGAGAGGAAGAGGTGTCCGGCGATCTCGGCGTTCGTCTCACCCTGCGCGATGTGCTGGAGGACCTCCCGCTCACGGTCCGTGAGAGGAATGGGCGGATCGACCGGTAGCGGCAGGGTGGGTGCGACGTGGTCGAGCAGCCGCCGTGTGGTGGAGGGTGCGATGACCGCGTCGCCCTCGTGCACGGTCCGGACCGCGGCCACGATCTCCTCGGCGGGCGCGTCCTTGAGCAAGAATCCGGAGGCGCCCGCACGGAGGGCGGCGAAGGCGTATTCGTCCAAGTCGAATGTGGTGAGCACGATGACCTTGGGCCCGGCGCCGGACAGGAGTCGGCGGGTGGCCTCCACGCCGTCGAGGCGGGGCATCCGCACGTCCATGAGCACCACGTCGGCGACGACGTTCCCGAGCATGGCCAGGGCTTCGAGACCGTCGCGTGCTTCCCCCACGACGGTCATGTCGTCCTGGGCCTGGATGACCATGCTCGTGCCGGTCCGCACGAGGTCCTGATCGTCCACCACGAACACCCGGATCGTCACGCTGTCCCCTTCTGGTACGGCAGGCGGGCCGTCACTACGAAGCCCCGCTCCCCTGCGGTGCCGGCGGAGAGCGTGCCACCGACTGCCGACAGTCTCTCGCGCATCCCGGCCAGCCCGTTGCCCGATGCCGTGCCCGCGGTCGTCGCGGGAGCCTGGCCGTCGTCCGCCACGGTCACCTCCAGACTCACCGGCGTCCAGGAGAATCCGATCGATGCGCTCGCCCCGCCGCCCGCATGCTTGAGCGTGTTGGTCAACGCCTCTTGGATCACCCGGTAGAGCGCCAGCTCCTCCCCCGGCCCGATCAGCCGCGCCGTACCGGAGGTGGTCATGGTCACCGCAAGCCCGGCCGCGCGAGTCCGGTCCAGCAGCTCCGGGAGTTCGGCCAACCCCGGCTGTGGCCGCAGCTCGACATTCTCGGCGCCGACGGCGGCCTCCGAGCGGAGCACGCCGACCAGGCCGCGCATCTCGGTGAGTGCCTGGCGTCCGGTCTCCTCCACCGTGGCCAGCACCTCGGTGGCGCGGTCGGGGACCAGCCGCCCTCCTCTGGCCTGGGCGACGATGACGGCCAACGCGTGGGCCACCACGTCGTGCATCTCGCGGGCGATCCTGGCTCGTTCGGTCAGGGTGGCCTGGGCGGCAGACACGCTGGCCTGTTCCTTAAGCAGGTCGACATAGGCCAGCTCGGTCTTGCGGTACAGCCCAAGTCCCCAGGCCGCCACCACGATGGCCACGAGCAGGCCCAGCAGCATCCACGGGTCGGGGCCCAGGTGGGCGGCGGCGACGCTGGAGTCCGTGGCAAACCTGGCCGCGGCCAATCCCGCACCCGTCAGCCCCACGACCACGGGTGGATACGGCCTGCTGTACGCGGTGCAGGAGTAGAGCGCGAGCGGGAAGAGCACGACGGTCGGCAAGACGAGGAAGAGCCCGGTCACGATGGCTTGTACGGCCAGCGCCGCGGCGATCACGAGGAATGCGCGCAGGTCCCGGCGGAAAGCGAACGCCACGTGCGCCAACAGGCAGGCCGCCACCAGAATCGCCGCTCGCTCCCCGGGCACCGACAGCACCGCGACCACGACCGAGAGGAGGAACAGCGGTACCCCGACCACGAACGCGGCTACCGTGTCGAACGTTCGCGGCCCCGCCGTCCACCGCGTCACCACCTGAGCACCCTGGCGGTCTGCCGTTGGTAGGCCAGGGTGGCACCAGCCACCGCGAGCCCGAACAGCAACCAGCTCCCATATACGAAGGAGACCATGACGACCGCTGAGGCGTCACCGAGCGGCACCGGTCCGTCGGTCAGGCCCAAAAGCTGCGAGAGGGTACCGAAAACGGACATGCTGCCCATGGTGCTCAACATAGCGGCTCCCGTCCAACCGCCGAGCAGCACCAGGCCGCGCGGCAGATGCCTCCCCCACGCCTGGACGAGAGCCAACGATCCAACCGCCCCGATGGCCAACATGATCAGTTCGCCGTACGGAAATCCCTCGGAGTAGCCGGCGGGGCGCAGGAGCGATCCGCCCAGCGACCAGTACAGCTTGGCCGTCGGATAGACGAACCCGAGCGCGAAGGCCGTGTAACCGAGCCACGGCCCGCTCGGCAGCCGGGTGCGCCGCAGCGCCAGCGCCCCGACGAATCCGGTGGTGGCGAGACTGAGCGCCCGTCCCGCCATTCCGGGCCCGTCCACCCGGGCGAACTCCCCCGCCTCTATTCCGGTTACCACGAAGAACGCGCGGAAGCAGTCGAGTACCAGCCCACCCGCCGACCAGAGCAAGAGCACCGACGAGAGCCAACCCACAGCGACCGGCCGCCCGAAGACGGCGAAGCCCGCACCGGCCAGAGCGGCGGCAGCCGTCACCCAATACGGCGCAAACCCTGTGGTGTAGGACAGCTTGGGCAGCGCCTCGGTGGCCAATGCCGTGATGAACGTGAGCACGGACGCGGTCAACGCCGCAATGTGGAGTCTGGATAGTCGCATGCCTCCGACAATCCCGCTCGGGCACAGTCTGCCGCGTCTGCACGAAGTCCACGAAGGAGATGACCTGCGAGGTATTGACAGGCCCGGGTTGCGACTCCGCAACTCTGCGCCTGCCGATGATTCCGTCCATGCAGGTCAAGCGGCATGTGAGTATTCGTGGAAGACGCCGCCGAGCCGGTCTCGTCGGCGTATGTTCAGGTCGGTGATTCGCTCGGGGTCAGTGATCGGGTCCGGGGCGGACGCAGCGGCGCTGCTTGGTCCAGGGCTTGATGGGCCCGGTGCTGGTTGTGGTCAGATAGGCCAGGCGAAGGAGCACAGCGCATCATCCTGCCGTACGCGCTTCCGTCTCCCGGGTGACCGGAACTCGCGTACGTACGCTGTGCCCTCGTTGAGTCGTGACCTGGGTGGATGTGATCATCGGCAGGCGCAGACACGTCGGCGTGAACGTACGGGTTCCCGGGGTGTGTCACACTCCATCGCCTGGCAGGGCCGAGACCCAGGGCTTCGAGCCGGCGGTGACGTCGAGGACCAGTTCGGCGACATGGTGATCGCCACCCGGCGAAGCGAGCGGGTCGGGCAGTGCCTCCTCGAAGGTCACCAGCGCGGCGCCGGGCCGGCGCAGGGCGGCGACGAACCCCTGCACCAGCAGCCAGCTGTCGAAGTCGAGATACATCGGCTTGTGCCACTTCTCGCGGGTCTGCGTCCACGGCGTCGCGGACTTGGCGAGGCGCTCGTTCACGCTCTCGGGGTCGAGACGGGTGCGGAAGAAGCACCGGCGAGGGATCCCCTCGGCGTGCCGCCATTCCGCGAGCCGCAGCAGGAACCGGCCATCCTCCTCCCCTGGCCGGGGCAGCGGCACGCACCGAACGGGAAATCTTGTCTGCGCCCGTCCCGCTATGAGCGAGCCGATGGTCAGGCGAGGCCAGTCGCAGCGCCGATCACGCCTGGCGGTACGGGAGGGGTGCGGTGGAGGTATGACCGAGAGGGGAGGCGCCTCACCGGACAACACCGTCAGCAAGAGAGAGAACGGGGGCAGGAACTCTCGCGCGGCCGCGCCCGTGTGCACCACGCGCACCTCGCGCCCGTGCGTCGTCGCCAGCGTGAGGAGGCCGGTCCTCTCGTCGAGGCGGACGACGAGATCCTCGATCCGTAGCCGGGCGCCGTCGGCGCGATCGACCAGGCCCGGCGTGCCGCCGATGTGAAAGGGGAGACATCGCCGGTGATCGTTCAGGGAGATGCCGAATCGGCTGCCGAACGCCGCGTAGATCGGCCCGGTTCCGGGGTCCGCCACCTCGGCGCCGCGCCGCCCACCGACCAGATGGTCGAGGCGGGCGCGTACCGAACCGAATCCGGTGCCCAGCGCGTTGACCACCGCGCCGAAGCCGCCGGCGGCGGCTACGGGCTGGACGAAAGCGCTGATAGATCGCACTTCGGGCACCCAATGCGGATAGTTCGCGATGGCCGTGTGCAAGGCACCCGCGTGCACGGCGACACCCCCAGCGGCGGATCCCTTAGCGGCGGCGCCGAGCGGGTAGGGCGACAGCGCCGCGAGTGCCGAGGTCCTCACGTCACTCAGCCGGCTCACCGAGGCCAGCACGCTGTCCTCGGGATGCTGCGCCGCCGGCCCGAGAACGCTGCCGCGCAACTCGGCGCCGACCTCGTCCGCGGCCGTCACAGCCTGCTGATACTCACGGTAGAACGCGATCGCGGAGAGCGGGCCTCGCTTCCGCAGCCGCTCACCGAAGAGTTCCGTCAGAGCCAGCCTGGCCGGTAGATGAGGCGCGAAGGGCGCGATCCACCGGCGAATCAGGTCCAGGTCCTCCGCGACCGGCCGCCATGCGCGTGCCGAGCAGACGGCGGGCGACTCCGAGGTGACCGCCGTATCGCGGACGTTGACGGTCGTGAGCGAGGCGAACATCGCATGGTGCGGGCCGCCCGGTCCGGCGAACCCGGCCAGCTCGCGCAGCCTGCTCGCCACCGTCTCACGACGGGCCCGGTAGGAAACGGCGTCGTCGATCGCGGGACGCGCCGCCAACGCGACGGCCGCCCGCTCCAGAGCGGCCGGCAACTCGCCGGTCTCCTGTCCCTCTTGCCTGCATACCCACGCCGCGGATCCGGCGAGCACGTCGTCGATGTGCGGAATCGGCAGCCCGCTCACGATGAGACCGGCATCGAGCAGATGATCGAGGAAGGCGTCGACCTCACCGGTCAAGGAGGAATCGCCCCTGGTAAGGCGTTCGCGCAGTACGTGGCGGGGCAGTCCCCCCGGCTCCGCGCCCAGTCGATCGATCAATGCGAGGACGGAGGGTCGCGCGGGGACGGCACAGTACCGTTCGCCACCGAGCAGCCCGAGAACCCCCAGCCCTCTCAGGTAGACGACCTGGTCCCCCAGGCGCTGCGCCGACGCGTTGAGCGTGAGCGGCGCCTGGCCGCGCGTGGCCGCGTGCTCCACCACGAAGCCGGCGATGCTCTCACGTATGTGGTAGTAGGAGAGCTCGAAGACGCCGAACCGATCCACCGGGCGCACCTCGACGGCGGGACCGTCGGCTCGCCATTCCACGGGACCGCTGGTGGTGAACGTGCTGAGCGGGCTGGTCTTCGTCGCGGCGCGGGCCAGGTAGCGCGCCGCCGTCGTCATGGTCCTGGCCCGGGGCTCCCTGGCCGGGTCGGTGATCCATTTCTCGAGCTCACCCGCGAGTACGGGGCTCGTACCGCTGAGCGCGAGCCGGAACCCGGGGTCCATCGCGGCCTTCAACAGCGCGCTCAGGCCAGACTCCCGCGCGGCCGCGAGAACCTCCGAGAGGGAGTCCTCAAGGGCGGCGAGGGCGGCGGCCCCGGCCAGCCAGCCCGAGATCCTGCGCGACACCTCCTCCGGCAGTCGCCCGGCGATCTCCCGCCTCCATTCCCCGGCGCCCGGCCGCCGCCCGGCGTGCAGGGCCCGGCGGAGCCCGATGACGCGGGGGCGTACGTCGTCGCGGGGCAGGTCACCGATCACGGCATGAAGCGCGTCGGCGATCGCGCGTCCCTCCGCGCGGAGCCCGTCGCGGCGGGTCAGCACGTCGTCAACAGCGGCGGAGAGCCGCGGGAAACGCAGCCCGTCGAGGGCCGCCGAAGACAGTCCCGCGACGCGGACCACCGCGTTTCCCATCCCGTCCGGGGCAGGGCCGATCTGGGCGGACTCCTCCGCTGGGCTCACCGGTCTCCCTCCACGATCCGGATAAGGGAGCCCGGCTCGGCGCATGCGCCGAGCCGGGCCGACCCTTCGCAGGGTCCGCGTCAATCAGCCGTTCGGCCGCGTCACCGCGGTTCCTTGGGCGACCCGCTGCAGCAACTGCAGCCGACCAACTGGCAGGAGCAGCTGCAGTTCCTGGACGCGCCGTACTCCAGCATCCCGTGACCGCCGGTCAGCGACTCCAGCTCGAGGTCGCCGGTCTCCAGCTCGAAGACGTCGACCGGGAGGTCAGCGACCGAGAACCCCGAATTCGCAGAGCTCATCGCGTTCCTTTCTCTCACCCGGCTCCCCCAGCGGGAGCCGGACACTTTCAGGAGCCGGCCCCCAGCCGGTTCCAGGCTTCGTTCAGCTCATCCGCATACCCGGGGGTGACGCGCGCGGCACTCCGCGACTGGCTGGACATGAGCTCGGCGTACAGGTCGTCGGTGCTCTTGAGCTCGTCGTGCGTACCGACGGCGCGGGCGACCCCCCGGTCGAGGACGACGATGCGGTCCGCGTCCATCACCGTCGAGAGGCGGTGCGCCACGACGATGACGGTGACCGTCTGCGCGATGGTGCGGACGGTGTCACGAAAAGCCGCCTCGTTGACGGCGTCGAGGTGCGAGGTGGCCTCGTCCAGAAGGAGCAGGCGCGGCCGTCGGAGCAGGGCACGGGCGATGGCGAGTCGCTGTCGCTCCCCGCCGGAGAGCGTGGTGCCGCGGTGCCCGACGAGCGTGTCGAGCCCGTCGGGCAGGTCTGCCACGAACTCATCGAGCCGGGCCAGCCGGAGCACGTGGGCCAGCTCCGCGTCGCCGGCGCCGGGGACGGCGAAGGTCAGATTGTCGCGAATGGTGCCGGCGAGGACGGGGGAGTCCTGTTCGACATAGCCGATTCCCTGGCGCAGCCGCGCGACCGGCCAGTCGCGGACGTCACGGTCGCCGACCAGGATGCGGCCGTCCTCGTGCTCGTAGAACCTCTCGATCAGGCCGAATACCGTGGACTTCCCCGCTCCCGAGGCTCCGGCCAGCGCGGTCACGGATCCCGGCGCGGCGAAGAAGGTGAGCCCCCTGAGCACCGGTCCGGCGTCGCCGTACCGGAAGTGCACGGAGTCGAAACGCACGCTCAAGGGTGAGCGCTCCGCCTGCGGCGGCGGGAGCTCGTACCGGCCCTCCGCGGGGTATTCCAGCGCCTCCGCGATCCGGGCGACCCCGGCGGTGGCCGACTGGTACGAGGCGAGCGCCGCGATCACGCTCTGCATCGGCCCGATCAGGTAGAACACGTAGAGCAGGAACGCCACCAGCACACCGACCTCGATGGTTCCGGTCGCGACCCGGGCCCCACCGACCGTCAGCACCGTCAGGAGCGCGAGCTGATAGGTCATGCCGGTGACGTTCGCGGACACCACCCCCCACAACGACGACCTGGTCCTGGCCAGGCGTACGGCGTCCGCCCCCGCGTGGAGGCGCGCCTCCTCCGCCCGCTCCGCGCCGAACGCCCGGATGGTGCGCAGGGCACCCAGAGCGCGTTCCAGATCCGCGGTGAGTGTGCCCACGGCCTCGGCCGTGGCCATGCTCGCGCTCCGCATCTTGGGCGCGAGCAGGCGGAAGGCCAGAAACGCGACGGTGACGACCGCCAGCGTCAGCCCCAGCAGGGCGAAGTCCAGATACGCCATGAAGGCGATCACCGTGATGATCACGGGGACGTAGATCCCCAGTCCGACGAGCACGTCGGTGGTGAGTATGTCCACGCTCGCCGCGTCAGCGGTCGTACGGGCAAGGAGGTCGCCCGGTCGGAGCCGGTCGAAGACCGGAACGCTCAGCCGTACCAGGCGCGAGGCGAGCCGCTGACGAACGTCCCTGGTCAAGATGACGCCCGTACGGTCGAGCAGGACCCAGCTACCCGCGTTGAGCAGCACATTGGCCACGATGAGCGCGCCGATGAGCAGCATCGACCCGCTCGGCCAGGCCCCCGCGGAGACCTCACCGATGAGCCGCTGTGTGATCAGGGGCAGCGCCAGGACGCTCACCGCGGAGAGCAACGACAGCACGACTCCCCCGGCCAACCGTACACGGTACGGCCGCGCCCAGCTCAGGAAGATCCGCCACACGGCCACCGGCCGGACGGCTGCCGCCTGATCAGTCATAGGTCCTTCTCTCAGTAGTGGGGAACGGCCTCAGGGGAAGGGGTGCGGCTCCGTGTTGAGCTCGTCGTCGGTGAGGGGGCGCCGGGTGTACCCCAGTCGGTGGGGAACCTCCAGCAGCCGGGGCAAGCCGCTGATCCGCCGGTGGCGATGCCCGAAGGTCATCGGCAGCGTCCCAGGGATCAGCACCTTGACCGCATGGAGATCCATGGCGCGGAGCTCGTCCGGTGTCTGGTCGACGACCACGACGTCCAGCCCGGACTCGGTGTACCGGCGCACGACCGAGCGCATCAGCTCCCCCAGATCGCCGGCCGCGAACTCCTCCGTGCCGGCGCCGACCTCGGAGGCGGGGCGGCTGGGCGCGCCCGCGGTGAGGAAACCCAGGCGGTCCGCGGCGCGCGGATCGTTGTAGAGGAGCGGATGGTCCTCCATGTCCACGACGGCGAAGGAGTCCTCGGCCATGGCCGCCGCCCGGGCCCGTACCTCGGGACTCTTGTAGTACTGGATGCCGTTGGTCAGCATGTCGCCCAGCTCGGCCACCGCGCCCATGACCGCCCTGCGCCCGGACAGATGGGCGCCCGCGGTGCAGAACGCCGCGGGCAGATCCGCACCTGGGGCGGCCGTGGCCAGGGCCCACACCGCGGGTATGCCGTGTTCGGCCGTGATGTCGAACAGGCGGATGTCGTATCCGGTCTGCGCGCGCAGGGCCGCGAGGTGGAGGGCGTTGCGCTCGTCGAGGGTCGCCGGATCGATCTCCGGTACGGGCAGCCGTGCGTACCACGTCAGCAGGAATCCGTCGCGTTCGGCGATCTCCAGCATTCCGTAGAGGACCGCCTCCTCCAGGCTGGAGCCGAGCGCGCACCCGTTGGAGATCTCATAGACGAAGGGGCGGTTGTCCGGTTCGTGGGAGTGGGTCCCGTAGTAGGCGAGCGACTCGGGCACCAGGATCGGCTCACCGCGCAGGAACGACCAGCCCCACACCCAGTGGTAGTCGCGATCCGGATCGAAGGGATCGAACCCGAAGCCGGGCTCGTCGTACGCCTGCGGGGGATGCAGGCCGAGGGTACGCGGATCCAGGGCCCGGCCGGCGAGGTCGTGGTAGGACCCTGCTTTCGGGCTGCGCAGTTGCCCCGGAGACGCGGAGAAACGCTCCAGCGCCTCCAGGAGCGCGATCGTCCGGCTGACCCGGCGCTGGGGGGCGCGACCGTAGCCGCCGGACCCTCTGCCCCACCGGTGCGACACCTCCGCCGAGCTGAGGATCGCCCCGCCGGAGGTGCGGTCGTGCAGCAGCCACACCACGCCGGTGCGCTCGTCGACATAGGTCTCGGTCAGAGCATCCAGCTCCGCGACGAGGTCGCGCCCGCGTACGGCCCCCTCGTCATGGCTCGGCACCGGCCGGGGCGTCCCCAATGCCGCCGTGGGCTCATCGGTCACGCGCGGAGCGCAGACCTCGCAGAGGGGGTCCGGCAGGACCCGGTGCGGGGTGATCGAGAGGTCGTGGAGATCCACGGTGAGCACCGTTCCGCGGGTCCGTGGCCGCTCTCCACCGACGAAGGACCGAATGTCGTCCGCTATCAGGGCCGCCGCCAAGCGGACCGCGTCCGCGGTCAGCAACGGCGAGGGCGCGGCGAGCTCCGCGGCATGGCGTTCACGGACCGCCTCTCCCCGTTCGTGCATCGGGTCGGCCCAGGACTGCCGGCGAGCGGCGCAGAGGGCACACCCTCGTTCCCCGGGCGCTTCCCAGGGACCGATGACGATCGTGTTCAGCTCGGTGCGGGCCGGGAGTACGGGACCGGTGAGCCGGGCCCGTAGCTCGCCCGTGACCACCTCGGCCCAGCCGTCCGTGGTGGCGACGGTCGGCACCGCGGGAAGATCTCCGTCCGGGAGCGGAACGGGTCGTACCCCGAGCCGATCCGCCACGGCACCGGCGATGCGGCCCCCCGCCAGCACGGTCACCGCGTGCTCAGACATTCCTGCCTTCTTCCTTGGTTCGGGCCGGTCGCAGGGTCATGGACCCCAGGGGATCGGTGATCGCCACCTTCAGGCTGAGCGGGGCGATCGCCGCCACGGCGGGGTCGTGGTCGAGAGGGAGGATGACGACGCGGCGGCCGGTGGCCGCCAGGGCCGCCGCCACCTCGTCCGGGTCGATGACGTGACCGGGGTCGAGCCTCATCGTGGTGCGCGGAGACTCCGCGGCCGGCCGTGGGCGGGGCCGCTCCGCGTGGATGCGCTGCTGGACGCCGAAGAGCGCTTCGAGGAGTCCCCGGGTCCAGGCCGAGGACGCGGTTCCCGCGGTCCTGGCCACCTCCACCCCACCGCGGTGGAACGACAGGGCGGTGACACCGAATCGGCCACCGTGGTCGCAGACCTCGGGCAGCTCGCCGATCTCGGTCAGCAGGGTGAAGCATCGCCGTCCCACCGCGTCCAGCTCGGCCGGGTCGACCGTGACGAGGCGCCCCGCGGGGTCATCGATCAGATCCGCGTCACACGTCCAGTGAGTGCAGAGCCCTCGCGCCACGGCCTCACCCCAGGTCGCGCCGAAGCCTTCGCCGGGCACGAGGGCGGCCCGCTCCCCGGCCAGCCGCGGGAAGGCGCGTTCCGCCGCCAGGCGTACAGGTGCCGCGGCCGCCAGGTCGTACGCGATGGCGAACCCGCCCGGGGCGCCGGCCGTCAAGGCCGCGTACAGGGCCGTGGGCTCGGCGTCCTCGGCGGCCAGCGGAGCACCGCCGAAGTCCACCAAGCGCCGTGGATCCACCGTCGACGCGGCGTAACAGGCCAGCGCCCGGCGGGCCGCTTCGATCCGGACGCCCGCGTAGTCGAAGCCCACCGCACGCACGGTCGTGACGGCCGCCCGGCCGTCCCCGCCCCTGCCCGGCCCGGGTGCGAGCACGTCGCTGACCTCGGCCTCGGACACGTGCAGCGGGCTCTGCACCGCGGAGTGGTCGGGAAGATACCGGAACGGGCCGAAGATCTCGTCGGCGGCTCTGACCGCCGCATCCGAGAACTCCTGGTCGTCCTCGGCGGGCCGGGACCGCAGGTGCTCCACCCGGGCCAGCACCTCGTCAGGGGTGGACGCCGCCGCCGGCAGCTCGTACGGGTGCGGCGGACAGTGGTGCCTGGAAAGGATCAGGTCCGGCCCGAGCCGCGTCACCTTGCTCGCCTGACGCGGATCCGCCGTCCCCGTCGCCCATCGGAACACCGCCCGTCCCACCTGCGCGGCGGCCGCCTCCACGTGCAGGCCGGTGATCGCCTCGGGAGCGCGTGGCACGCTCCTCAGGCGTGAGCGCAGCGACTCCGGCCCCACCGTGACGAGGGCGTCGTCCTTGGCCGCCCGCACGGGCAGGTACCAGACGTCCGTCCCGTCTCGCAGGATGTGGCCCACGGCGAGCCCGTCCCGCGCGGCCCCGTCCACCACCCGCGCCCTCCCGGCCGCCGGGCCGAGCGCGCAGGTCAGCAGGAGGACGTCCAGACTCCAGAGGTCCTCCTCGCCGAGCCCGTCAGCGTCGCACACCCTGACCTGCGCGGCCCCGGACGCGCGGAGCGAGGCGGCGATCGCCTCCGGCAGCGGGTCGGCCACCGAGCCATCATTCGCGACGGCGACACTGAGATCACGGAATCGCGCGAACGCGGTCCGCGACCCATCGAGGTGGGCTTCGATGAAGGCGACCTCCGCCGCGAAGTCGCCGCTCGGTTTCTCGTCGCGGCCACCCGGCGCGGGCTCGGCGGGGATTTCGCGGACGACGCCGGCCTCGCGCAGCCGGGTCAGAATCGACCTGGCCATTTCCGCGTGCGCGGCCGGCAGATTCGCCGTGATCTCGCTGGGGCCGAACCGTCCGTCCAGGTGTGGCGCGAGAGTCTCGACCCATCGGGCGATGGACTTGCCGGTGAGCGTGACCGGCCCGGCCGGGGTGATGATGTGCAGCCCGTTCTTGATCGGGGCCATGTACGCGTGGTCGATCAGACGCAGCTTCATGCGTCCCCTTTCATCCGGTGCTCCGCGGCGACGGTGCCGAGCATGAACTCCCCGACCACGTCCTCGCTGAGGGGATCGGCGCCGGCGATGCGCTGGAAGACGCGCGGCGCGCTGCTCCCCAGGGCACAGCCGCCGAGCCCCATGGCGGTGGCGACCAGGTACATGGTCTGCATCAGGACGCCGAGGTTCTTCAGGATCAGCGCGTACGCCAATCCCTCGTACACCCACATGAGCTGCTCGAAGCGCGCGGTCACCAGCAACAGCACCTGCGGTCGCGCCTTGGCGCCGGACATGGACCGCGCCGCGTCCAGCAGGATCCGTTCGGCGCCGGCCTGCCGTCGCACCAGCTCCAGCCGATGGCCGTAACCGTCGTAGTGGTATGTCCCTGACTCCAGCCCGGCCACCTGATGGGCCACCACATAGAGCTCGAGCTCGTGTACGCCACCACCGCCGGGATAGGCACGGCGCGGCCGCTCGCCGTACGGTGTCGGGCGGCCGGAGGTTTTGGCGCAGCGGTAGAGGAACTCGGCGAGCTGCTCGATCGTGATCGGCGTGCCCGCATCATGGTCACGCACGGACCGGCGCGCTTCCAGCGCCTCGGTCAGACTCGGGTCCGTGGCCCGGATGCGTTCGAGATCGGGGCGAGGCAGGTCCGTGACGGGCCCGGCGGCCGGTGGCCGGGAGCCCGGCACGGTCGCGTGCTCCCGGCCCCAGTACGTGGCGCCGAACCCGCCGGCCACCCCGGCCTCGCCGTCGATGCCCCGGCTGCTCCGGTGAAACGCCAGGTCGAGTGCGGACCACTGCCGGACGCGGAACTCTTCGTCCTCATCCTCGGTCCCGGCCAGACCGGACCAGAGCAGGTCACGCCGGAGCAGGGACGCCGCGTGCGGGCTGATCCCCGAGGGCGGCCCGGCGGCGCCGGGATCGGCGAGCGTGGCCAGCGCACCAGGAGCATGGACCGTGATGGAAGCCCAGGCGCGGGGCGACGTGGCGCACAGGCCGCCGTCCGGTGCCGCCGCGATGGTGGTGAACCGTGACAGCCGCGCGGTGGCCGGCACGTCCGTGGGGGCGCCGGCCGCCGGACGGGTCCGGGGCTCCAGAGTGTAGAGCGGTGTGTCCCCGTCGTGGACGGTGACCACGAGCCAGCCGTCCTGACGTAGCCGGGACAGGAGCGTACGGGCTTGCGCGGGGAACTCCTCGGCCCGGTGTTCCCCGGCGGCGAGCGCCCGGACGACGGCGAGGTCGCCGCCGTCGATCGGTGTCGTGTCGGGGTAACCCACCAGGTGGATACCGCTGCGCTCACGGCCGATCGAAACCCCGGCACGAAGCCTCAGGGTCTCTCCCCCGCGCGGCAGCGCGTCCGGCGCGCTCACCCGGCCCCTCCGGCCGCCGCGGCGAAATCGCTCAGGACCTCGACGGCCTGCCTGCCGGTGCGCCGTTCCACCGCCGCGGCGACCAGGTAGCAGAGGAAATAGCGTTGAAATGGGGTCAGCCCCATTCGGGTGAACTGCAGATACATCAGATTCAGTACGAGCCGGAAGAGCGCGAACCAGGTGGACGGGAGTACCTCGCTGAGCCACCGCTCGTTCTCGGCGAGGGCCCGGTGGAACGGGCTCAACTCCCGATAGACGTCGCGCATCAGGGCCGGGTCGTCCCCGGCGGTGCCTTCTCCCAGCGGAAGCAGCCCGCGTCCGCGCAGGTCGAGCCCGCGTACACGGCTCGCCAGCAAGGCGGCGATCAAGCTCTCGGTCGCGTCGTCCACGGCCCCTGAGGCCGGATCGAGCAGGGCGTCCAGGCGGGCGCCGAGCACCCCTGCCCTGTCCTGGAAGTGCGCCTCCCACGCACGCCGCTGCGCGGCACCGCCGGCCTTCTGGGCGAGGTAGGCGTCGGCGTGCGATCGGAAGCTGAGATAGCCGGCCGCGATGCCGTCCGAGTGGAACTCGTCGGCCACCACGACCATGGCGTCGAACGCCGCCGCGAGCACGACATGCCCCTGGATCGCCCTGTCGAGGACGGCGAAGGCGTGATCGTTCGCGGCGCACATGAAATCCGTGTACAGCGCGGCGGCCTCGGGCGTGCCATGGACCGTTAGCCGGTCGTCGTAGGCCTCGACGTGCCAGGAGTTGTCGTCGTACCAGGGGGTCAGAGGACCGGACTCCGACTCGGCTTCGGCCAGTCGGCGGTGGAGCGGCAGCATCGCCTCCGTATCGGTCTCGGCCGCCGGCAGCTCCGCCAGGTACGGGCTGATCCGCGCCTCGACCACCGGGAGCACTTCCGTGCGGAAGGCCTCTTCGGCGGCTTCGACGTGCAGTCGCACGTGCGGGCCCTGGCGCCAATGCCGGGCGAACCAGCAGCGGTGACCGTGAGCCGCCAGCTCGGTCATGACCGGGCGTACGGCGTCCACCAGCAGGCGGTCGGTCGCGTCGCCGTAGTGGTGAATGTGCACGCTGTGCCAGCCGGGCATCGTCATGCGACCGTCTCCCGGGCGAGCTCGGCGAAGGTCCGGCCGGCCAGATCGCGAAGGCAGGACTCCTCGGTCAGGCTCACGCCGAGGCGATTACAGGTCAGGTGGGCACACACGTCGAGGACATCCCGCACGGCGTGGGGCTCCCCGATCCGGCCAGCCAGCGCCGTGGCGGACGCCGCGAGGGCGCCGGCGAATCCGGACGGTTCCCCCGGCGGGTTCGCGGCCAGCGCCCGCGTCCGTTCCGCGATGGCGAGCAGGGTGTGGCGCCGGCGTTCGTACTGGGCCTCGGCCTCCCCGCCAGGTGGCCATGGGGGCGTTTCGGGCTCCGGCCACCTGGCGCCGCGCGAGGCGATCCACCGGTTCAGGGCGAGCGCGGTGAACGCGGCCGTACTGCGCCGGTTGCCGGAGGGCTCCGTCGCCAGCAGCCGCCGCACCGCTGCACTGCAGCGGACGAAGTGGTCCTCGGCGGCGTGCAAGGAAGCGCCCGTTCCGTACTTGCGGGTCTCCGGCCGGTACGGGATGAACGCGAAGGAGTTGTTGGGCCGGCGGTGGCGTTCGTACGACGGCATCTGCTCCAATGCCGCCATCGAGGGCGCGTAGAGGTCGTAGTCCGCCTGGGTTCCCCGGGTGGGTGCGGGGAGGCGGCTCAGGAAGTCCGCGACGGCCCCGGACACGATCCGCCGTACATCGTCCGTGCGACCCGGAGCGGCCAGGGCACGAATCCGCAGGTGCGGTCCACCTTCCCAGTACCGCAGGAAGAACAGGCCCGCGCCGTCGGCAACGTGATCGAGGCGGTCCTGCACCGTGGCCAGCAGATCCGTGATGACGAGATCGAGGTCGCCGTCATAGAAGACGTGGACGCTGATCCACGACCGCGTGCCGGTCACCCGCACACCACCCGCTCCCTGACTCGTCCCTGCCACCGCGACCGGCGGACCAACCGGTCACCACGAATGGCCGAATTGCCGGGGAGCGTAGCGAGCGCCGGAATATCTCCAGCACATGCTCCGTATATGCGCCTGGTGAGCCGCCGTTCATGGGCACGCGCATCACCTGAGCCAGCGTCTGGACGACGCCGGCCCGGCTGTCCCGGCGCCAGAGTCTTGGCGGAACGGCGGAGAGACTCATCCGTCGGTTTCCCGGTTCGAGCCCCGGGTGCCCTAACCCCTTCGTGGTTCCGGTTCTTGGTCTGGGGCATGTTTGGATCACGCCCGAGACAACCGGATCCTTCGCACTTTCCGTGCAGTCGTTCGCGCTGTGGGGACCCCCGGGCCGTTGCCTCCGCCGCGTGACGTGCCCAAGTCGCCCCTGCACGTCAGGGCGGCGTCGAGGCGGAGCCATCGGGACGGATCATGATCCCCGCCTCGAACGGGGCGACGTGGAGCTGGAGCCCGAAACGCTCATGATCGCCGACTCCGAGTTCGGCAGGCTCCGGCCGGTGTTCCCGCATCCGACGGCGACCTCGAATCCCGGTCACCTTCGATGAGCCCTCATGCCCCGGAGTTCGCGGGTTCAAATCCTGCCCCCGCTGCCGGCGAAGGCCCTGATCACCGGAGATCAGGGCCTTCGCCGTGGCCGGCGCCGCGGCGGATGTTCAGGTCGATGGTGCGCGCTGGATCGGTGATCGGGATGGGGACAGCGCGTAGTGGAGCTGCTTGGCTGAGGGCTTGGTGGGCTCGGTGCTGGTTGTAGAAGTGTTCGTACTCGCCCAGTGCGTGGCGTAGATGGCGTTCGTTCCAGATCAGGCAGCCGTCCAGGAGTTCGCGGCGGCAAGACTTCACCCACCACTCCATGGTGGAGTTCATGGAGGCATCCGGATACCGGTGAGCACAGTCTGGATGCCGGCTTCGGCGAGGATCTCCTCCATCAGGGCGGGGAACTTGCCGTCCCGGTCACGGATCAGAAAGCGCGCTCGGCCGCCCGCATCCTCCAGGTGCATGACGAGGTTTCTTATCGCTTGGGTGACCCAGGCCGCGGTCGGGTGGGCATTGGTGCCGAGCACGCGTACGCGCCTGGTGGGGTGCTCGATGACGGCCAGGATGTACTGGCGCTGTTCGTTGATGGTGACGGTCTCGATGAAGTCGCAGGCCAGGAGTGCGTCGGCTTGCGAGCGCAGGAAGTCGGCCCAGGTGGTGGACGCCCGCTCGGGTGCCGGATCGATGCCTTCCTGCCTGCTGAAGGATCTCCCAGACCGTGGAAGCGGCGATCTTGAGGCCGAGCGTGGTCAACTCGCCATGCACCCGCCGATATCCCCAGGACGGGCTCTCCCGAACCAGACGCAAGATGAGCGTGCGGACGGAGCGGACCGTCGACGGACGCCCACGTCGGCCGACAGGCACGGGCATGCCGCCGCTTCACGATCTCGCGGTGCCAGCGCAGGATGGTGTCCGGGCGGACGACAAGCCGCAAGCGATGCAGGACCGCTCGAGGCGACGAGGCCAGCAGGGCGGCCAGGAAGACGCGCTCCTCAGGGGTGAATCTCACCCTGGTATCGGCGCGAGCTGCCGTTCCAAGACCATGACCTGGTGACGCAGAGCGAAAATCTCGACCATCCTTGTCCCGATCGCTCATCGGTAGCAGCCGTAGCGCAGCGAAAGCGTTCGTGACGGTGAGATAGGCCAGGCGAAGAAGCACAACCGATCATCATGCCGCACTCTGCCCGGCTGAGGATCACATGCACCATGTTGTCCCAGCAGGCCATTGACCTAGCCGGATAGCATTTTCGGCAGGCGCAAAGCTGCACTCTAGGCTCCTACGGCCCACGACGGCCGCCGATCGACTCCCTGCCCATCCCCTTTACCTTGATATCTTGACGCGCCATCTACCAGCACGTTGACAACTACATCTCCCGACCCCGACTTGGCACGGCCGCAACGCCATGCGTCGACCTCATTCGGGCTCAAGTGTTAAGAATTTCGCGACCAAGAATCTAGCGCACCCCATCGGTGCCGATTCTGAGCTGGTGCGCTATCAGGTCCCAGAAACACGTGTAACGACTGGCGCCAGCTAGCCAAGGCGCAAGATACCAGGCTTCCCACTCACCTTCAGGGGTTTTGACGTGGGGGTTTAGGAGAACGACTCCATCGTCCCAATACCCGGCCAAAAGAGTGTCGGATACATACTCCCCTCTCATGTTGCCGGAGACTTGCTCGTGCCCATAGACGAAGTAGAGCTCGTCGGGCACACTCCAAGAGTTCTCGGGCTTGGGTTCTGACCAACTCTCGGCGACCGAGGGGTTGATATCACGAAGCCAGCCGATTTCCTCGACAGGCAGCAGGCAGCAGTCATCGGCGTTGCCCCACCCGTTGGCTAACAGGAGAAACTGCCGGTAACTCGCCGGCAGCTCCAGGCCCAATCGCTCTTCAAGGTGGCGGACCTCTGCCTCGGCAGCTGGGGGATGCAGATCGCTGTCAATATTTAACGCTGAGCGATCAGGGCCTTCGGCCGCCGGATGCCTTCCAGGGAAGCGTTCAGACCATGCGTATTGGATACTCATGGTGAAGAAGATACCCGTCACGAGTGGGCTTTCTGCGCTTGCAGCACACAGCAACCGGCGGCCTCTGGTGACCCGCCGGTTGGCCCGGCGACAGCGGGAGGAGCGGCACGATGACGGGGTGGCCCCCCGCACCCGACGGGCGGTAAGGAACTGACGCGGCTCTTTGAGTCGGACCAGTGCGACAGGGCGGGGGCGGAGCGGTTCTCGCAGGAGCAGCTCGCCGCGCTGGCCGAGCGCGACGGGCGGCGGCGCGAGCGCGCCATGTACTGGCTGGAGCGCAAGGCCCTGCGCTCCCCCTCCGATCGCTTCCACGCCGCTATGGTCCTCCATCACGGCGCCGAGCCCCGCGACGCGCTGATGGCCCACATGCTCGCGACCGCTGCCGCGTTCGACCGGTACCTGCAGGCCTCGGGACATCCCCAGGTCTTCGGCACGCAGCGGCTAGGCAGCTGGCGTCTTTGAGCCTCACAGGTTGCGGGTTGCTGAGCGGCGAGCAGCGGGTGCAACTACTCGTGGGTGGTTGCTCGGTGGTTGCTCGTACGCGTTCGATCTGCCGTGAAGCGCGAGCTCATCCCGCAGGCCCAGCCCTAAGCAGCAGCGCCAATATAGGAAAAACCACACATAAATGCCGATGGTCAAGAACGCATGGTAGCGGATGACCTCGCTTTTCGCCTTGGCTCGGGTGGTGAAGACGAAGCGATGGAGCCATTCGTTCTTGATCGCGGCGAAGAACGAATCGGCCATAGCGTTGTCGTAGCAACTCAGCGGGTGACCGTGGCGTGTGAGTCTCCAGCCCAGCACGGAAAGACACGTCCACTCACCGGGTCAGTGATTTAGGGAAGGACTCCTAACATGCCTGGATTGCGGCGAGCAGGCGGGCCACTCTTCCGCTCGCCTCCAAGGGGCCGCCCGAGGTCAGCGCCGAGCCCATGCCGCAGGCAACCGCACCCGCCGCGATCCAATGGGGCGCACTGTCCACGCTGATGCCGCCGGTGGGAACGATCGGCGCCTGGGGAAGGGCGGCGCGGACGTCCTTCAGCCACGAGGGTGACCAGCCCGAGGCGGGGAAGAGCTTGAGCGCGTCCGCGCCCAGCTCCAGACCCCGCACGATCTCGGTGGGTGTGGCCACGCCTGGGATCACCGCCACCCCGTGGCGATGACCGGTCCGGATGACGTCGGCGTGCAGGCTGGGCGAGACCAGGAAACGGGCGCCCGCCTCGATCGCGGCTCCCGCGGCAGCCGCGTCGAGGACCGTACCGGCGCCGATCAGCGCGTCGGCGGGGGCGGCGGCCACGATCTCGCGTATCGCCGTGAGCGCGTCAGGGGTGGTCAGCGCCACCTCGACCGTGCGCAGCCCGGCGGCCAGCATGTCGCGCACGGGTTCGACCGCCTGCGCCGGTGTCGCGGTCCTGACGATGCCGATCACCCGCTGTTCGGCGATCTGGCTCATGATCTCCCAGCGATACCTCATCTGTGTACTGCCTCCCCGCCGGTAATGAATCGAGACAACTGCCCGGAGGTGGGCAGCCCTTCGACGTCCGTGACCGATTGGACCACCATGGCCGCCACTGCCGCACCGTGGGTCAGCGCCTGTGAGGGAGCCAGCCCGCACAGCGTCGCCGACAGGAATCCCACGGCGAAGGCGTTGCCCGCCCCGACAGGATCGGTGACGGGGACGTCGAACGCGGCTCGCGTCCAGGTGCCGCTCGCCGTCACAGCGCTGGCCGACTTGTCAGGACTCTTCACCACCACCGTGCCGACGCCGGACTCCAGCAGAAAGGCCACGGACTCGGCCCGCGGCAGGCCGGTCAGGACCTCCAGCTCGTCGGCGCCGCTCAGGAGCAGGTCGGCGTGGCTCAGGAGCGGACCCACGACGCGGCGCGAGCGCACCGCGTCGCCGAGCTTGTAGCGGATGTCGGGGTCGGACGACACGGTGAGGCCCTGCTGCCTGGCCAGGCGCAGCAGCCGTCCCGTCGCCGACGCGGCCTGCTCGGAGAGCATCGGCGTGATGCCCGTCAGGTGCAGCGACCGCGCGCTGGAGAGCACCGCCGATGCCGGCCAGTCCGATGCGAGGTTGGCGGCCGCGGATCCTGCCCTGTGATACATCACGTCGATGGCGCGAGCGGGATGGCTGTCGCGCACCAGCAGGCCGGTGGGACGGCCAGAGTCCACCTCCGCGTGGCTGAGATCGATGCCCTCCGCCCGCAGCTCCGCCAGGACGCTCTCTCCGGCCGGGTCCGCGCCTACCTTGCCCAGCCGGCGCACGGAGTGACCCAGCCTGGCCTTGCCCTCCGCCCCGGCGATCGAGCGGCGAAAGCTCCTGGCCCGAGCACTCACCACCAGCAGCATGGCCTCTCCGCAGGTCACCACTTCTGTCACGATCACTCCTTCACGGCGCACAGGCCGGGCGGGCCGGTCCGCACGATGTGGGCGAACCGCTCGGAGTCGAGCACGGGCTCGTAGCCGAGCTCCTCACGGGCGTTGCCGAGGTCGAACAGGCGGCGCGTATTTGCGGAGACCCCGAAGTAGACGCCGTAGCGCACATCGGCCGCCAGCGCGCCGCGGACCAGCCGCCGCAGGTCGGCAGGTGCGAGCCACTCGGCCAGGTTGCCTGTTGTGGTGGGAGCGGGCATGCACAGGCCCAGCCGCAGGCAGAGGACAGCGGTGCCGCTCGTCGCGGCGGCCGCGTAGCCGTACGCCTCGGCGAAGGCCTTGGTCGCGCCGTAACCGCAGCACGGCCTGGCCGGCCACGACGGTTCGACGATCACCTCGCCCGGCCTGACATGGCCGCCCGCGACGTCGACCGACGTGGCCAGGACCACCTTGGCGACGCCCGCGGTCGTGGCGGCGTCGAGCACGGTGGCCGCCGCGTCGACGTTCGGACCTCGCAGGTCGGCCCACGGGGCGGAGGGCACGGGGTTGGCGGCCAGGTGGATCACCGCATCCATGCCGTCGACCGCGCGCGCCGCGAACACCGGATCGGACAGGTCGCCCGTGACGACCTCGGCAGGACCCCAGCCTGGTGCGGCACGCTTGTCGGTCACCCGCAGGTCCAGTCCCTCTAGCCCGGGGCGGAGCTGGCCGGCCACGTTACCGGCGGCGCCGGTGATCAGCACAGTGGTCACAGACACCTCACCAGTTCGTGAACGATCCGTCGTCTCGCCTGAAGCGCGGCGGCGGCCCCATCCCCACCGGCGCGGCACGCCGAGCGGCGGGCAGATCAACCTCCACGCCAAGACCGGGCAGGTCAGAGGGGGGCCACCGCGCCGTCACCGACGCGCGGGCCCACCAGGACAAGATCCTCCCAGCCGTACGGCTTGGCCTGCTCCTGGAGACTGAGGTTGGGCAGGCTCAGGTTGAGGTGGGCGGAGGCGGCCGTGCAGACAGGGCCGAGCGGGTTGTGGGTGGCCACCTGGATGTGGTGGGCCTCGCACATGGCCGCGATCTTGCGGCCCTCGGTGAGACCGGTGTTGGCCAGGTCGATGCGCGCGTGGTCAACAAGGTCGCCCTCGATCAGCGGCCTGAACTCCCACTTACTGGTGAGCTGCTCCCCGGCCGCCAGCGGCACGCCGGTGCGCCCCCGCAACATCCGGTAGGACTCGAGGGCCTCGGCTCGCAGCGATTCCTCCACGAAGTACGGCCGCGCCGCCTCGACCTCGCGGCAGAACCAGAGCGCGTCGGCGGGATCAAGCCTGGTGTGCACGTCGACCAGGAGCTCGACATCGTCGCCGAGCGCCTCGCGAAGCCCGTGCAGCACCGTGAGGGTGCGCCGGACCGCGCGCCTGGGCTCGAACACCTCGCCAGGCCGGTCGTCCAGGCCGATGCGCAGGTGAGTCCAGCCGCGCTCGATCAGCCCGCGCGCGTTGTCGACCAGCTCGCGCAGCTCCTCGCCGGGAAGATGGACGTAGGCGGGCACGTGATCGCGCGACCTGCCGCCCAGCAGGTCGTACAGCGGCACCCCGAGCGCCTTGCCGCGCAGGTCCCACAGTGCGATGTCCACGGCCGCGACGGCCGCCCCGACGTCGGAGCCCGCAGGGAAGAAACCGCCGCGGTGCATGAGCTGCCACAGGTGCTCGATGCGGGTGGCGTCCTGCCCGACGACCAGGGCAGCCAGGTCGCGCAGCGCCCCGCGAACCGTCTCTGGCCGAGATCGCATGCCGACCTCGCCGAGTCCGTGCAGCCCTTCGTCGGTGTGCACGACAACGAGGAAGAAGGATCCGAAGGGCAGTGGTTCGATCTCATTGATCCTCAAGGCGTGCCCGCCCACGTGGCGGCGGCTGGGCCGCTGACTCCAACGTCGACCGCGTACACCCTGCCGCTGCCCTCTGGCGCGGGATCCAGGCCCAGCCACGCAGTGGTGATCAGCAGCGTGCTGCCCGCGAAGCAGACCGCGGTCGGGCGCGGGACCGGCAACTCGACGGTGGCGAGCAGCCGCCCGTCGGGCGCGTAACGGTGCACGGCGCACCTACGCCGTCCGGCTGCGCCAGGGCGAGCCGGTCAACCCGCCGCCACGCAACGGCCCCGACCTCGGCGGCTACCGGCTAGCCTTCGCCGATGAGTTCACCAAGCCCATCGATTGGGCGAACGGCCCGTGGGACCCGCGCACCGACGTCAGGGGCAACAGCTCCCAGCGGGCGGCCAATGTCCGCTTCGACCCCAACCTGGGCGCTGCCGTCATCGACCTGAAGTCAGAGACCGACCGTGGCAAGCTCTTCACCGGCGGCGGCCTGGTCTCCAAGAGCCTCATGCGCTACGGCTACTACGAGACCCGCGTCCGGATCAACGAGGGACCAGGCTGGCACCCTGCCTTCTGGTCCATGTGCGGCGGCGCCGACGGTGTCCACCGATGTCAGCTCGCCGAGATCGACGGCTTCGAGATCGACTCGCTCAACCCCGGCCGGGTGATCCATAACGTCTTCGACCACCGCGCCCCGCGACGGCAGGTGACCAGCGGCTGGTACGACGTGGGCAGCGACCTGTCCCAAGGCTGGCACGTCTTCGGCTACGAGTACGACGAGGCGGGCGTCAGGTTCTTCGTCGACGGCAAGCAGCGCTCCTACCTGGCCTACCCGGCCGGTCCCTTCGTCCACGACTCGATGAAGGTGTGGCTCACGGCGGTCGCCTACAACGACTACCCCGACGTCGACCAACTCCCCGCGACGGTCGCCTTCGACTACTTCCGCTTCTACGAGAAGGATTCCTACGGCGACAACGACAACCCCACCGGGTACACCGAGAGCGGCCCAGGCTGGGCGAAGTCATCTCTGCCCGGCTTCGGCGCGCTGACCTCGCGGCACTCCTGCGACCTTGGAGCCTCCGCGAGCTGGAAGGTGAAGGTGCAGGCCGCAGGCCGCTACGAGGCCTTCATCTACCGGACGGGCGCGGAGGGCGGAAACGTCCAGTCGCGGGCGAGGCTCGCCCGCGATGGAGCGCAAGTGGCCGAACGCCGAATCGACTTCAGCGCCCCTGGCGCCGACTGGGTCCTGCTCGGCCAGACCGACGCCTCAGCGGGGCAGGAGTTCACCTTCGACCTCGCGCGCGACGGCGCGGGCTGCATCCGCGCCGACGCCGTCAAACTCGTGCGCACCGGGACCGGCTGACGGGCGGATCCACATCCCGCCATGATCAACTACTCGGCCGATGATCCGGGGAACTGAGGAACCCCAGGTTGGACACGGGTGAGAGGGAGTGTTCAGCGACACTCTGGATCGGTGATCGAGATGGGGGTGGCGCGCAGTGGAGCAGAAGCTCACGTCGACAGGACTGCACGGTCGCCAACTTCCGCCACCCCCGACATCCCGTCAGGCGTGTGGTTCGACGGCTACGCGCCGCCCCATACCCGCCGCGGCCGGCCGATCGAGCGCCCTGGGCCACGTGGGCAACGGTCAAGGTTTGTGGATGGGCGCCGCACCGATCCAGCGGTGATAGGCGTTCATGTCGACGTTGCTGCCGCACACGATGGTGACCACGTGGCGGCCGGCGAAACGGTCGCGGTCTTCGATGACGGCCGCGATGCCGAGCGCGGCCGACGGTTCGACGACGAGGCCGGCGTGGTCGAGGAGCAGCCGCATCCCGGCCATGATCGACGCCTCCTGGACCAGGACGGCGTCGTCGGCGACCAGCAGGAGGTCGTCCAGGACGGCCGGGATCGGGAACCGGCCGGCGACGCCATCAGCGATGGTGTCGGTCGAATCGGTGGTGACGACGCGTCGCCGCCGCCACGAGTGGGTCATCGCCGGTGCGCCCAGCGGCTGGACGCAGATCACCTCGACGCCGGGCGCCAGGGCCTTGATCACATGACCGACACCGGTGGCCATCGCCCCGCCGCCGAGAGCGATGAGGACGGCGTCGAACGACGGCACGGTGTCACCCTGGCTGTCCGCCAGTTCCAGGCCGATGGTCGCCGCGCCCTCGCAGGTCTCGATGTCCAGGCTGTCTTCGACCAGCCGGACGCCGTCGTGCCGCGCGATGGCCGCCGCCCGTTCGCGAGCCATCTCGAAGTCGCCGTCCACCAACTCCAGCCTGGCGTCCAGCGCGCGGATGCGATCGAGCTTGGCCGTCGGCGCGTGTCGGGATGCCACGACGGTGACGTCGAGCCCCCGGCCGCGACCGGACCAGGCCAGGGCCTGGCCGAGGTTGCCCGCGCTGGCGCACACCACGGCTCGCGAGCCGCTGTCGGCGAGGAGGCTCGCGACGAGCTCGGTGCCACGGGCCTTGAAGCTGCGGACCGGGTTCGCCGTTTCGAGCTTGATGCTCACCATGCACCCGAGGCCGGGCTCCAGCGCCTCGCAGCGATACAGCGGGGTGTCGAGAAAGATCGGGTCGATGATCCGGCGACCCGCCTGGATCCGAGCTATGTCGAGGCGCGTTTCCTGCACGACGGAGCAGCGTAGCCCGGTTGGTTCCGGGCTGAGCAATCGACCCCAGCCGCCAGCGCGGGCTTGCCGGCAATGTCCAGCTCACCGTCCACCGTGACCACCGTGCGTGCTCAATCGCTGAACATGCACGCTTACTGTGCCTGTCACCGCGCCACATACACATCGCGGGAATGCTGCGTCGCTTCCCAGTCTTGCCCTGGCCGATCCGTACGAGCAGGTGAACCTCCGCGTCTTCAGCTCGTGTACGGCTTGCACACGCTGCGGGTGACCTGGTGAGCGGACAGCCGCCGAGAGCCGACACCTCACCCACCCGGCATCCGACCACCAAGGAGTGATCCCCATGCCAACGCCGACCAAGCTGCCCTCTTCTGCTCATGCGGAGCGAGCCGTGCGTCACCGGTTCTTCGGCCCGATGAAGGCGAGCAGGTGTTCCTGACCGCCGCGCTCCTGGTGTGGCGGGCGGGCCACGGATCGGCGCGGTACCTGGCCGTCAGTGCGCTCCTGTTGGTGCTGATCGGATTCTCGATCGCGTGGCGGTCCCCTGCAGCGGCACCGCCCGTGGCGCTAAGGCTGCCTTCGGCGGCCCGCTAACGCCACTGGCCGTTCGGTTGCTGTTCAACCGCCGTTTCGACCTGCCGCTGGGCCAAGACGGTCTGGGTGTCGCGGGTGGCGGCCAGCAGGTGGGTCGTGGTGCCTTCGGGGTACGGCTGCCGCGCAAGGTCTTGCCGTCCACGGCCGATGAGCGGGGTACGGTCGTCGAGCTCGCGTAGGTCCTACCACCGAGAACGCTCCGCCCCCTGGGGTCAGATGGAGCGCCCGCAGGCGAAACCGAGGACAACGATCTTGCCCCGGGACGAGGAACGGCCATCGTCATCGCGTCGAGGAGAGAACAACGCACGGTATGACCTGGACAAGCGGCGGCCTGCACCAGCCCTGCGGATCTGGTGAGTGAGAGAACCAGTGCCCCGATCATGCCGCAGCCCGAGAGCTTGCGGGCGACTATCGCTACCTTTATGTTGCTATATTAATGGCAACACAAAGGTTGCGAAGGAGGGTGGGCATGGTTTCAGGCACGATCGAACGTGAGGTGGTGCTGCGGCACCCCATTGAGCGGGTGTGGGCCGCCCTGATCACCGCCGAAGAGCTCTCGCGGTGGTTCGGCTCGGTAGCTGAGATAGATCTGCGGCCCGGCGGGCGAGCGTACTTCCGCTGGGAGGACCTCGGCCAGGAATCCGTCGCCACGATCACGGTGGTCGACCCACCACACCGTTTCGCGTTCAGGTGGGGAATCGAGGGCCTGCCGGGGAACGACGCACCCCAGACGGTTGTGGAGTTCACTCTGGAGCAAGTACCGGACGGCACCCGGCTGCGCCTCGTGGAGAGCGGGTTCGCCCAAGCCGCGGACGACGTGGCCCGGTCCGCCCACAAGGCCAATAGCCAGGGATGGGACGCAGAGCTCGTCGACCTGGGGGCCTACCTCGATGCGGCCGCGTGATTCAGAGGGGCAGGCCGTCGCGGTGTTCACGGCGCTCACGGATCCGACGCGGCGGGCGCTGCTGGAGGAGCTCGGCCGCGCCGGGCCGGCAACCGTCACTGATCTGGCGCGACGGTTGCCGGTCAGCCGTCAGGCGGTGGCCAAGCACCTCGGCCAGCTCGCCGAAACGGGCCTGATCAGCTCCGCCGAACCGGCCGGCCGTCGCCATCCCTACCGGTTGGAACCAGCCCCCATTCGCGCGGCGCAGGTGTGGCTGGCCATGCTCGCCAACAGGTGGGATGAGCGGCTGACCGCTCTGGAACTCGCACTGGACGCCACCGACACGAAGGAGTCGCACAACAATGAACAAGCCTGAATTCACCGCCGGCCTGAACATCGCCATGAAGATCCCCAAGGCACAGTACGAGGCCACCGTGGCCTTCTACCGCGACACCCTGGGCTTCGAGGTCAACGAGGATGACGTCTTCTACGCGCCGACCGTCTCGAGAACTCATTCGGTGCGGTTCGGTCCCAATACGCTGTGGCTCGACTGTGTCGACAACTACAGTCAGCCCGACCTGTGGCTGCAGCTCCACACCGATGACCTGGACGCGGCGACGGGCAAGCTGGCCGACATCGGCATCCGCCCGTGTGACGAGATAGAACCGCTGGAGAACCTCGATTCCAGAACCCATTGGATCAAGAACCCGGCCGGTGTCGTACATTTGCTCGCAGAGTCCGGCTGATCCTTGTTTCCCAGCGAGGCGTCCGGGCGGCGACCACCGCACGAGACGTGAAGTGATCGGCGCCGGAGAGGGCAGGACCGATGACGACGGTGCCGTGGTCACACTGGCACCCGCTCGGGAGTGACGGGGATGACCGGGTTTACGGCTCCGGCGGGACCAGGGCGGAACATCGTCAAGCCCGTGGCGCCTCCCACCAGCCGAGAACGCTTCAGCCTGACCAGCGCCCATGCTCCTTCATGGCCAGGTCACCGTGGTGACGTCGCGCCATCCCGTGTCTGGCCGGCGCTATCCGGCACGAGTGGTAGGAGGATTTCATAGAGGTCGCGAAGCTGGTCAGCGTCGACGGGGGGAAAGACGACAGTTGCTCCAACCGCGAGCAGGTAGGGCAACAGGGCCGCCGTCCGAGCCTCCTCGTCGGTGGCGACGGCTGATCGCCACACCCGCTGGAGTGCGGACAGTCTGGCCTCGTCAAGGCGGGTCTGCACGGCACGCACATCCGCATCCCATGTCGCCCACGCCCGCACTGCGATATCGAGTTCTGGACGATAGAGTCCTGTGTCGCCAGGGCGGACGAGTTTCGTCAGCCGTGCGAGGATCACCCGGGCACCAGCCGATTCGCCGACGTCGGCAATTGCATTTTCGAGCTTTTCGATCGATAGGCGCTCGAAATGGGCGAGAAGTGCTTTCTTGTATCCCTCGGCGCCATCGAAGTGATGGTGGAACGACCCTTTCGACAGGTTGAGTCGAGCAGCGATCCGGTCGATTCGAATCCCTGCTGCGCCTTCTTCTGCGAGTACCTTCAAGGCTTCGTTCAGCCACCGGTCTCGTGCCGTGCTCATCCAGCAAACGTACCACTAGGTATGGAGGGGTCCGCACTCGCCGAGGCACGAGCGAGCTTCATGCCATGAAGCTGTAGACGCCGACTGCGATGCAGATCAGCAGCATGGCGGTGGCGTTGAGGAAGAGGTTGCGGCCGAAGTCTCGAGCCGCGATGTGCATCGCGATGGCGACCATGAAGTAGAGGACGAGTGCAGCACAGGTCACGGCACCGAGATACGGCAGCCAGATGCCCAGGATCAGACCGGCCGCGGCGGCGAACTTCAGCGGTGGCATGATCCACCAGTAACGTCGCGGCCAGTTCACGTCTTCGAAGCACTGGGCGATGAACGAAACGGGCTTGATGCACATGACGGCGTCACCGGCCTGGATGATCGCTAGGACGACAACCGGCCAAACCGGATCGGGCAATGCTGACACGTCTCTCCCCAGGCAGTGGATCGATCACGATGAACTCGTTCCGTACTATACCGTATAGTATGGTCCTGGCCTTGCCGGAGCCGGCGTGGGCGGTCTTGTCCTCAGCGTGTGGGCAGCGCGGGCGCGACATGACGGGTGCTGGAATCGTCATCGACTACATGTGCGACTGGGTCAGCCCCGCATGGTTGCTACGGGTTCGCATTGAGTAAGCAAGGCGAACGCATGCCAGGCCTCAGAAGTGAGTCTCGATCCCGAACGTCTCGCGCAACCGTGCCATGTCGTGCAGGTCGCGCTCCCTGGGGCGGTAGCCCTGGTGGAAGCTCACCTGCTGGGCGGCTGACAGGCAGTGCACCGAGACGCCCTCGATCATGCCGGTGACGAAGGCGGCGGCCGGGTAGGTGAAGACGCCGCCCCGGTCGTCGGCGGGCTGGGTCGCCGAGCCGTCCGGGGCGAACCGCAGCGGATGCAGGTCGATCTCGCCCGGGCCGGCCATGACGAAGCGGGCGGGGCGGCCCGGCACGACGCCTTCGACCTCGGCGTAGCCGGCCGCCTCCAGGGTGGCGATCACCACCGGCTCCTGCTCGGCGCGGTGCATCAGGTCGAGGTCGTGGTGCTCCCTGGTGACGCGGCCGACGAGCGCGTCGATGCCCCAGCCGCCGCCGATCCAGACCTCGCACCCCGCCTCGCGCAGCGCCCGCACCACCCGCACGACCCTTGCCGCCTCGAACATCATCATCCCCGCACGATCCCGACCGCCCCGAACGTCTTCATCTCCGCGTGACCCTTTCCGCCCGCCTGGCACACGGGCCACATGATTTGACTCTTATGGGACAGCCCACCATGGGCTACTCGGGCACGCCCGCGGATTTCACCATTGATCCTGCTGGATGGCGTCGATATGCACCTGGCCGAGATGCGGAACACTCGGCTGCCCGGGGCATGCCGCACGATGACCTCGCGGCCGCTCGCGACGATCAGTTCGGGGATGAACGGATCATGACGACGCGGCCGTTCTCCTGCGCGTACGAGCCATGAAATCGCGATCACCTGACGATCGCCTGCACCGACGGCGCGGGGTTCGGAGAAGATGGTGGGGCCGGTGGTGATGTCGGATTCGTCGGCGAGGAGCTCCTCAGATGCCCAGGCGGGTGGCGAAGCCGTCGAGGAGGCAGTCCAGGCCGGTATCGAACTGCCATGAAGTGTCGTCCTTGCGGGTAGCGGTGCGCAGGTAGTGCTGGAAGATGGGATAGCGGCCGGTCTGCATGTGCCACATCATCAGCGGGGCGAGCTCGGTGCGCAGTTCGTGAGCGTCGGACAGGCTCTGCTCGCTTATGAGAGCGCTGACGGCGCTCTCATAACTCATGGCGCCGTGCACGTAAGCGTCCACCGCGCGGAAGACGCTCATCATGGTGTCGGCGTCCAGGTCCAGGCGGTCGAGCGCGGCCAGGGCCTGCTCGGCCACGGTCATCCGGTTGGGTGTGAGGGAGAGCTTGGCCTGCGGGGACAGCTGGGCCAGCCATCGGTGCTGGAGCATCAGCTCGCGAGTCCGTACGGCGAGCGTGCGCAGGCTCTGTCGCCAGTCGAGGCCCGGGGGCAGGCGCAGATCGGCGTAGACGTGATCGACCATGAGCTCCAGCAGGTCGTCCTTGCCGGACACGTAGCGGTAGGGCGCCATGGGAGCGACGCCCAGCTCGGTGGCCAGGCGGCGCATGGTGACGGCCTCCAGGCCCTCGGCGTCGGCGATCGCGACAGCCGTGGTGGCGATGCGCTGCGGCGACAACGTCTGGCGGGGGGCCGGCGAAGGACGTTCCAACCGCTCCCATAGAGATTCGCCCTTGTCGGTGGCCATATCGCAGGTCCCTTCCTCGCGCTCCAGTACAACGTATCAAGAGTAGACGCCGTACACTGTGGTGTGTACGTTGTATCGCGACAGATACGTCGTACACATCGAAGGGGCATCATGCTCAACATCGCGGTCATTCTCGGCAGCACCCGTGACGGACGTTTCGGTCCCGCCGTGGCGAACTGGGTCATGGACCACCTGGACCAGCGCGGAGACATGAGCGCCGACCTGATCGACCTGATCGAGACCCCGCTGCCGACCGTCTTCCCGGTGCTCGGGCAGCCGCCCGCCACTCAGGAGGCCCAGGATCTGCTGGCGGCCGTGTCACCGCGCATGGCGGCAGCCGACGCCTTCGTCATCGTGACCCCTGAGTACAACCACAGCTTCCCGGCGGCGCTGAAGAACGCCATCGACTGGCACTCCACCGAGTGGCACGCCAAGCCCGTGGCGTTCGTCTCCTACGGCGCCTTCTCCGCCGGACTGCGCGCCGTCGAGCAACTGCGGCTCGTCCTGGCCGAACTGCATGCCGTCACCATCCGCGACAGCGTCGGCCTGCAACACCCCTGGGCGCAGTTCGACGGCGACGGCAAGGCCGTGGAACCCGCAGCCGACGACGCCGCCAAGGTCATGCTGGATCGGCTCGCCTGGTGGGCGCACTCGCTGCGCGAGGCCAGGACCGTCCGCCCCTATGCCGCCTGAACTGCCATGACTCGTCTTGGTGTTCTCGGACTGCTCATCGGCATGTTCCTGGCCATGCTCGACGGCCTGATCGTGGGCACCGCGCTGCCCACGATCGCCGGCGAGCTCGGCGGCCTGGACCTGCTGCCCTGGGTGGTGACCGCGTACATGCTCGCCGGCGCGGCCACCACCCCCATCTGGGGCAAGCTCGGCGACCTGTTCGGCCGCAAGGCCACCTTCATCACCTCCATCACGTTCTTCCTGGCCGGGTCCGCGCTCTGCGGCCTGACCCAGGACATGGCCCAGCTCATCGCCTTCCGCGCCGTGCAGGGACTCGGCGCGGGCGGGCTCATGGTCGGCGCGCTGGCCATCATCGGCGTCCTGGTCCCGCCACGCGAGAGCGGCCGGCTGCAGTCGATGATCGGCGTCATCATGCCGGTCGCCTACGTCGGCGGGCCGCTGCTGGGCGGCCTGCTCACCGACTACCTCAGCTGGCGCTGGACGTTCTACGTCAACCTGCCCCTCGGCGCCCTCGCCCTGCTGCTCATCGTCACCCGCATCCACCTGCCACCCGCCGAGCGTCACCGCCCCCGTATCGACTACGCCGGAGCGGCCCTGCTGACCATCGCCATCGTGGCCCTGACCCTGCTGGCGGGTGGGATCTCATGGACCCTCGGCGCGATCGGGCTGCTCGCCCTGGCCGCCTTCGTGGCCGTGGAACGCCGTACGGCGGAGCCGATCATCCCGCCCCGACTGTTCGCCGACCGCAACTTCACCCTCGCCCAGGTCCTCAGCTTTCTGGTGGGCGCGGTGATGCTCACCGTGACCAACTACCTGCCGCAGTACATGCAGCTCGTCCAAGGATCCTCCCCGGCGGCCAGCGGCATGCTGCTGCTCCCGCTGATGTTCGGCATGCTCGGCGCCCAACTGGTCACCGGCCGCCTCATCAGCGCGAACGGCCGCTACCGGGTCTATCCCATCCTGGGTGGAGCCCTCATGATCGCGGGTGCGCTGGCCCTGTTCCGGCTCGACGCCGACACCCCCGCCGCCCTCGCCTCGGCACTCACCCTCCTCATAGGGGCGGGGATGGGCCTGTTGATGCAGAGCACCACCCTGATCACCATGAACAGCGCCGATCCGCGCGACATGGGAGCCGCCAGCGGCACGCTCACCCTGCTGCGCACCATCGGCGGATCGGTGGGCATCGCCCTGCTGGGCACCCTGTACGCCACTCGCATGCACACTGACCTGGCCGCCCACCTGGGGTCGGCCACGGCCGGCCGGCTGACCGGAGGAGGCGAGCTCACGCCCGTCCTCCTGCCGAGCCTGCCTGCCCAGGCGGCCGACGCCGTCCGGCTGGCCGTCACCGGCGGCCTGCACGTCATCCTCATCGGCGCCACCGTACTCTCCGTGATCGCCTTCGCCGTCTCCTGGCTCATCCGCGAGATCCCCCTTCGCACCGACACCACGCCACAGACCAACCCCCCGATGCCTTCCGAGCGCGACCCGTCCGACGAAGTGGAAGGGCGCTCACACGGGAGAAGAACATGCGCGTGATGATTCGTTACAAGTTTCCCTGGAATGCGTTCGGGCCCCGCCGCGAAGCTGGGAGCCCGTACCAACACACGCGGACAGGTAGACAGGCTCTGGATCAAAGCCTGTGGCGACAGAACGTGACGGCACTCGGGGGTCCAGGTCGACGGGGCTGGTGCTGGGCTGGCGCTCAGGTGCGGACGGCCTGCGGCGACGGGTCGCCGGTGAGGGCGGCGGTCACGGCGCCGATCAGGTGCTCCTCGACGTCGCCGGCGCGCCTGCCCCGGTCGGCCGTCAGCTGCTCCCAGACGGAGACCGAGGTCATCGCCCACGCCAGGTCGGCGGCGACGTCCACGGCCAGACCGGGCCGCAGCCGTCCGGCGGCTGCCAGGCGGCGGACGGCGGTGAGGAACCCCTCGTGGAGCTCGCCCATCCGGTCGTTCCAGGCCGCGGCGGCGTCAGGGTCGTCGCGGCGCGAGGCCAGCAGCACCGAGGCCACCGGATGGATCGTCGCCGCGTAGCGCAGCCAGACGCGTAGGAAGGCGCCGAACGCCTCGACGGGTTCCTCCCTGGTCAGCGCCTTCTCGCAGCGCGTGCGGATCCCGTCCTGCTCGTCCATGTCCCGCACGACGGCCACGAGCAGGCTGGCCCGGGAGCCGAAATGGAGGTAGAGCGCCTGCCGGGAGATCCCTGCCGCGCGGGCCACGTCGGCCATCGAGGCCCGTGGGCCCTGCTCGGTGATGAGCCGCCGGGCGGTTTCCAGGATGCGCGATCGCGTGCTTGACACGTGTCAAGCGTAGCTCTAGCTTGACACGTGTCAAGCTAGCGGGCTTCCGAGGAGGCACCCGATGGACACCACCCACCCGGCGGCCGTCGCCGCGCTCACCGCGATGGGCGCGGTCAGTGCCGGCGACCGGGACGCCTGGCTCGCCTGCTATGCGCCGGACGCCGTGCTCCACGACCCGGTCGGCGGCTCCCCACTGGATCCCCACGGCGCCGGTCTGCGGGGGAGGGCCGCCCTTGAACGGTTCTGGGAGCTCACCGTAGCCCCCAACGAAGTGCGTTTCGAGGTCGCCGCGGTGCACCCCGCCGGCGACGAGGCCGCGGTCGTCGCCTCGGTCTCCGTCCGCTTCCCCACCGGCGCCTCCGCCTGCTACGACGGCGTCTTCGTTTACCGGATCGAGGACGGGCGGATCTCCTCGCTGCGCGCTTACTGGGACCTGGGCCGCATCCTGTCCACGCTCGGCGCCTGACCGGCGCCGACCACATCGCGGAGCCGGCCAGGCCGCAGAGTCCGCCGGTGAGGCCGGAGAGCAGGTCCGGATGCGGCCAGCTCGCCGACTCCGATGGCCGGTCGGCGCTTGGCCCAGGCGGTGACCGGTGTTCCGGTGACCGGCAGGGTCGTCGTGTCGGCATTGACCGCCACTAGATGATTGATGCGAAGGCGTAGCTGCGCAGATAGGGCGAGGGTGCCCATGCTCGATGTGTGAAGAAAGAGTTAGACACCCTCGCAACTGCACTGTACGTGCGGATCGACGACGCGTTGAAGGCCCAGCCGCAGCTGGCTCCGTGGCGGCCGAAGGTCGGCATCGCGCCCATGCTCAGTGATGCCGGGCCATACCCGCTGGGCGACCTCCAGGAGCTGTCCCCTGTGGCGTGGCTACCTGACCTTCTCCTGCAACCACGACGCATCCTTACCGCCGCAACTCCCAATGCCGATCTTTCCGGGATTGCCACTGCCTGAGCCTGCGCTGACGCCAATGCAGTACGCCGCGTGGTGAGCTGGCTTGTAACTGCGCACAGCGGAGGTGACCTTCACTTCATAGAAGGCCTGGTAGTTGCTGTTGTTGCAGGCATTCATGTAGATCTGCCGGTCCAGATTGACATCGATGCACTTACCACTTGACACGTTCTTGAGCGACACGAAGCCGCTAGGGAAGGTGGTGACCTTCCACTTCTGCGCCGTGATACTCGCATTGCAGTTGGATTCCAGCGCAAGGGCCGTGCTGGAGCCCGCCAGGCAACCACCGTGCCCCTGGTTCTTGTAGACGTAGGGGCCGTACACGCCAGCGGCGCTCGCAGGCGCGGACGAGAGCAACGCCAGACTCACTGCGGCGACAGAGGCGAACGCCACCCCGCGTGCCCGCCTCCCGATCCGGTTTCGCTTGAGCGGCGTGCGACTCGCGTTCACAGACATCAGTTCTCCGTTGTCTCTCAATGGCGAGGCAATCGACAACTGGGCCCGCATGCACCAGTTGTCCGCCCCCAAGATGAGAGCCAAGGTAGATCACGACGCTATGAATTCGCTATGGAGGCGCTATCGAGGCTGAGGGCACGGCACGGAGAGCCTGAGCGAGGTGATCAAATGTCGAGGGCCAGCAGCGAGACGCCGTGGCGCAGGGTGCCCGCAGCTGTCGCCGCCGTCCTTGCTGCCACCATTCCGGGACATCGCGCGCCGTCCATCTCAGGCGCGTCGAGGCCGTCGGCGGCAATTTAGGTCGCCCGAGATCCGTCACTCTCTGCGATTCTGTGCTCACAGGAAAATCTGGCCATATCCGATGAGACTGGCCATTCGTTGGGCTGAAGATCGAGGTGTTGACCAACATGTACATCCTGAGCACCCTGTGCTGGATGTGCAGGATTCCCGTATAGTGGAGAGACCACCAAGAACGGCAGGAGCACAGCAACATGGCCACCGAAGCGCTGGGCATCTCCGAAGCTCGCAGCCAACTCGGCACGCTCGTAGCGCGAGCCGTCCACGGCCGCCGGCACACCACCATCAGCCGATCCACCACCGAACGCGCCGTACTCATCTCCGAGGAGGAGTTCGAGGAGTATGTACGACTCAAGCGGGAACGCGAAGCCGCCGACATCCGCGCCAAGATGGACGCCGCCACCCGGGGCGACCTCGAGATGACGGTCTACACATCGCGTGAAGACGCGTACGCCGACCTCGGACTAGGTGACGCCGCCAAGTGAAGATCCCCGTCCACTTCGCCCCCGACGTCAAGGTCGCCTTGAGCCTGGCGCCGATGACCCTGCGCGCGTCGATCGTTGACATGCTGCTGGACTTGGGCGACGATCCCACACCCCCCGACGCCGTACCGTACGCCGAGATCCCCGGCGCGTACGAACTGATCATGCCGACCTTCCGCGCGCTCTACACGTACGGCCCAGACGACGTGGATCACCTGTCGATCTGGGTCCTCCACATCAACACCTGAGCAGTGGAAGGGACGACAGCTCGGGAGAGCCCTCCGATCGGGCGAGTTCCGCCCCGCAGCCTGGGGCATTCTCAGCCGGACCACCTGTTGCCTACATTCCGCGTCCACCGTGGCGCAGGCGGTCCTGGCTGAGCAGTTTCGAAAGCGTGGATGGAAGCTAGGGGGCGGCGCTCGCCGGGGCAGTGTTTTGCGGTGAGGCCGCTGGGCTCAGGCCGGGATCGGGTGGCGGGATGTAGACGTGGGTGTCAGGGACTGAGAGGTTGGGAGTGGGGCGGTTGTCCGCGTTCACAGCATCTCGATGAATTATCCGCTCACCCTGGATCTGCTCGTAAGCGGAGTAACAGGCGGCTGGCAACCTGAAAGCGCGAACGCTGTCACAGAACGAGCCAGCCGACGCCCACGCGGCGCCATGCGCTTTCCCGATACCCGTCCAAGGCGATCAGTGTGTAAATCACGAGACCTGCGATACTTCCCGATCATGATGAAAGCGCGCATGAGACTCTGGGTCACCCTTGCCACCTCAGGCACGATCTTCGCCTTACCGCTCACCTCGCCCACGCACGCCCAGGCCGCCGTCGACCCTCTTGTGGCTCTCAGGGGCAGATCGCCAAGAAGCACGCCGTACGGGTGGTGGAACTGGGCGGCCTGCTGGCCGGCGGTCTGGAGATCTTCGCCGTCGAACAGCGAGGCACCGTTCGCCTCGGTGGCGCCGGCGTGGGCGCCGCCGACGTGACCCGCACCCTGCGCCCTCACCGTCGCATGCGGGACCAGATGGCGAAAGGCCGCTGGAACGCGGAGAAGGTCGCCGCAGAGGCGCAGCCCAACCGTTCGATCACAGTCAACGGGCGGTTCTACCGGTCCGGCAAGCTGTACGAGCCGGTCATCCCGGAAGGCAAGACGTGGGCAGAGGCAGGCGCGCGAAGCGCCGCTACGGCCGCCTACGGGGATCAGCTGATCAATCTGTTCGAGCCCGCCACGCTGAAGACGCTGCTGGCCAAGTCGACCACCAAGCGCCCCTCCAAGTACGGCCCCCGGAAGAAGGCCACCTACTACCAGGGAACGATCACGTTCAAGGAACTCCACGCCGTCTCCCCCACCTTCCGCGCGGTGATCGGCGGCCGACCCCTCACAGCCGCCGGCCACACGAAGATCAGCTGGAAGTTCCGCCTCGACGACCTCGGCCAGGCCCTCATGCTCCACACCAACTGGCCACTCTCCGGTGGCCGACAAGCCGCTGTCCTCAGCCAGTATTCGCACAACGCCGCCCATGCCGGCCGCGTCGTAGCGCCGCGCCCCGCTCTGGTCGCCGCTGCGTCATCCCTGACCGGAACACTGCCTCGCCCCAGTGCCCTCGTCGACCAGAGCTTCCCTTCGACTGAATAGCGACACCGCTGCCACCACAAGGCCGCCTGATCCACAACTGGCGCCGGACCGCCTTCGCCAGCGGCAGTTCCCACCGTGAGCGGGTCCCCGGCGGGATCCGAGACCCATCATGCGGATGGCTCCAGGTGCTCGCGGAAGAACTGCAACGTGGACTGGTGCAGCCGGGTGCGGTGGGGCACGCTGGACCAGCCGTGGTCGGCGCCTTCGACGACTTCCAGCTCGGCGTTGCCCGCGTAGTGGTCGAGGTAGCGGCGGGCGTAGGCGACGGGCGCGATGTCGTCCTGATCGCCGTGGATGATACGCACCGGCCCGGCATACGGACGCGACCGGCCGTAGACGTCGAGGCCGGCGATGTCGTCGACCAGGGCAGGGCTCATCCGGTGGCTGTCGGCGTCGAAGTAGCCTTCTCCCTGATCTCGGCGCCGATGCCGGGTTCTTCGGCAGCCACGATCCCGGCGACGACGCCCACCATGCTCATGCCGACCAGGCCGATCCGCTCCTGGTCGGCGAAGTCGAAGGCGCGCACGGCCTGCACGACGGACCGGGTCTCGGCTATCTCGCCGGTGATGGTGACGTCGAAGAAGTCGCCGTCGCTCTCTCCGTGCCCGGACAGGTCGAACCGGACGGACGCGATGTCGTCGCTCTCCAGCAGCCGCGCCATCAGGACGAACGAGCGGTTCTCCATGCGGTTGTTGGAGAACCCGTGGACGAACACCACCGTTGGCCAGGAGGTTCCCGTACGTCCCTGGGGAATGTGCAGCGTGGAGCGCAGAATCAACCCGTTGTGCCGGAAGTCGTGCGTCTTGATCACCTGGCCTCCCAGTGGAAGACGTGCCGTCCTGCCCGCACCTCGATGGCGGTGTCCGGGTCAGTCGGCAGGTGGACGGCGGCAGTGGTGTTCGCGGGCACCACCACGACGAGCGTCATCCGGTCATCGGTCTGTTCCCAGCCGGCCTCGGCCCGGCCGTACGGCGTGGCGAGGCTCGCGCGGGCGTGGGTGAGGCCGCCGCCGGGGCGTGGGCGGACGAGCAGCCGGCGGTAGCCGGGTTCGGCCGGGGCGAGGCCGGCGATCGTGCGGTGCATCCAGTCGGCGACCGCGCCGAGCGCGTAGTGGTTGAAGGAGGTCATCTCGCCGGGGTTGACCGTCCCGTCGGGCAGCATGCTGTCCCAGCGTTCCCAGATCGTGGTCGCGCCCATGGTGACCGCATATAGCCAGGACGGGCACTCGGTCTGCAGCAGCAGCCGGTAGGCGTCGTCGACGGCGCCGGCGTCGGTGAGCGCGTCGCAGATGAGCGGGGTGCCGACGAAGCCGGTGCCGATGCGGTGGCCGTTCGCCCGTACCAGCTCGGCCAGGCGCTCTCCGGCACGGGCGCGGCGCTCATCACCGTCGAGGAGCCCGAACCGCAGGGCGAGGGCGTAGGCGGTCTGAGAGTCGCTGGTCACCTTGCCCTCGGACGTCACGTAAGCGGCGTCGAAGGCGGCCCGGACCCGCTCGGCCAGCTCTCGGTAGCGGGCGGCGTCGGCAGTGTGGCCGAGCAGTGTGGCGGTCTCGGCGACCAGCCTGGCGGAGTACGCCAGGTAGGCGGTGGCGACCAGGGCCGGATCAGTCTGCGCCTCGAAGGGACGCTCGGGCGGGGCGGTCGGGTCGAGCCAGTCGCCGAGCTGGGGCCCGTCGTCCCACAGGAAGCTCTCGCCCGCCAGACCCGCGATCTGGTCCACCCAGGCGCTCATGCTCGGGTACTGCTCTCGCAGCAGGCCGAGGTCACCGGCGCGCTGGTAAAGCGTCCATGGCACCACGGCCGCCGCGTCACCCCAGGCCGCCGTCGGCAGTACGTCAGGGACGGGTTCGAGTGAGATCCAGGGGACGAAGACGGGGACGGTGCCGTGACGGCGGTGCTCGGCGCCGAGGTCGGCAAGCCAGGACGTCAGCGGGCCTGCGCAGTCGTAGAGGAAGGACGCGGCGGGGGCGAAGACCTGGATGTCGCCGGTCCAGCCGAGGCGTTCGTCGCGCTGCGGGCAGTCGGTGGGAAGGTCGACGTAGTTGCCGCGCATGCTCCATCGGACGTTGGCGTGCAGCCGGTTCAGCAGCGGCTCGGAGCAGTCGAAGTCCCCGGTGGGGCGCATGTCCGTATGGCAGACCACCGCCACGACGTCGCCGGGCCGCAGCTCTCCCGGCCAGCCGTCGATCTGTGCGTAGCGGAAGCCGTGGATGGTGAAGCGCGGCTCGAAGGTCTCGGGTTCGGCGTCGCCGCGCAGGATGTAGCGGTCGTGCGCGGCCGCATGGCGCAGCGGCCGGAACGCCAGGGCGCCGTCGTCTTCCAGGACTTCGGCGTGGCGGAGCGAGACCATGTGCCCGGCGGGGCCCTGGACGCGGATGCGCAACCGTCCGGAGATGTTCTGGCCGAAGTCGAGGATGGTCTCGCCGGACGGCCCGATCAGGACCTCGACCGGCTGCAGGATCTCGGTGCGGCGGACAGGCGGCCCCGTCGGGGCGACCAGAAGGGCAGGGTCGTGATGGAGGACCTCGGCAGGCAGCCAGGTGGAGGCGTCGAAGCCGGACTGTGACCAGCCGTCGGGGAGCAGACGGGCGTCGTGGGTCTCACCGTCGTACAGGCTCGCGGCCGTGAGCGGGCCGGCTGCGCAGCGCCAGGCCCCGTCGGTGGCGACCGTGTCCGTTGTGCCGTCGGTGTAGGTGATTTCCAGTTGGGCGATCAGCGCGGTGCGGTCGCCGTAGACGGCGGACTTGCCGCCGGCGAAGCCGATGCGGCCGCGCCACCAGCCGTCGGCGAGGGTGGCGCCGACGGTGTTGAGGCCCTCGCGCAGCAGGCCGGTGACGTCGTGGGTGCGGTAGCGCAGCCGGTGATGGTAGCTGGTCCAGCCGGGGGCGAGCACGTCGTCGCCGACGACGTGGCCGTTGAGCTCGGCTTCATACGTGCCATGGGAGGTGATGTACAGGCGAGCGCGCTCGACGGGTCCGCGCAGGGTGAAGTCACGGCGCAGCAGCAGGGCGGGGCCATCGGTGTCGGCGAGCAGGTCCCACGGCGGCGACGCCGCCCTCGCCCGCCAGTCGGCCGTGGCGAGCAGTCCGGTCTCGGCCCAAGACCAGGGGCTCCAGTCGCTGGTTGAGCCGTCGTGACCGTGGACGCGCACTCTGACGCCGCGCCGTTCGCGCGAGCCGAGGGCCGGCCCCGGCCAGGAGACGAGCACCGACTCCCCCGACTCGACGAGGCCGGTGGAGGCGCCGTCGCCGAGTTCGATCTCGTACGCTCGCTGCAGCCAGCCGGGGATGTCGGTCTGGGTGATCCATGACAGGCGTGGGGCGCGTTCCCCGATGCCGAGGGGCTCCCGGTGGTGTTCGAAGGTGACCGGTTCGACGTTCAGGAAGGTCATGTCATCCCTTGATGGCGCCGGCGGTCATGCCGGCGACGATCTTGCGGTTGAAGAAGATGAACAGCAGCAGCGGCGGTACCGTGATCAGGACGATGTCCATGAACAGCAGGTTCCACTGGGTGCTGTACTGGCTCTGGAAGTTGTAGAGGGTGACCTGCACGGTGGCGTTCTCGTTGCCCGGGGTGAAGTAGAGCGGATTGACGAAGTCGTTGAAGACGGCCACCGACGTGGTCAAGATGACGGTGAGGGTGACCGGTCGGAGCAGTGGGAAGATCACTCGGAAGAACAGCCGCAGACCGCTACAGCCGTCGATTTGGGCCGCCTCGTCCAGCTCGCGGGGGATGGCCGCGATGAACGCCCGGAACAGCAGCACCGCGAACGACAGCCCATAGGCGACCTCGACGAGGATCAGCCCGGGCAGGGTCTTGAACAGGCCGATCGCCTGCAGCAGCCAGATGGTGGGCACGATCGCGGGCGGGATGATCAGCCCGGACAGCACGAGGAAGTTGGCCAGCGACCCGACCTTCCCGGCCCGGCGTTGCAGGACGAACGCGGCCATGGCGGCGAAGATGACGATCAGTGCGACGGAGGCGACGGTGAGGATCGTGCTGTTGACGAAGGCGCGCAGCAGCACGTAGTCGCGCGCCTCGATGACGTCCATGAAGTTCCGCACGATCGGCCAGTTCGTGGGCCAGGCGAAGTCGAGGTCGGTGGCCTGCGCCTGGTCCTTGACCGCGGTCAGCAGCATGAAGGAGAACGGCACCAGGAAGATCACGGTGGCCACGACCAGTGTGATCGTCTCGGCACTGAGCTTCTTGAGCGTTCTCATACGGCGACCTGCCTCTTGCCGAGGACGTAGTTGAGCGGGACGACGATGGCGGTGACGACGAGGAACAGCAGCACGTTGCCCGCGGTGGACAGGCCGAAGAAGCCGGCCTGGTACTGCTTGTAGATGATCGAGGCGATGGTGTCGCTGGTGAAGCCGGGGCCGCCGCGGGTCATCGTCCAGATGAGGTCGAACGAGCGTAGCCCGCCGATGAACGACAGGATGATCACCGAGTAGGTGGCGGGCCAGCTCAGGGGTAGCGTCACATGCCGGAAGCGGTGCCAGGCGCCCCCGCCGTCCACCGCCACGGCCTGGTAGTAGTCCGGGGGAATCGACATGATGCCGGCGATGTAGATGACGGTGGCCAGGCCGACCCCCTTCCACACGTCCACCAGCGCCACTGACAGCAACGCCGTGTTCGCGTCGCCGAGCCAGTCGGGGCCGTCGACGCCGACCAGCGCGAGGGTCTTGTTGACCAGGCCTGTATCGGGCCGCAGCAGTGCGCTGAACGTGATGCCGACCGCCACGGTGGACACCAGCACCGGGAAGAACACCACCGAGCGGAGGAAACCGCGCAGCCGCAGCCCGGAGGTGAGCAGCACGCCGAGCAGCAGCCCGAGCACGACCTTGAGGCCGCTGGTGACGACGGCGTAGATGACGGTGTTCTGGAAGCCGATGCGGAGGTTCTGCTCAGCGAGGAAGTCGCGGAAGTTCTGCAGGCCGACGAAGGTGCTGTCGAACAGGGTCCAGCGGGTCAACGCGAAGTAGAACGCCATGACCGTCGGCACCAGGAAAATCACCAGGTAGACGACGGCGGCCGGAACGTACAGCGCGTACGGGTAGGCCGATCGGCGCCTGGCCGCCCCTCGGGCGTGTCGCTGCCGAAGCGGCACGCCGGGCCCGGTGCGGGGCCCGGCGTAGTGCTTGGTCACCACCCTGCCAGCCCCAGTTGCTTGGCCTGCTTCTCCACGTCCTTGTCGTACTGGGCGGCCCCTTCGGCGGGGCGGGTCAGCCCGGAGCCGACGGCGACGGTGATCTGTTCCAGCGAGGGGCCCTTGATGGGCGACAGGAACTCCAGCGCGGGCGAGGTGGCGCCCTTGTCAAGGTAAGCCTGCAGGTCCTTGGCCACCTGGATGGCGTCGTCGGGCAGCTTGGAGCCCTTGATGCGGTACGGGCCGGCCGGCCGCACGGCCGCGGTCACGGCTTCCGTGCCGGCCGACGAGGCGACGAAGGCCAGGAACTTCTTGGCAGCGTCCAGGTTCTCGGTGAGGTCGACGAGGGTCTGGGCCGGGTTGAGCGCCTGCAGCAGCGAGCCGGAGTTGTACCAGAACACGTCCGTCATCTCACCGGTGGACAGCCGGGTCTTGACGACGTTGTCGCCTTCGCTGCCGCCCAGCTGGTGCTCCATGTTGATTTTGATCGTGGGATTGGCCTTCATGAAGGCGTTGGCCAGCGCTTTGGAGGTGTCCACGGTCGACTGGTCGCTGCCTGTCATGAAGGACAGGGTCACGGTGCCGTCGGCAGCGGGTTCCGAACCGGATCCGCACGAGGCAAGGGCCGACGTTGCGAGCACGGCCAGGGCCGCGGCAAGCGTGCGATGGGAGGTCTTCACACACCCCTCCAGGGTTATTGAATCGTTTTAAACGTCACCCCGATGCGGTTAACGTAGGCGTTACATGAAGGGCTGTCAAGAGCCAATTTGGGTAACGGTTTCCAGCCTTTTCGCAGATGAGATGGCTAATGATGGCACTAATTGAGTAACGTTTCTCTCGTTGACCAGCGCCCGGCGGAAGGATGAGCCGGTCGCGAGTTCAAGGGTGCGGCGCCACGTTGAGGCTTGATCGTGTGCGGAAGGGGCATGGCGGGGCTTTCGTCAACCTGACCACGGCCGGCACGGTTGCGCGGTGCCGGCGCCGTCCCTCTCGGCGCGCCGACGGGATCCACCTCGTCCTCGCACCACGCAGGGACATCCTCACCAGCCTCAGTGAGAGAGCCCCCTACAAACGCATCCGGCGCATCGAACTGGTCGACGTGATGCCGAAGTCACCCTCGGGGCGGATTCTTGGTCGCCTTACTGGGCGACGGCGCCGATGGGCAGCACCGCCACACGGGCGTTCCTGCGCCGCTCATCCTCGGTGGTCGCCGCTGTGGTCGCCGCTGTGACGGATAGGAGCCTGGCGGTGTCCGATCGTGGGATAGCAGGCGGACCGCCGGCCGGGCGGTGACCGATGGTGACGTCGATGGCGTCCATGCCTCCGGGGCAGTTGCTGTAGTCCAGCCAGGTGATGGTGGGAGTGTGGCCGACTTCGCGGATGAGCCGGATGAGCCGGATGACATGGCGGTGGCCTACCTGCTCAACCCCCGACCGTCGCGCACTCGCCGCCTCGGCAGGTGAACCGCGAGTCTCAGCCCGAGGAGGCAATCAACCCTGTTTGGGGCTCAGTCACTCTTACCAGCGCCCCTAGGACACGGTCAGCCCGCATAAGCCCAGAACCCCGCAGCACGACAGAGATCATTCTCTTGGGACTTCTTAGTCGTCCGCTGAATCCGAAGCTCCCGCACGCTGACGCGTCCAACCCGCGGAGGCGGTTACTGGCCGGTCGGGGTGGTTTCGGCGCACTCGCGGGTCGTGGTATTGCGTGGACAAGACGATGTGGGTATCCATTTCGCCGTGCTTTCCGATCTGTTCCAGCACGCCTTCGAGATGCGCCAGTGACGAGGCTCTGACCTTGAGCATCGAGCAGTGTTGGCCGCTCAGTTTGTCGACCTCGACCACTTCGGGGTAGTCCTCGGCGGCAGAACTCTTGAGCAGGCAAGAGCCAAGAGCGCAGCGCAGCTGGATGTACGCCTGGATGGGAAACCCGGCCGCGGTGGGGTCGATCTGGGCCTGGTAGCCGACGATCACGCCGCGTCGTTCCAGGCGACGAATCCGCTCGGCGACGGCGGGCGCGGAGAGATGTACCCGTCGGGCCAACTCGTTGTAAGACAGCCGGGCGTCGGCTTGCAGCTCGTCGAGGAGCTTCCAGTCGAGGTCATCGAGGTCATTTGCCGATCGTGAATAATTCACGATGTCCACTTTACGATTGCACCGATTGAATGCCTAGGTGCGCCTCGATGGCCATGTCCAGTCGGGTCACAGCCGCCTAGTGTGAATTCCGTGATCAGGAACGGACATCAGGCCGACAGTGGCGTCGTCGATGCGCTGCCGCCCCGGTCTTGGCGCGCTTTGGCGCAGCGGGTCACTGGCGTCGTACTGACCAGCGATTCCGCCGGCTACGATGCGGCGCTCAGACCGGCCGGGCAGCGCTTTGGTCAGGTGCGTCCGCAGGCGGTGGTGCGTTGCCGAACCGCCTCCGATGTTGCAGCCGCACTTGGTTTCGCGAAGCACAACGGCCTTCCCGTGGCGGTGCGCAGCGGCGGACACGATTTGGCTGGGCGGTCCACAACCACTGGACTGCTCGTCGATCTCGGCGAACTCACCGGGGTTTCCCTAAAGGACGGGTACGCACGTGTCGGCGCGGGTACGCGGCTCGCCGACGTGTATCGGTGCCTCGATCAGCACGCCCACACGCTGCCCGCCGGGAGCGGCCCTTCTGTCGGCATCGCCGGGTTGACCCTCGGCGGCGGCATGGGTTTTCTCGGACGCTCCTGGGGGTTGACCTGTGACCGGCTCGTTGGAGCGCGTGTCGTCCGCGTAGACGGCAGCCTCGTGCACTGCGACGCGCACGAGCATGCCGACCTGTTCTGGGCCCTCAGGGGTGGTGGCGCCGCCGGTGTTGGCGTCGTCACGGAGTTGTCCTTCGCGCTGGTTCCGTCTCCACAATGCACCGCCGTGGAGCTCAGGTGGGACTATCAGCTTGCGGCCCAGGTCGTTGACGCCTGGCAGAGGTGGGGTCCGGACGCGCCGGACGAGCTCGCCGCAAGCCTGCTGCTCACCGTCCCAGCCGAGCCGCACGGTCGAGCGCGGGTGAGCCTGTTAGGCGCGGCCGTCGGGCTGTCGCCTGCACACACCGATGATCTCCTTGACGATCTCATCGCCATGGTCGGGGCCCGCCCGCAAAGCCGGTGGCGCCGACAGCAGTCCTGGATGGGCACCCAGGCCGCTCTCGCCACGCGGGTGCCCGGCGACGATGCCGGGCGCCTGTTCAGCAAGTCCGACTTCTTCCGGCAGGACATACCGCCGGGCGCGCTCGATGCTCTGGTCAATCAGCTGGTTGCCGACCGGCGGGCCGGCGAATCCCGCGAACTCGACTTCACGCCGTGGGGTGGCGCCTACAACCGCGTGTCGTGGCATGCCACGGCGTTCCCACATCGGGGCGAGCGATTCCTGCTCAAACACGCCGCCACGGTCCGACCGGCTCTGTCCGACGCCGTCTTCCCGCAAAGCGAGTGGCTGCACCGTTCTTGGCAGACGGTCCATTCCTGGGCGAGCGGGGGCGTGTACCCGAACTTCCCCGACCCGACCCTCACCTGTCCCGAACGCTCCTACTGGGGCGGCAACCTCCCGAGGTTGGAGCGAGTGAAGGCCGTCCACGACCCCGACCGGATCCTGCCCGGCCTCGGGTCAAGAGACGCGATCTGATCGACATCACGAGACGGAGCTCCAGGTGTTTGCCATGATCAAGGCGCCGAACGACCAGAACGTCGGCGCACGACGCACTGCCGACTATGGGGTCCACGACGTGGTGCTGGTCGGCGCCGAAGCGACCGGCCTGAGCGCCGCCCTGCTGCTTGGACGGGCCCGCCGCAAGGTGGTGGTGATAGATGCCGGTGAGCCGCGCAGGGCGCCCACCGCGCATATGTACGGCTTCTTGTCCCGCGACGGATTGGCCCCCGCGACACTGCTCGAACTCGGCCGCGCCGAGATCGCCCGGTACGGCGTGCGGCTCATTAAAGGACGGGTGGAACAGATCGACCAAGCATGTCCTGGCTCGGTGGGACGCTCACCGGCCATCCCCCCGCCGCGCAGGGTCGAGGTGAGCTTCTGCTCGGTGACGCTTTCCGAACGACAACGGCTGGATCGTCACCGACCGCACCGGCCGTTCCAGCGTTGCCGGCGTCTGGGCTGCCGGTCACCTCATCGACCCACGCGCCCAGGTCACCGTCGCCGCTGGCATGGGTCTGCCGCCGCCTTCGCCATCAACACCGACCTGCTGGAGGCGGACGTCCACACTGCCGTCGGCAGCCGGTAGCCCGCGGCGCACCAGACCTCCAGATCACACAGGCATTCCCTGGCCAGGTCGGGCGCTGATCCGGACCGAACCGTCGCACCGATGTGTCGTTCTCAGCCCATCCCGTTCGTAGGTGGGGCAAGACAGAAATCAGCGGCACCGTCCCGCCGCCCGAGGAGATGATCATGTTCGGACAGATGATGGACCCCGACCTGCCGAACCAGATGTACGCGGAGCTGGTCCGGATCGGGGGCAGGAACGCGCTGCCCACCGCGCTGCCCACCGCGCCGCCCGGGAGCGGAAGGCGGCCCGGCGCCTGACCCGGCGGAGCGCTCGGCCGCGGCCGGTCGTCCAGCCCACCGAGGGATCACCCAGCACCACGTCCCGAAGCGTGCGGAAACGGCTGTTTCTGCACGGGCATCGACGAGAAAGGGATTTCACCATGACCAACCAGCCCACCGAACCCCACGTTTCGGCGATCGGCGACGCGGCCAGGCCCCCGGTCGCCGACCGGGCCACATTCCAGACCGAACTGGAACGGCTTCGGATCCGGGAAAAGGCGCACACCCGTGAGGGCGATGCGATCGCCGCCGCTCGACGCCGCCTGCCGATGGTCGAAGTCGATCCGCGGACTCCGCTGATCGGGGCCGCCGGGTCGGTGCCGTTGATCGACATCTTCGACGGTCGGTCCCAGTTGATCGCCTACTTCCACATGTGGCACCCCGGCAGGCCCGCCGCGCAGCAGTGCGAGGGCTGTACCTTCAACACCTCCCACGTCAATGAGCTGGCCTACCTGCACTCACGCGACGTGAGCTACGCGGTCTTCTCTGAGGGGGCGTACGAGGAGAGCTCGCGCTATCGCGACTTCATGGGCTATACCGTTCCCTGGTACTCGGTGCCGCAGGACTCCGTGGACCGGTTGATCGCAGAGCGGTACTTCGGCATCCTGGCTTGCTATCTCCGCGACGGTGACCAGGTCTACGAGACCTACTGGACCTCCGGCCGCGGCAACGAAGCGATGGCACCGTCGTACGGACTGCTGGATCGGACCGTCTACGGCCGGCAGGAGTCCTGGGAGGACTCGCCCAAGGGCTGGCCGCAGCGTTGGGGTTCCAAAGGCGGCCAGTTCCAGATGGACGGCCGCCCGACCGCCCAGTGGCCGCGGATCCAGGCCGGCCGCGACGACGACCTCGACACCCCCATCGGTGATCATCACCAACCGCACTGTCACTGAGATGGTGATCATCGTCCCACAGCCGACCTGAACGGTCACCACCCAGACGGTGGTGCGGTCAGCGTGGCGTCTGCCGGCTGCGCAGCCCCTGCTGTGGGGGTACGCCTCCGCAGCAGTCTCGCTCATGCAGCCGCTCAGCCACCCGACCCCTTCGACCGGTCGGTGCTACACGACAGCGACCGACTGCGCCCCAGCCACCCTGACCGTCGGAGCCGTCGTGGTGCTCATTCTCGACGACGCCCGGTTGGGCACCGTTCCCCACGCAAGGAGTGCACGATGACGCCTCGCCCGTTCCTGAAAGACCGAGTAACGGAAAGAGAGGAAGAACCTGTGATCAAGGTAGCGATCATCATCGGCAGTACGCGCCCGGGACGCAACGGCGAGGCTGTGGCTCACTGGGTCGGCGACCTCGCGGCCAAACGTGGCGACGCCGAGTTCGAGCTGGTGGACCTCAAGGACTTCGACCTGCCGTTGCTGGATGAGGTGATGCCGGCGTCGATGGGCCGCTACGACCTGCCGCACACCCGCACATGGGCTGCGAAGATCGACTCCTTCGACGCGTACGTGTTCGTGACGCCCGAGTACAACCACTCGACCTCTGGCGCGTTGAAGAATGCCCTCGACTTCCTGTACTCCGAGTGGAACAACAAGGCGGCCGGATTCGTCGGCTACGGCGTCAACGGAGGCGCCCGCGCGGTGGAGCACCTGCGGCTGATGATGGGTGAACTCCAGATCGCCGACGTGCGCGCCCAGGTCACCCTGTCGCTGCTCACCGACTTCGAGAACTACAGCGTCTTCAGTCCGGCGGCCCAGCAGGAGAACGCGGTCGGCGCCATGCTGGACCAGGTCATCGCCTGGGGCGGGGCACTGCGGACACTGCGCAGCCACGCGCTCAGCCGAGGCTAGTCGGGCGGACCGGCCGACTCGATGAGCCGCAAGGTGCGTTCGAGCATGTCGCGCAGGCGGCGTCGCTCGGGACGTCGGTCGTGGCGCCCCAGGCTTGCCGAGCTGTCCTGTCCGAGGGTGCCAACGACCGACAACGGCAAGGAGCACTTCATGCCCCTCCTCCACACGGTGGGGGTATCGGTCGGCTGCGTCCTGGCCCTCGCGCCGGCCCTGCTGCCCTCCGTACGTCCCACCAGGAGGTGGCCGCACGTCGTCATGGCGCTCGGCATGGCGGCCGGGCATCTGGGCGGCTTGTTCCTCTCCGTCGCGGTGCTCGCGCTGCTGACCGCCGGCTGGCTCTGCGGCTCCCCCTCCCGCCGCGCGGAGACCGGTCATCACATCGAGGACTTCGTGGTCATGTCCATCCTGTTGGTGCTGACGGCGTTCAGCGGACCCCATCTCGCCGGCGCTCCGTCCGGGCACGCGCATGGAGGCGGTTCGCTGGCCACGGTGGCCCTGCTCATCGGGCTGGCCTGGACCTGCGCTCGGCTCATCCGCGTTCTGCCCGAGCGGGGCGGGCATCGAAGGGTGATCGGCCAGGATCTGTGCTCGGCCGGAATGGCGGCCAGCATGGCCTTCATGGCCGCGTTGTCGCTCTGATGGGGTCAGAGCCGTGGTGCTGCTGGACGAGCCGACCATCGGCCTGGACGTTGCGGGCACGCACCCAACAGTGACTTTGGGACTGGTGACGCCTGCCTGTGCCCGGCCCCGGTGAACGTCAATGGTCACCGCACCAGGGTGGCCCTGGTTCCGATGAACCTGGCCTACCGGGCAGGCGGCGCGGCCGTGGAGCCGCGGACGACCAGGCTCGGAGTGACGGAGAAGCGCACCGGTGTCATGCGGCCCTCGACGCGTTCCAGCAGGAGCTTGCCCGCGGCGCGGCCCATCTCGCCGCCGTCCTGGTCGACGCTGGTCAGCGCGATGTTGGGCAGAGCGGCAAGATGTGTGTTGTCGTAGCCGGCGACCGAGACGTCCGCCGGGACGGACAGGCCGGACTCATGGACTGCGGCGAGCGCGCCCAGGGCCGCCTGATCGGCTCCCGCGAAGATCGCCGTCGGGCGCGGCGTACGGCTCAGCAGTTGGCGCGCGCCGTCGTAGCCGCCCTTCTCGTTGTAGAAGCTGGTCGCGACCGCGATCTCATCGGCGAGCCCGTGCTCGCTCATGACGCGTTCGTAGGTCGCTGATCGGATGTTGTGCAGCAGATCGCCGGGCCGGGCAATGCTGTCGTCCTGGTGCGTGATGTGCGCGATCCGGCGGTGCCCCAGCTCGACGAGATGCTTGACCACGAGTTCGGCGCCCGCCTCGTCGTCATCCAACACCGAGTCGTAGTAGGACGATCGCTCGTGGCGTGCGAGCACCACGGTCGGCTTCTCCTTCGCCACCTCCTCCAGGCGCGCCTTCGAGGCCAGCGGAGCGACCATGATGATGCCGTCCACCTGCCGGTCCATCAGGGCGTCGACTGCCCGCTGCTCCACCTTGCGGGTGGCTCCGCCCTGGATCATGAACGCCTGATAATCGGTTTTCTCCAGGTATTCAGTGAGACCGTCGAGGATGTCGGCGAAGAACGGGTTTCTGATGTGCGGCAGAACCAGGCCGATCGTGAAGGTGCGCCCGCGCATCCCCCGGGCCACGGCCTGCGGCCGATAGCCGAGCTCCTCGATGGCCGTCTTGACCCGGTCCTTCATGGCCGGGCTCACGCCATAGGCGTTGCGGATCACCTTGGACACCGCCGTGATGGAGACCTGGGCGTGGCTCGCCACGTCGGCGATCGTCACTCGTCGTCGTCGACCGGGCGTGACCATGAAACTCCATTTCCGAGGCGTGTTCCGATTGTATGAGCTGGAGGCATGGCTTGATCTCGGCGAGGCTCCATGCGGACCACGGCCCTCTGTCCCGGCCCGGGTCAGCGCCTGAGTGCCCGTGATCAGCACGACGCCAACCGCCCGACCAGGATTCGGCTGCGGGATGCCTCGACGGTGATACCGGGCGGAGGACAGCAACAGCCGTGTCAAGGCAGCCCGACAGCTCAATCCCCGTCCCGTTGTTCTTCACGTTCGAAAGGTTCGCCGGTCTCAGAGCCTGCTGACAAAGGAGCTTGGTATCGGCGCGCGTCAAGGGTGTGAGACTCGACACCCGAGAGGCCTCCACTCCCAGGAGGAGCGCGTGCCGACGCCATCCATTAATCGGTTGCGCCTGTGATTAGCGTGGCTGTCATGGCAGAAATCGATGGTGAGGCTTTTGTCCGCGACGGGTTCGTGAAGGTGGCCGCGACGGTGGCGCTGGAGCTGGCCGAGGCGGCGCTGGCGCAGGTGTGGGAGCAGCTGGGCGGCCGCTCCCCCGGCGATCCGTCCGGCTGGGACGAGCCGGTGATGTGGGCGTCGGACCTGAGCGGTCAGGGGCCGCTGGGCGAGATGGCGCGCAGCGCTCGGCTGGCGCGGGCACTGGATGAGGTGTGCGGGGCGGACGGCTGGGCACCGCGTGGCGCGCTGGGCACGATCCCGGTACGGTTTCCCGGCAAGGCGGCGGTCGACGATCGTGGGTGGCACATCGATGCGAATGTGGCCCTGCCCGACGGGACGTACGCGGTCAGCGGGCGGCCGGAGATGATGCTGGTGCTGACGTTGCTGTCGCGGGTGGGCCCGGATGACGCGCCGACGCGGATCCGGGTGGGTTCTCACCGGGCGGCGGGGGCGGCGCTCGCGGGGCAGGTGCTGGATCCGATGAAGGCCGGGCCGGTGGTCGACGAGGCCACGCGAGACTTCCCGGTGGTGCACGCCACGGGCGAGCCGGGCGATGTGTTCCTGGTGCACCCGTTCACCGTGCACGCCGCCGACGAGCACCGGGGGGCGCGGCCGCGGTTCATGGCGCAGGGGCCGGTGCTGCTGAGGCAGCCGGTTTCGCCGGAGGCAGGCAATCTGCTGGGGTTGGCACTGGCGGGCTGATGACCGCGGGTGCTACCGCCTCCTGGTGCGGATCCATGAACGCAAGCCCGACCACCACGAAGCCGACAAGATCGGACCGGCCTTCTACGGTCCCATGCCGACGAGCACTTGAGCCTTCGTCAGCAGGCTCTCAGAGCAGGTCGTCGGCGGTGATGGGCAGCTGGCGGATGCGGCGGCCGGTGGCGTGGAAGACGGCGTTGGTGAGGGCGGGTGCCACGCCGACCAGGACGACCTCGCCGAGGCCCTTGACGCCGATGGGGTCGGCGGTGTCGTCGCGGCCGTCGAGGTAGATCGCCTTGAGCTGAGGGACGTCGGCGTTGACGGGGACGAGGTAGTCGGCCAGGTTGGTGTTGACGATTCCGGCCGTCGCGGGGGTCGGTGACCGTGTGCTCCAGCAGAGCCGCGCTGATGCCGCCCACCATGCCGCCGATCGCCTGGCTGTCGGCGAGCTTGGGGCTGATGATGCGGCCCGCGTCGTAGACGGCGAGCATCCGCCGTACCCGCACCAGGCCCAGCCGCCGATCGACTGCCACTTCGGCGAACACCGCGCCGTAGGCGTACATGGAGGCTTGGGGGCGAGCCGGGGTGTAGGAGCCGAGCGTTTCGAGGTGGGTACGGTTGTTGCGGGCCAGGAGCTGCCGGTAGGTTTCGCCACGTTCGGGGTTGTCCTTGAGATGTAGCCGACCGTCGCGGACGAAGACGTCTGCGGCGGCGGAACCGTACAGCGGTGATTTCTCGTCTCCCACGGCGAGCTGGATCGCCTGCTGGCGCAGTTTGTCGCAGCCGTCCTGGACGGTGGATCCGACGCTGGCCATGGTGAGCGAGCCGCCATGGACAGGGGCGGGTGGCATGATGGGGTCGCCGAGCCGGAAGGTCACCGCGCGTACGGCCAGGCCGAGGGAGTCGGCGGCTATCTGGGTCATGGAGGTGTAGGTGCCGGGGCCCATGTCGCTGGTGGCCGATTCGACCAGGGCGGTGCCGTCGGCGTTCAGCCGTACGCGGGCCTGGGCCGGGGCGCGGAGGGTGTCGTAGACCGCGGTCGCCATGCCGGTGCCGATCAGCCAGTCTCCGTCGCGGGTCGAGCCGGGTTTGGCGTTGCGGCGGTTCCAGCGGAACTCGCGGGCGCCGACGGTCAGGCACTCGCGCAGCCGCCGGGTGGAGAACGGCAGTCCGCTGGCCTGGTCGTTGTCGGGTTCGTTTCGCAGGCGTAGCTCGATGGGGTCGATGCCGAGCTCGTGGGCGAGTTCGTCGATCGCGCTTTCGATGGGGAAGGCGGCGGTGGAGTAGCCCGGGCCGCGCATCGGGGTCGGCGTGTTCACGTCCAGCGGCACCGTCCGGTACGCCTGGCTCACGTTGGGGGTGGTGTAGAGCATCTGGCCGGGCGACAGGACGCCGCGTTCGGTAAACCGCTCGTACCGTGACGTCTCGGCACGTAGGTCGTGGATCATCGCGGCCAGCCGGCCGTCACGGTCGCTGCCCAGGCGCACCTTGTACTCGTAGGCGGGCCGGTACCCGACTCCGGAATACAGCTGCCGGCGCGTCAGCACGAGCTTGACCGGGCGGCCCGCCTCGCGTGCGGCGAGGGCCGCGATCACGGTGTGCGGCCAGCACCGCGCGGCGTTGCCGAACGCTCCGCCGACGAACGGCGAGATGACGCGCACGTCTGTCTGCGGGATGCCGAAGACGGCGGCGATTTCGTCGCGAGTGCTCTGCACCCACTGGGTCTTCTCCCACACGGTGATCCTGCTGCCGGTCCATCGGGCGACGGTGGCATGGAGCTCCATCGCGTTGTGGTGGGTGCGGGAGAGCCGGTAGGTCATCTCCAGGCGTACGGGTGCCGCGTTCAGCGCTGCGTCCGCGTCACCGCGCGCGTAGGCGGCGGGCTCGTTCGCCGGGGCGCCGGTCAGGTCGGTCACGGGTTGCTCGGCGTCGTAGTCGACCACCCGAAAGTGCGGTCGACAGGCGGCATCGGAGCAGCCACTCGCGTGACGACATCTCGCCGTACTCGCGACGCAGACCCCCAGCTCAACCTCAGGTCCAGCCGTTGTTCACCCGGAGTGATCTAGCTCGTCCGGCGCACGACAACCGCCCGCACGCAGGGCATGACGTGCCTGGTCAGAGGCCTGATCTCGATGGGTATCGTTACCCAAGAAAACGTCATCCTAGATAGTTGAGATGCAGGGGATCCGAGAATCGTTGCTCAAATTCCCTCTTGACGGCATATGAGGGAACGCTTACGTTAGCGGCATCCACGAGGTGCTTAAATCGTTTTACGATGAGAGGAGCATGCCTGAGCTTGGCTCGGGACGGCGCCCCCGTCCACCTCGCGCTGACCCCTCGGCGACCCGAGCGTCATCCCCGCCGCCGGCCTCCGTGATCACACCGCCGGCCTGGACAAGCTCCTTGAGCGACGAACGCCGCCGACACAGCCAGCGCTCGACTTTCTCCACGGGCTGCGATGTGCGCCGAACGGGATCGCCCGCAGGGGCCTCGATCCGGTCGCCACGCTCCCCCTGACATCCGAGACAGCTCCGTCACCAGCAGGGGAAGTACCGGCCGTCCCGGTAACGGCGGCCGGGAAGGGAGTGACCTGTGTCCTTATTACGTCGCCGGATACGTGTTCTGGCGGGCCTGGGAGTGACGTTCGCTCTCGTCCTCTCGCAGACACCCAGCGCTCCACCGGCCCTCGCCGGTGGCGATCAGCCTGCCGTTCAGGTCGTCGACCTCAGCGTGGACGGTAGATACGACCGGCCTCTGGTCATCGACAGTGCCGTCCCCTCCCTGGGATGGCGCATGACGGAGACCAGGCAAGCCCGTGCCCATCCGTGCTACCGGCCGAACGCGCGGGCCGGCTGCCCCGCCGACAAGCAGACCGCCTACCAGGTCCGGGCCGCGACAAGCGAGGCGGACCTGGAGCGGGGCCGGGTGATCTGGGACTCGGGCCAGGTGAACTCCGCCGCCCAGTCGGGCATCCGCTACGCCGGGCGGCCCCTCGGCTCGCGCCAGCAGGTCATCTGGCAGGTACGTGTCTGGGATGCCGGCAAGAAGGCCTCCGACTGGAGCAAGCCCGCCTCCTGGGAGATGGGCCTGCTGCAGCAGAGCGACTGGGGTACGGCGCAATGGATCGAACACCCGGGCCGTACCGAAGCACAGTCCATGCCGATCTTCGCCCGCCAGTTCGCCGTTGACCGCAAGAAGCACGTGAGCAGTGCCCGCCTCTACCTGTCGGGCGTCGGCCTGCACCTGCCCACCCTGAACGGTCGCCGGCTCAGCGACGAGGTCCTTGCCCCCGGCAACGCGAACTATCAGCTGTCCAGCGAGTACCGCACCTACGACGTCACGGCCGACCTGCGCGCCGGAGCCAACACCGTAGGCGTCCGGCTCGGCAACGGACCCGCCTACGTACGGCGCAGCGTCACCAACCTCGCCGTCGGCCGTACAGCGCCCTATTCCTGGTGGCAGAGCCAGCTCAAGGGCAGCGGCGTACTGGCCTCCGACGCCGCGGCCGGCGCGGCGACCGTGAAGCTGGACAACGTCGGCAACTACCACGTCGGCGGCACCATCAACATCGACACCGGCAACGGCGGCGACAACCTGGAGTCGCGGACGATCACCGCGATCGGCACCGCGGGCGCCGACGGAACGGGGATCACCTTCACGCCGGAGCTGTCCAAGTCGCACGCCGCGGGCGCGACCGTGACCGGCTCCGGCAACAACATCGCCGCCAGCGACGCCAGCGCCGGCGCAGCCGTCACCCCGCGCCTGATCGCACGGCTGGAGATCGCTTACCGCAACGGATCGACGCAGGCCGTCGTCTCCGACCGCAGCTGGCGCACCGCACTCGGCCCCCTCGTCACCGACGCCTGGTACTCCGGCTCGGACTATGACGCCCGCCACGAGCAGCCCGGCTGGGATGCGCCGGGTTCCGACCTGGACGCCGGCGCCAAGCGGCGCGACGGATCGGACATGTCCTGGGTGGACGCGGGCATCGCGCCGCCGCCGAACCTCGCCACCAAACTCGTCGCCCGCACCGCCGAGCCGGTCAAGGCCGTCGAGACCTTCACGCCGGTGTCGATGACGAACCCGGTACCCGGCACCTGGGTGTTCGACCTCGGCCAGAACATCACCGGATGGCCACAGCTCAACCTCAAGGGCACCATGCCCGCCGGAGTCACCATCCGCATGGCACCGGCCGAATCCCTGGCCCCAGACGGGACCGTCGATCAGGCCTCTCTCATGGGCGGCGGCAACCGGGGCCGCGACCTGTTCAACACCTACACCACCGCCGGACTGCGCGGCGGCGAGAGCTGGCATCCCGACTTCAACTACTTCGGCATGCAGTGGGTCCAGGTCACCGGCCTGCCCGAGGGGTACACCCCCAGAAAGGACCTGATCAAGGGCATCCGCCTGCAGGCCGCCACACCCACGTCAGGTGAGGTGACCACCTCCAACGCGCGCGTCAACCGCGTCCACAAGATGGCCCGCTACTCCTTCGCCGCCAACATGATGTCGGTGTTCACCGACTGCCCCGGCCGGGAGAAGCTGTCCTACCCGGCCGACTACACCATGCCGATGGGCGCCATCCACCGCAACTACGAGCTCGCCGCCTACCTGCGCACCGCCATGCGGCACCTCGTCGAGGGGCAGTCCATAGCCGACACCCCGATGGCCGGAAACGTGGCGCTGAAGACTCCTGTCTACGACTGGGGCTACAGCGGGCGCTTCGGCGACGAGATCAACTGGGGCAACGCCATCATCCTGGTTCCCGCGCTGTTGTACGAACTGTACGGCGACACCGAGACGATGACGCGCTACTACGACCAGATGGTCGACTTCGCCGCCTACATCCAGCGCCAGAAGGTGGGGACGGGCGACAACGCGCACATCGTCGACGCCGCCCTCGCCGACTGGGTGGCCGCCGACCAGACCTCGGGCCGGATCACCGGCACCTGGGGCTACTACATCATGATCGGCAAATTGGCCACGATGGCCGAGCTGACCGGCCACGCCGACGACGCCGCCCGCTACCAGGCGCTGGCCACCGACATCAGGAACGCCTTCAACGCCCACTTCTACAACCAGCAGCTGCGCCGCTACACCACCGACGGCAACGCCGGAACCGCCGGCGCCACGCAGACGGCCCAGGCGCTCGCGCTGGACGCCGGGCTCGTACCCGACGGCGAACGCCAGGCGGTCCTCGACGCGCTCGTCGAACTCGTCTACGCCTTCCATCCCAACGGTGAAGGGCCGCACTTCAGCGGCGGCACCATCGGCATGGCGCCGACGGTACGGGCGCTGGCCGACGGCGGCCGCGACGACGTCCTGTGGGAGCTGCTGCAGGGCAACGATCAGCCGAGCTACGGGTACTTCATGGAGTCCACCACGGCCAACCCCGGCGGCATGACCACCATCGGCGAACGCTGGAACCGGGGTGACTCCAAGAACCACATGATCCTCGCCCAGATCGAAGAGTGGTTCCACAGCGGCCTGGCCGGCATCCGCGAAGCCGGCGACTCGAACGCCTACCGCAAGCTCATCATCCAGCCCAAGCCGGTGGGCGATCTCACCTACGTCAAGGGCAGCTACACCACGCCGCAGGGCGTGGCGCGGTCCGAATGGAGCCGCGGGCAACGGACGTTCAAGCTGACAGTCGAGGTCCCGGCGAACACCACCGCTGAGGTGTGGGTGCCGGCCGGGGATCGGCGCCCCACTGTCAGCTCGCAGCGGGCCACGTTCCTGCGCATGGACGGAAACTACGCCGTGTACGGCGTCCCGTCCGGTTCGTTTACCTTCGTGGTGGCAACGACCGGTTGAAAGGGCTGAACCCCGCTCTTCGCATGTCCACCCGTGCGAAGAGCGGGCCGACAGCGCGGTTACACCCGGCACCTGGCCGGTGATCGCCGGTGGTGATAAGCCTGGCTCAAATCGGTGCTTTCAGCTCCGGCGAGCCTGCTGGATGATCAGGTCACCGCACACACGACACCGCTCACGCTGGCCCCCTCGCAACGTGTTCATGCAGCCTCGAGCCCGCGGCCCTCTTGTCTCCCGTACTCCCCCGGTATGGTGCCGGCCGGCCACCCGCGCAGCGCGGTCACCGACCACGTTCGACCTCATCGCGAAGCCCTGTCGCCGTGAGGCCCGCATGCAGCGATGCCCCCGATCGGAGCACCTCATGACCACCCTCCACACCCGCCTCGGGGCAGGTCTGTGGCTCATCCCCGCCGCGCCTCGCCCGCATGTGTCCAGGGTGCTGCGCCTCACCGGGCTGGACCGCAGGTTCCCGTACGGCATCACTCCCGGCGCTGAAACGGGCAGCGGGGGCAGGGTCGGGTCCGGCCCTGCGGCAGCGCGCTGAGACTTCGTGTGCCTATGTCTGTTCTCTCAGCCGGCAGCGGGACGACCGCTCGGCCGTGCCTTTGCCCGCCCACGGTGGCTCTGCCCGCTGCGGCAGCAGCCGAGCTGGACCGGCTGCGCCATCAA